>ONAE01000039.1:4737-31762 GCA_900315695.1 uncultured Prevotella sp. | reverse complement strand
CAAAAGAAATGCCTACGGATTTAGGGATGAGCAGTACTTTAAACTCAGACTATATGCCTTACATGAAAGAGCCGTCACTTCATTTGTCTGATGAACCATAATTATTTTCTATTCACCGCAAGAAACTCCGCGAAAAGTAACTTTTCACCATCCCAAAAGTAACCTTTTGCATGCCAATTCATTACTTTTCGCCAATCAAAAAGTAATTTCTCACCAACTAAAAAGTAATTAGAATTATCGGACATCAATAGAAAAATTCTGAATATTCTTTGGATTATTGCTCGCTTATTCGTATCTTTGCACACAAATGATGAAAGATAGTGCCAGACAGCAACTGTTTCGTAAGCTCAAGAAAGAGAATTGCTTTTGGTCTTACGATCTGTCGAAAATGAAATACATTTCCGACGAGGCATTGATTGAACATGTGTTGCTCTATCTTGATATTGACGACATTAATAAACTCTTTCCGCTTTTTGGTTATAAAAAGGTGAAGCGAGTATGGTTGGATCGTGTAGCTCCACAGGGTGAGATGTTCCGTACGTTTAATATTCTTTATGCCTGGTATTACTTCGGAGCCAAGCGCCCTGAAGCTTATGTCAAAAGCATCGAAACTCGCCACATTAACAAATTAATGTCAGTTTGATATGGAATACTCAAAGTCTTTGGCACCACATACTGGTAGGGTTTTTGAGGCTATCTCACGCTTGGAGTGCATTAAACCATATACGCTTGTAGGTGGTACGGCTCTTTCTTTACAAATCGAAAAGCGTCAGAGTGAAGATTTTGATTTTATGAAATGGCTGACTAAAAGAGGTGAAAAGCCGGAGGTCGCATGGCTAACTATCAAAAAAGAGTTGGAAAGTATTGGTGAAATAAGAGAATACGAAGTCGGAAGCTTTGATTTTGCTTCATTCAATTTTGAAGGAGTGACGTTGTCGTTTTATGCGGCTCCTCGCAAAGCCATACCATCGATGCAGCGAATTCCTTACCAGAATAATTTGTACATAGCAGATATGGAATCTATCGGTGCGATGAAGATGGAGGCAATGTTGCGACGCTCTAAGTTCCGTGACTATTATGACATCTACTCCATTCTGAAAGAGGGTAAGGATCTTAAGAAAATGATTGATGCCGCCCTGGAACATTCTGAGCACAAATTGCGCACTCGCGGATTGTTGGCAATGCTGACAAACGGCAACCGCTTCATCAAGGAAAAAGGCTTCGAGGAGCTGTTACCCGTCTACGACATAACCCCTAACGACATTCAAGAGTACATCAAACAGAAGTTGCTTGAAATAAAGTAGCAGGGTCAGGCATGTAACCCAAATAGAAAATTACAGAAAATCGAATGAATGTTTGGAAGTAAACGAAAAATGCAGTAACTTTGCACTTATCAATGCTAAAACCGTAAATATGCTGTTTCAAAAGAACATAGTGAAGAAATACCTCGCTGCTTTGACAAAAGAGCAGACGGAAGGAGCATGGAATCAATATAAGAGCTATTTCCTGAATCCTGAAATACAAACCAACATCCAGCAATCAAAAGAAGAACAGTTCCAAGAGGGTTTTCTTCGTGAGCTGTTTGTGAAGGTGCTGGGTTATACGCTTAATCCTTCACCCGACTATAACCTGATTACTGAAAAGAAGAACGAGACGAACTCGAAGAAAGCAGATGGCGCTATCCTGTTGGATGACAAAGTGATAGGCGTGATAGAACTGAAAGACCATAAGACCACCGATCTCTCGAAAGTGGAGCCCCAGGCATTCAACTATAAGAGCCAGCATCCGGATGCTCGTTATGTGATAATCTCCAATTTCGAGAAGCTTAGGCTTTATATCGACAATGCTGTGGAGTATCACGAGTGGAGCCTGTTCCGTCTGACGGAAGAGGACTTCCGCGAGCTATATCTCTGTCTGGCTTGGAAGCAGGTTGAGCGAGGTGTGGCTTTGCAGATCAAACAGGAATCCGTTTCGAGTGAAGACCAGATTACCAAGGCCCTTTACAAAGACTATTCGCAATTTAAGCGAGTATTGTTTGCTGATATCCTGAAACAGAATCCAACTCCTGAAGGAAAAGATGAAAAAGAGTGGCAACTGCTTCTTTTCAAGAAGACACAGAAACTTTTGGATCGACTGCTGTTTATTTTCTTTGCTGAAGATTGTGGACTTCTGCCACCAAACTCGATGGTGAAGTTTATCGATCAGTGGGAGACCCTGAAGGAGATGGACGAATATCGTCCTTTCTACGAAAGGGTAAAGAAGTATTTCGGCTACATGAACACAGGCTATCAGGGCAAGCAATACGAGATATTTGCCTATAACGGTGGACTGTTTAAGCCCGATGAGGTGCTGGATAATATCAAAATCACCGACGAAATTCTGGTAGCACATACCCGCAAACTGTCTGAATACGACTTTGAGAGCGATGTGGATGTGAACATCTTGGGTCATATCTTTGAGAACTCGCTTTCAGAGATAGAAGAGGTGACTCAGCAGATCAATCATGGTGCAACACCCCAGACCTCGAAGCGCAAGCAGGATGGCGTGTTCTATACCCCTCAGTATATCACCAAATATATTGTCGAAAATACCGTTGGTCGCCTTTGTGCTGAGAAGAAACAGCAGCTGCATATCGTTGAGGACGAGTATTTCTCAGACCAGCGTCGCCAGATGCAAACCAAGAAGCGCCTGTTAGATCAGTTACAGCAATATCGTGAATGGTTGCTCCAGATTACGATTCTCGATCCGGCCTGTGGTAGTGGTGCTTTCCTGAATGCCGCCTTGCAGTGGTTGATGGCAGAGCATAAGCTGATCGACGAGATGGAGGCAAAGGTGGCTGGTTCTGCCATTGTGTTCCAGGATGTGGAGAACAGCATCTTAGAGCATAACCTCTATGGTGTGGATATCAACGAAGAGAGTGTTGAGATAGCCCAGCTAGCCCTTTGGCTGCGTACTGCCAAACCACATCGTAAACTGAACTCGCTCAATGAGAATATCAAATGTGGCAACTCGCTGATTAGCGATCCTGAGATAGCTGGCGACCGCTCGGCCCAACGGGACGCTTCTTCGAGCGAAGCGAGTCTGAAGAAAGCCTTCAACTGGCAAGAGCAGTTCCCCAAGGTATTCGAGAAAGGCGGCTTTGATGTGGTGATTGGCAATCCGCCGTATGTGCAGCTTCAGAGCATGGGAGCCATGAGCGATGCTTACGCTAAATGTGGTTTTGAGACATTTAATAAGAGTGCCGATTTGTATTGCCTGTTTACGGAACGGGGCTATAGCTTACTAAAAGAAGGAGGTTTTCAGTCATTCATTATGCCAAACAAATGGATGCTTGTTTCTTATGGCAAGGAACTCCGTCGTTTTATGGCAAAGACGGATTTGCAGCAAATCATCAACTTTGGCGATGTGCAGTTCTTCGACGAAGCCACTATTTATGTCTGTATCTTTGTAACTCGAAAAGGCAACAAAGGTAAGAATGATGTTCAGGCTTTATCACTAAACAAGAAAACCTATCATGGTGATTTCCTTAACGAAGTTCCAGCTCAATTAGCCGCTTATCCTGCAGATACCTTTGGCGAATCAGAATGGATCATACAGCCGAAGGCACACTTTGATATCCTGAAGAAAATGCTTCTGCAAGGTACTGCCCTGAAAGATATGCCAATATCTATCAATTATGGAATAAAGACAGGTTATAATGATGCTTTCTTCATTGATGAAGATACCAAAGAACGCCTGATTGCTGAAGACCCTAAGAGTGCGGAACTGATAAAGCCACTTCTGCGAGGTAGAGATATTCAGGCATGGGTTCCAGAGTGGGATAATCTGTATCTATTGTTTGTTCCTTGGCACTTCCCAAATCATTCAGACAGTACAATCCAAGGTGCTTCAGAAAAGTCCGAAAATGATTTCAAGGAGAGATATCCATCTATATATACCTATTTAGAGAAACACAAAGAAAAATTATCTGCTCGAAATAAGGCAGAAACGGGTATTCGCTATGAATGGTATGCATTGCAGCGCTGGGCTGCAGATTACTACGAGGAATTCTCCAAACCTAAAATCATGTATCCCAACATGACATCGCTTTTTCCTTTCATCTATGATGAGAAAGGCTTCTTTGGCAATGACAAGACCTTTATGATTACAGCCAATGATGATTCCGTTAATCTGAAATTCATCACTGCCATTCTGAACTCAAAGCTATGTAAGCTATGGATATGGTACAACTGTCCTGAACTGCAAGGTGGCACTCGTGAAATCCGCAAAGTCTATTTCGAAAACTTCCGAATTCCTCTTGATGTTGACCAACAGCCATTGGCTTGTCTTACTGACATGCAGATGCAGCAAGTGGACCAGTTGCAGGAGAAACGCACTCGTTTCCTCCGTCGTTTGAGTGAGAACTTTGAGGGTATCAAGATAACAGCAGCTTTGCAGACGTTTGACCAGTTGGACTTCAAGGGCTTTACGGCTGAACTGAAGAAACAGAAGATCAAAATCACACTCGTTCAACAAGACGAGTGGGAAGACTACTTCAACCAATATCGTCAAGCCTGCCAGGAACTCTCAGCGCAGATAAAGGCTACAGACAACGAGATAGACAACAAAGTCTTCGACCTCTACGGCCTAACCCCAGAAGAGCGTGAAATCGTAATGAGTAATCATTAATTTAAATCTGTATGGAAACCTTTTTTGCTATAGTTGTTTTAGTATTCATTTTTGTTATGCTGTTCTTATATCTTTTTTCTCATGCAACAGCAGCTTCAAAATCATCCTTGCCCTCACATGATAACATCCATCTCCGAAACATGGAAGATGCATCAGGTCGTTTCTATGTGGATTTTTATAGAGGTCCAAATTATGAAGGTGATAGATGGGAAGCCATAGTCAAAGCTAAAAATAGGGAAGGATATATAGAATATGTAAAAGGAGGCAGTCAAAGAGAATTGGAGAATAATATTGGCGAAGCGTATATGAAATTTGTAGAACAATGGGAAAGAGAGAAAGAAACACTTCTGCCAAAAGGTATTGCCCCTGATCGATATTTAGAAGAATTAGATTTAGGACAGTTAGATATATCTGATAGTGTCGAAATTACTTATTCGGTCTTCGGTTATGACAGATTAGGTGATACCACATTCGATATGGAAGTTAAAGATAAAGTATATGAATGGCTTCAGAATGTGGAAGTAGAGGACGGAGAATTAACATCAGACTATATCTCAGAAAACCGCCCCTCTTTGCATAAGCGAATTTTGAAAGCCATCCGTAATAATATGAAAGATGAGGCTTGCGATCCTGATGATGGTTGGGTTGAGACTAATGTGCCACCAGTATATCGCAAAGATTTCTATGAAGATGCTTCTTACGATTATGCAAGTGATCTTGCTGAAGATGATGACATAGAATATACTGTAACGTTATAAAAAAACTCATAGAGACCATATATGAGCATATATGTAAACAAGATATCTTAAAATTGAAAAATGGTCTGCTTGATTTGTCCGACCGTATCAGAAGGATAGCAGATACTTTGGGATAAATCTTAAACGCCCCAACATGTCGTCACGACAATGTGCATGCCAGCACCTTCGAAACCAAGATCGGTCTGACCTGCAGACTGTAAATGTTCACATAGAAATATTCAGAAAATCGAATGAATGTTTGGAACTTAACTATTTTATTTGTATCTTTACCACCGAAATGCTTTCTGCATTGAGCAAAATAGAAATAAAAATGCTTTCTGCATTGAGCAAAAACAGTAGAATAATGCTTTTTTGAAAAAGCAAAATAAAGGAATACGAATCCTGGGGACGGTTTTAGTGATCATTTTGCTGATAAAATCTGCCAAATGTTAGCCGATGCCCTGAAAAATTACACTGAAAAGTGATTTGTCTCTAACATGCCCCATGATTTGAGACAGGTTGCGCTTATCTTTGCAGTCTAAAAAATTAAAGTTATGAAAGAATTAAGATTTTTACAACCCAATCAGATTGACGCAGAGTCATTAAATGATCCCGTCAAGTGCAAAGCTTACTTTGACTGGAAGTATGAGAACTTTGAAGAAGAGTATAAAATATATCGTGAAGAGAAGCGTGAACTACTAAACGATTTCCTCAGTACGCTGCCCCCAGAAAAGAAAGAGTATTATCTGAAGAGGCGTGAAGAGTATTATGATGAGTTCATAGAAATTGGCAACAGATATGATCCTGTTATAAGTAAAGCTCTTGAAAACAAAGACATTGCAATCCTTGAGAAAGCAATGGATGAGGAACGTGCAGAATTTGACAAACTACAGAAAAAATTCAAGGACATCGATTTTATGCTAAAATGAATTAGTTCCTAAATCTTAAACGCCCCAACATATCGTCAAGTTGGGGCGTTTCTAATAGAGTTCTAATCTTTTGACTCCTGGATGATCCGGCGAGTTTCACGTTTATACGCTAAACGATCATACTCATTGCCGCGACACAAAAAACAGCTACATGGTGTTACCGTAGAACGGAAAACCTGAGTCCAATGTTCCTTTGCCAGTTCGAACCAGTGTTGGGGTATATGCTGACTACCATCAACGCACCAATAATTGCGCTCCAATGATGCGTAATACACCATGCGAGCCTTAAACACTCGGAAAGCTTGTTTCCTTCTCCAAAGTTTTGTTCTTTTTTCCATCATCTCTATCAATTAAAGTGATCATGTGATGGAAATATAAATTCGCTTTGGTATAATTCTTTGTGTCCATAATTCTATCTGTTTATTAATGATCTGTTGGGTAAAATACAAATTCTATGCCAAAACAAACTTTATTTGTGAAAGGAAGGTTAAACCACGTGGAAAAATACAGAAATTCGGATGAATGTTTGGAAGTTTCAGAAAAAGGCTATATCTTTGCACCGTTAACAGTTTAAGAACTTTAAATTATATGATTATGACAAAACATTTTTATCTTTACATTGATGAATGCGGTGACCAGAATCTGGAGAGTTTTAGCCCTACGTTCCCTATCTTTACATTATGTGGTATTCTCGTTGCTGAAGACAAGGTTGAAACACTTAACCAACAAGTGAGAAATCTTAAAAAACAGTTTTGGGGAGAGAAGAGTATTATCCTTCATTCTAGAGATATTCGCAAATGCCAGAATGGTTTTGAAATTCTATTTGATCTCAATATCAAGCAACAATTCTATGAGGCAATAAATCAAATTCTTGCACAGAATGATGTGTATGTAATCGTTAGTTGCTCTATCATGAAAGAGCCATATATTCGTCAATTTGGGAAACTAAATGATGTGTATGGACAGTCTTTGTCATTTGTTATTGAAAGGGCCATTTTCTGTGTTGACAATAAGAACCCTGAAGGGAATGGACGTATTTATTCAATAGTTGAGCGTCGAGGTAAACGAGAAGACAAGGCTTTGCTTAGCTATTATTTGCAACTATTAGACAAAGGTACTTATTGGGTGGACTCTATGAGAATGAGAAACAGAATGGAATCCTTTGAGTTTAAGTGGAAAACGGATGATGTCATTGGATTGCAAATCGCTGATCTTGTGGCATATCCATTAACAAGATATGTACTTAACCCTAATCAAGTGAATCTTGCATTTGATGTGATTAAGCCTAACATTTTTCAGCAGGATGGTAAAATTGTGGGAATAAAAGTGTTCCCATGAAAAAGAGTTGCCACGAACCTGACAACTCTTCCGAACGGGGACACCCCATTCCCAAATAATGGAACACGTCCATTGTTCTGCTGCAAAGATATGAATTATTTTCGAAACTTCCAAATTAAAACAGGGAAAAATGTAGAATCACCATAAATATCATTTTGTTGAATCAACAAAATGATTAAATATGGCATTGTACCCAGAAGAAAAATACAGAAAAACGAATGAATGTTTGGAAGTAAACGAAAAATAGCTTATCCATTTGAAAAGGATTCCCACCACGATAGAGGAATAAAACTCGCAAAAAGTTTTGCGCTTTCGGCTTTTTTGTCTAATTTTGCGCCGTTAAATCAAAATTGAAAGAATCATTATGGGTATCATTGGATCAATTATTATTGGATGTCTGGCAGGTTTCTGTGCTGGAAAGTTGATGAAAGGTGGTGGTATGGGATTCGTCATGAATCTGGTACTTGGACTCTTTGGTGGTGTACTTGGTGGTTGGCTGTTCGACCAGTTGGGCATCACATGGGGCGGCATCTTAGGTCAGCTTGGTACAGCTATTGTCGGTGCTGTTGCAATCCTCTGGGTGGCTTCGCTCATCAAGAAATAAGGGAAATCACTTTTTTCTGTATTTATGGCTTTTGAGAATTTGGAGAAATATACGCTGGCAGTGTGCGAGATTGCCAAACGGGCTGGTGCTTATATCAGGGAGGAACGGCAGAAGTTCTCACTTGACAGTGTGGAGCGTAAACATGCCCACGACTATGTGTCGTATGTGGATAAAGGCTCGGAAAAGCTGATTGTCAGCGCATTAAGGGAACTGTTTCCAGAGGCAGGCTTTATCACTGAAGAAGGGTTGGCAGGTCACGATGCAGAGCAGATGCTCTGGGTGGTGGATCCCCTTGATGGTACGACGAACTTCATTCATCAGTATGCTCCATACGCCGTCAGCATCTCACTCTTACAAGGAAAGACGATTCTCATTGGTGTGGTCTATGAGATCTGTGCCGATGAGTGTTTCTATGCTTGGCAGGGTGGAGGCTCCTATCTCAACGGGAAACCGCTGCACGTCAGTTCGCAGAAGATTCAAGATGCACTGTTGTGCCTTCAGTTGCCATACAACAGTGAGGCTTACAAACCTGTGATCAAACATCTGATAGATCAGTTCTATGGGAATGTGGGTAGCATCCGCGCATGCGGCTCTGCTGCGATGGCCCTTTGTCAGGTGGCTGCCGGCAGACTCGATGGCTATGCTGAACAGTATATCGGCCAGTGGGACTTCATGGCTGGCAGTCTGATTGTGATGGAGGCTGGTGGTGTGGTGACGGACTACGCTGGTTCTGAGGACTTTACACAGGGAAACAGTGTTGTTGCTTCCAATGGTGTGATACAACAGGATCTTTTGGGGGAGATCTCTCCATGCGCTTCGCTTGGTCGAGATGACAGAGGGGATTCTAAAAAAGAGAAGAAATGAACGCAAAGAGAATTTTGAAATATCTGAAGCAGATTGCGGCTCATAACAATCGGGCCTGGTATCTGGAACATAAGGCTGAGTATGATGCCGTCAGGGCCGATTTTGAGCAGGGGGTGGCTCAGGCGTTGGAACGCATCGTCACGTTTGATCCTGAGGTGGCTCATCTGCAGGTGAAGGACTGTACCTATCGCTTTAATCGTGATACTCGTTTCTCGCCTGACAAGTCTCCTTATAAGAATCACCTGGGTGCCTATATCTGTGCGAAGGGCAAGAAGGCTCTGCGTGGGGGCTATTATCTTCATCTGGAACCTGGGCACTGTCTGGTGGCTGTGGGAAACTACTGGCTTCCGACGAATATCCTCACCTCATGTCGTAATGAGATGATGGGGAATACGGATGCGTGGCTGCAGTGTGTGGAGAGTGAGGCGTTTCAGAAGTATTTTGCCGATATGGGTTCTTTAAGTATGAATGAGAGTTGGGATCGGCCTCAGGGATTTGGCTTGGAGAAGTTGAAGACCTGTCCTTCAGGTTTCCCGCGTGACTGGCCTTATGTGCGTTATCTGCGTCTGAAGGATTATTGTGCCTGGCATGCGGTGCCTGACAGTTTCTTCGAGGGAGATGACTGGCTCGACGAGATGGAACGTATCTTCCTGGCGGCCAAACCCATGATGGACTTTATGAATGCCGTGATTGATGACTACGAATAATGATTGATTAAGAAATAGACTATGGCAGCAGGAAAGTGGATTGGAGGATTTGTAGGATGGATGGCCGGAGGTCCGTTGGGAGCTCTGGCAGGCTATCTCGTCGGCTCTCTGTTTGATTCGATGCTTGACGGGGTGAACACTCCAGATAACTCTGGTACATGGGGTGCAGGTTCCCAGCGCAGTCAGGGGTATCAGGATTATAGTCAGATGTATCAGCAGGCTTATCGTCAGCGTCAGGCTCAAGGTAATCGCAACAGTTTCCTCTTCTCGTTGCTGGTGCTCTCCTCTTATATTATTAAGGCCGACGGCAAGGCGATGCACTCGGAGATGGAACTGGTGCGCCAGATGCTACGCCAGAACTTCGGCAATCAGGCCGTGAACCAAGGTAATGAGATCCTGAGCAAACTCTTTGACGAACAGAAGCGCGAGGGATGGCAGCAGTTTAAGCAGACCGTCCGTCAGTGTTGCGCTCAGATCAGTCAACAGATGGACTACTCGCAGCGTCTCCAGCTGTTGAACTACTTAGTGATGGTGGCGCAGGCCGATGGCTCACTGCCCCAGAGTGAGATCACGGCGCTGAAAGAGTGTGCCATCTGGATGGGACTGCGTGAGACTGAGGTCGATTCGATGCTCCATCTTTCTGGTGATAGCCTTGAAGATGCCTATAAGGTGCTGGGTGTCAGTCCGGATGCTTCTGACAACGAGGTGAAGAAGGCTTATCGTAAACTTGCCCTCGAACACCATCCAGATAAAGTGGCAGCTCTTGGCGAAGATGTGCGCAAGGCTGCTGAAAAGAAGTTCCAGGAGATCAATGCCGCCAAAGACCGCATTTGGAAAGCACGCGGACTTTAGCACTGAAACAACAGATCTTTTAGAATTTATATTCCACAAATGCTTCCATTGCCTCGTAGCAGGCAAGGCCGAGGGCATCGTAGCACTTGGCTGTCTCACGGTTCCTGTCTTCGGCACGTTGCCAGAACAGACGTTCATCATTGCCAAGGAAAGGCGCACTCTCCATCTGACTCTGATGACGGAGGATAGCATTTCGTTTCTCTCGCAGTTCCTCTGGACTCATCGGCACACACATCTCAATGTCGGCCACATCCCATTCTGCCCAGGCACCACGATACATCCATACACGACAATCCTTCAACCACTCGGCACCCGCTTTCTTCTCCTCGTCGATGGCAGCCAATACGGCATCCGTACATTTACGATGGGTACCATGAGGATCTGCCAGGTCGGCAGCCACATAGATCTGATGGGGCTGAATCTCCTCCAACAGCTGCATGATGGGTTCTACATCGCGCTCCGTCATAGGCAGCTTCTCGATTTTTCCACTCTCATAGAAGGGCAGATCGAGGAAGTGGATATGATCCTTAGGGATATGGTTATAGCCACAGGCATTACGAGCCTCACCACGACGGATGAGACCTTTCACGGTGAGGATGGCGCGATTATCCAGATCGCCATCTTCCTTCTGCTTCAGATAACTCATGATTTCCTTATAGCGGATCTTGATAACCTCATCGGAGCCGTTGGCAAAGAGCTTGTTGAAACCGTTGATAAAGTGCATGTATAGCCGCACCTCTTCATCAGCTACGGCAATGTTGCCCGATGTCTCGTAAGCCACATGCACATCGTGCTTCTGTTGCATCAGGCGTCGGATAGTGCCTCCCATGGAGATCACGTCATCGTCAGGGTGGGGGGAGAAGACGATGACTCGTTTTGGATAGGGCTTAGCCCTCTCTGGACGCGTGCTGTCATCGACATTTGGTTTTCCGCCAGGCCAGCCCGTGATGGTGTGCTGCAGTTCGTTGAACACTTCAATATTCACCAGACCGGCTTGTCCGCCGAATTGCTCAATGAGGTGCCCCAGACCGTTATCTACATAATCCTTGGTAGAGAGTTTCAACAGGGGCTTACCTGTCTTGTTACAGAGGTCGATGACTTGTCGCCTTAACTGATGTTCAGGCATTTTGATGTTGGCTGTCAGATTCAGATTCATCATGTATGGTTCTTAATGTGAATGATTAGTTGACAAAGATAAGAAATAAAAATGTAACATGCGTGTTTTTTGGTAAGATTAACACTCAAATAGAGAAAAATGATTATCTTTGCAGCCGAAATGTGTCACGATGATGAAGAAACCAGCGATTGTTGTTCCAGAAGGTGTCAAGGAGGTTTTGTTGCATGCCTGTTGTGCCCCATGTTCATCAGCCATTGTCGAGTGGTTGGTAGCGCATGGTGTCCGTCCAACGATATTCTATTACAATCCTAATATTTTCCCTCGTGAGGAATATGAGATCCGAAAGAACGAAAGCAAACGTCATGCTGAAAGTTTGGGACTGACTTGGATTGATGGTGACTACAATCATGAGCAATGGCGTGAAGGGGTCTGCGGATTGGAGAATGAACCAGAACGGGGACGTCGTTGTGAGCGATGCTTCACACTGCGGTTGGTCGAGGCCGCCAAGAAAGCGAGAGAACTCGGTATCTGCTATTTCACAACCACTTTGGCTTCGAGTCGATGGAAGAGTCTGGAGCAGATAGAACGTGCAGGCCATCAGGCAGAGCAGCAGGTAGAAGGAACGATCTTCTGGGCTCAGAACTGGCGCAAGGGAGGACTCTATGAAAGACGGAATCAGTTGCTGAAAGAATTTAACTTCTATAATCAACAATATTGCGGCTGTGAATTCTCCGTGCGAAATAAATAGGTAAAAAACGAGGCTCAAAGTTTGTGAGTTTCGTTTTTTTATTGTAATTTTGCGCCCCGATAATAGATTTCAAATTAAAGAAAGCATAATATGTCCAACACTAACACTTTCGTGGGTTCCAAAATCAAGGGACTCCGAGAAACGAAAAACCTCTCTATCGAGGAGGTTGCAGAGAGTACTGGTCTGTCAGTAGAACAGATCAACAGTATTGAGAATGACCAGAATCTGCCTTCACTGGGCCCGCTGATCAAGATAGCAAGAGCACTGGGTGTGAGACTGGGAACATTCATGGACGATAACGACGCGCTGGGACCTGTGGTAACACGTGCCGCTGATCGTGAGCGTGACAACGCTATCAGTTTCTCAAATGGTGCCACCGATGCCCGTAAGCACATGGAGTATCATCCTTTGGCACAGCAGAAGGCTGGTCGTCACATGGAACCGTTTATCATCGATATCAATCCCGAGACCACTCCTGAGTATAAGTTATCTGCTCACGAGGGTGAGGAGTTCATCTATGTGATGGAGGGTGAAGTTGAAGTGGAGTATGGTAAGGATAAGTACACACTGCAACAGGGTGACAGCATCTATTACGACTCTATCGTCAAGCATCATCTGCATGGTGCTCCAGGCAAGTCGGCAAAAATCTTAGCATTAGTTTATATCCCCTTCTAAGATGAGCAGCGTGAAATTAGACATGGCTGGCAGACCATTGCCAAACAGAACATATCCTGCTGAGACAGGAAGTGCCGGTTATACACTCCATGAGCGTACACTCGGCCAGTGGCTTGAATATTGGGCAGAGACCACACCAGATAAGGAGTATATTGTTTATAGCGACCGTGATTTGCGCTTCACGTGGAGCAAGTTCAATGAGCGTGTGGATAATCTCGCCAAGGGTCTGATTGCCATCGGCGTGAAGAAAGGTTCTAACGTGGGTATCTGGGCTACAAACGTGCCCGACTGGCTGACGTTCCTCTACGCCACTGCGAAGATCGGTGCCGTACTGGTGACGGTGAACACGAACTATAAGCAGAATGAACTGGAGTACCTGTGTAAGGACTCTGATATGGAGGTGCTCTGTATCACCGATGGTACATGGGACTGTAACTATGTCGATATGACTTACACCATGCTGCCTGAGTTGAAGAACTGCGAGCGCGGTCATCTGAACAGTGAGCGATTCCCCTACATGAGGAATGTGGTGTTCATCGGCATGGAGAAATATCGTGGTATGTACAATACCGCTGAGCTGCTGCTGCTGGGTCAGAACGTAGAGGACGAGACGCTGAACGAGATGAAGAAGCAGGTGAGCTGCTACGATGTATGTAACATGCAGTACACCAGTGGTACCACAGGTTTCCCCAAGGGTGTGATGCTGACGCACTTCGGTATCTCGAACGATGGTTATTTCACGGGTGAGAACATGGGCTTTACGCAGGATGACAAACTCTGCGTCTGTGTGCCCCTGTTCCACTGCTTTGGCGTCGTGCTGGCTACGATGAACTGTCTGACACACGGCTGTACCGAGGTGATGGTAGAGAAGTTCGACCCCCTCGTGGTGCTGGCTTCTATTCATAAGGAAAGATGTACGGCCGTCTATGGTGTGCCCACGATGTTTATCGCCGAGCTGAACCATCCGATGTTCTCAATGTTCGACCTGACCTGTCTGCGTACAGGTATCATGGCTGGTTCGCTCTGTCCGATCGAACTGATGAAACAGGTCAGCGAAAAGATGTATATGACCATTACCAGTGTGTATGGACTCACCGAGTCGTCGCCTGGTATGACGCAGACCTGTCTGAATGACACCTTCGAGCAGCGTTGTACAACCGTAGGTCGTGACTATCCGTTTGTCGATGTGAAGGTGCTTGATCCTGAGACTGGCGAGGAGTGCCCCGTTGGTGTGCAGGGTGAGATGTGCTGCAAGGGCTTCAACGTGATGAAGGGTTACTATAAGAATCCGGAGGCTACGGCTGAGGTGATTGACAAGAACGGCTATCTGCACTCTGGTGACTTAGGTGTGAAGGATGAGGATGGTTTCTATAAGATCACGGGTCGTATCAAGGATATGATCATCCGCGGTGGTGAGAATATCTATCCGCGTGAGATCGAGGAGTTCCTCTATCACATGCCTGGTATCCGTGACGTTCAGGTGGCAGCAGTTCCTTCAAAGAAATATGGTGAGGCCGTTGGTGCTTTCATCATCCTTGAAGAGGGGGTTCAGATGACTCCTGAAGATGTGCAGCTGTTCTGTCGTGGAAAGATTGCCCGCTATAAGATTCCGAAGTATGTGTTCTTCATCGATCAGTTCCCGCTGACAGGCTCTGGTAAGATCCAAAAGTTCAAGCTGAAGGAAATGAGTCTGAAACTCTGCGAGGAACAGGGCATCGTTGTGGAATAAAAGATTAAAAATATGTTTGAGAATTTAAGTGATAGATTAGAGAGATCGTTTAAGATCCTGAAAGGTGAGGGAAAGATTACGGAGATCAACGTTGCTGAGACGTTGAAGGATGTGCGCCGTGCGCTGCTTGATGCCGACGTGAACTTCAAGGTGGCTAAGCAATTCACGGATACGGTGAAGCAGAAGGCGATGGGTATGAATGTGCTCACTGCTGTGAAACCGAGTCAGTTGATGGTGAAGATCGTTCACGACGAACTCGCAGAGCTGATGGGTGGCAAGGCTGCAGAGCTGAAGGTCGAGGGTCGTGCTGGTGCACCTGCCATCATCCTCATGTCTGGTCTGCAGGGTTCTGGTAAGACCACATTCAGTGGAAAGCTCGCCAACCTGCTCAAGACCCGTAACCACAAAAAGCCTTTGCTCGTGGCCTGTGACGTGTATCGTCCTGCTGCCATCGAACAGTTGAAAGTGGTAGGTGAGAGTGTTGGTGTACCCGTCTATACCGAGCCGGAGAATAAGAATGTGGTGGAGATCGCCAACCACGCCATTCAGGAGGCGAAAGCCAAGGCCTATGACGTGGTGATTGTGGATACCGCAGGTCGATTGGCTGTCGATGAGGAGATGATGAATGAGATTGAGACGCTGAAGAAGGCCATCAATCCCAATGAGACGCTCTTCGTGGTGGATTCGATGACGGGTCAGGATGCCGTGAATACCGCGAAGGAGTTCAATGATCGACTCGATTTCGACGGTGTGGTACTGACCAAACTCGATGGTGATACCCGTGGTGGTGCTGCCCTGAGTATCCGTACCGTTGTGACGAAGCCCATCAAGTTCGTGGGTACAGGTGAGAAGATGGAGGCTATCGACGTGTTCCATCCTGACCGTATGGCCGACCGTATCCTCGGTATGGGTGATATCGTCTCTCTGGTGGAGCGTGCCCAGCAGCAATTTGACGAGGAAGAAGCCAAGAAGCTCGAGAAGAAGATCCGCAAGAATAAGTTCGACTTCGAGGACTTCATGGGACAGATCCAGCAGATCAAGAAGATGGGTAACATCAAGGATCTGGCTGCGATGATTCCTGGTGTAGGCAAGCAGATCAAGGATCTCGATATCGACGACGACGCTTTCAAGGGTATCGAGGCTATTATCAACTCGATGACACCGAAGGAACGTCAGAATCCGGATATCATCAATCAGAGTCGCCGTAAGCGTATTGCTGCCGGTTCAGGTACGAAACTGGAGGATGTGAACCGTCTGATGAAACAGTTCGACCAGACCCGTAAGATGATGCGTATGGTGACAGGTATGAACTCCTCGAAGATGGCGCAGATGGCTAATGCCATGAAGGCGATGAAGGGTGGTATGCCGAAATTCTAATTTTTTAAGTATAAAACTATGGCAATTGGAAAATGGATCAGCAGTCTCAAGGGACTCTTCGATGAAGGCCCGCTGAAAGAACTCACAGAAGAAGTGGCAGAGAAGCAAGAGACGAAGCTTTCTGCAGAGAATGTCGTGATTACGGATGAGTTCCGCAAAACATTCAATGTAAATTCACCTGTAAAGGAGAACCTTCGTAACAGTTTTCTCTTTTCCATGTTGGTGATGGCATCTCATATCATCATCGCTGATGGTAAGGTAGAGCCTGAGGAGTATGAGTTCCTGGGTAAATTCCTCAACGATGCCTTTGGCGAAGAGGCAAAGGTAGAGGGTATGGACGTGGTGAAGAAGCTGATTGCCAAACATGATGAGCTTGAGGCCCGTAAGCCGATGGCCTTCCTGCAGGTGATAGGCGACTGCGGCAGCCAGATTGCCAGTTCGCTGAGTGAGGATCTCCGTTATCAGATGCTGAGTATGTTGGCTCTGATTGTGAAGTCTGACAATATTGTCACAGACAAAGAGGTTGAGACGCTGAAGGAAGTGGCTGTCTATATCGGCATGAAGACAACAGACGTCGATGCCTTGATGAACCTGGATGTCAAGAAAGCCCAGGACGAATGGCAGTGGATGAAAGAATAATAGATATGCAGTTAATTGACGGAAAAGCAACAGCAACAGCCATTAAGGCTGAGATTGCTGAAGAGGTAAAAGAGATTGTTGCCCGTGGTGGCAAGCAGCCCCATCTGGCTGCGGTTCTCGTGGGGCACGATGGTGGTTCAGAGACGTATGTAAAGAATAAGGTACTGGCCTGTGAGGCTTGTGGTTTCAAGTCAACGCTCATTCGTTTTGAGGCTGACATCACGGAGGCAGAATTGCTGGCCTGTGTCGATCAGTTGAACAAGGACGACGATGTTGATGGCTTCATCGTGCAGTTGCCTTTGCCAAAGCATATCGATGAGCAGAAGATTATTGAGGCGATCGACTATCGTAAGGATGTCGATGGCTTCCATCCCATCAACGTAGGTCGTATGGCGATTGGTCTGCCTTGCTTCATCTCTGCCACGCCCCTTGGCATCATCACGCTTCTGAAGCGTTATAACATCGAGACCAGCGGCAAGAAGTGTGTCATCCTCGGACGTTCCAACATCGTTGGTAAGCCGATGGCTCAGCTGATGATGCAGAAACAATATGGCGATGCCACCGTAACGGTTTGTCATTCTCGTTCTAAGACGTTGAAAGAGGAGTGCCGTGCAGCTGATATCATCATCGCTGCTATCGGACAGCCAGACTTTGTAACGGCTGATATGGTGAAGGAAGGTGCTGTGATTGTGGATGTTGGTACCACCCGTGTACCTGATGCCTCAAAGAAGAGCGGCTTCCGTCTGAATGGTGATGTGAAGTTCGACGAGGTGGCTCCTAAGTGCAGCTTCATCACACCTGTTCCTGGTGGAGTAGGGCCGATGACTATCTGCTCACTGATGAAGAACACCCTTGCTGCTGGTAAAAAAGAGTATTATAAATGACGGCTCAAGAGTGGTACGAACAAGGTAACGCCTTTCGGAAAGAGTCAAAATGGCACGAGGCCATCAACTGCTATATCCAGGCTATTGCGCTTGACCCTGACAGTCCTGCTGTCGAGGCCAAGCGTATGCTTGATGATATCATGGCTTTCTACTGCAAGGATATGTATAATCCCTGATGACTTATGGGAAAGATGAGGCGTGTGATGCTCATGGTGGCTCTCGCCATTGCCGCTATCATTTTGTTGGCGACAATCATTTGCAATAGTGGCTATGTGCAGCACAGACTCATCAGTATGGCTACTGATGCGCTTGAAAAGGAACTGAAAACGGAAATTCAGATCAAGGGTGTCCGACTCAATCTCTTGGGTCAGCATGTTACCTTCTACGACGTGAACCTGAAGGATCAACAGAAACGGGACCTGGTACGGGTGAAGGAAATCTATGGTGATTTCCGTTTATTGCCTTTGATGCGTGGACATGTCGCTCTGAAAGAATGTAGGCTGAGTGGTATCGACTTGCTGATAGTCAAACCAGAGAACGGTCCTGCCAATTATCAGTTCCTTTTGGATTCCACGAAGAACGGTCCAAAAAACAAGAAGAATAAACAGAAAAACAACGTCTTTCAACTCGACTTGCAATATGCTCAGATAAAACAATTGCATGTCAAATATAATGATAAGGATTATTATCTTGATCAGGCCGCTTATTTCGACTGGCGTGATAACCGGCATGTGGATATCAAGGGCTTAAACTTCAAGACGGATAACCATAAACCTCGTCGCAATCAAAACAGACCGCATCGCGGTGCCTTCGATGAGGGCCACATGGCATTAATGGCTGACATGGGCTTGGATATCCTTCGTATCGATAAAGATACGCTGAGTGCCAGACTGACCAAATGCTGTATCAAAGATACCATTGCTGGTATCGATCTGAACGATGTCAGGGCCGATATCCTTTACAGCGATAAGCACATCCGTCTCTCAGATGTTGTCGTTCAGCAGACCACTACCCGTATAGACATTCCGAAGGCTGATATTATGCTGCCCGACAAGGAAAAGCAGACCCGTTTGTATTATCGGGCAGACAGCATCACTGCCCGTATTATGTTGAAAGACATCGCAAAACCTTTCGCGCCTGCTTTGAAACGCTTTTCCATTCCTCTGAACCTGAGAGTCAGCCTGAATGGTTCTGCCCGTGAGATGACCTTTCATGGAATCCATATTAATACCGACGACCAGCTTCTGGTTATCAATGCCACAGGTATCATGCGTAACCTGACGAAAGCCCGTGATCTGACGCTTCATTTTGATGTACATGATATGGTGGCCCGTCCTGGTATCAAGGATAAGATCATCAACCAGTTTACTGTCAAAAAATATATGATGTATCAGATATACGCTTTGGGCGTTCTCAGATATCATGGTAGTTTCGATATCCTGTGGCGGAAAGAGCAGTTCAGAGGATTGATGAAAACGGAAAAGGGGGATGTTGACTTCGAGTTCGAGCTTGACGAAAGTACCAAGTACCTGACAGGAAAAGCCAACACCGCAGCGCTGCATCTGGGCGATCTCTTCAAGATGAAGAAACTTGGCAACATTGACTGTTCTGCCACATTCAAGATAGATTACTCGAAGCAGCGAACAGCCGAGATGCGTCAGGAAAAAGGTGGAAAACTACCCATCGGAGAGGTGAAGGCCGATGTCAGAAGCGTTGCATACAGGGACATCGTTCTGAAGAACCTTCATGTTTCTATTGAAAGTGACGGTGCTTTGGCTGACGGTGATATCACCTTAAAAGGCAATATGACAGACCTGATGCTGGAGTTCTCTTTTACCAATACGGCTGAGATGCAAAAGGTAAAAGTAAAGCCTAGACTCAAGTATCGCCACTTGGTTGGACCTTAGTTTTTTCATTAAAAAAAAGAAAAAAAACGCAATATTTGTTGTATAGTTGCAACAAAATTACTATATTTGCCCTCGAATATAGAAATAGTATGACCCTAACTTCAAAACAATAAACTTATGAAAAGATTAATCATTGCTTTAGCATTATTTGCTTTTATGGGTGCTGATGTCAGTGCTCAGGGATTTTTGAACAGACTGAAGGACAAAGCGTTACAAACCGTACAGGGAAAAGTGGAGCAAAAAGTCGATCAGACCGTCAGTGAGGGAATGGATCAAGTGCTTGACGGAAAATCTTCTAAGAAAGGTAAGAAGTCGAAGGACGCTGAAATGGCTGATGTCAGTGATGCTGGTGATGCAGCCCCCACTACAGCTACATCATCTGATTTCAAGCGTGGTTCTGTAATCTTGTTCCAGGATGATGTTACTGCAGAGCAAGTGGGCGAGTTCCCTTCCAAGTGGGATATGTTCCAAGGTACAGTAGAAACCAAGACGCTGGGTGGTGTAAAAGCTATCAATCTGACTGACAATGCCCAAGTACAGCCGTTCATTAAGGAACAGGGAGCCTATCTGCCAGAGGAGTTCACCATTGAGTATGACTTCTACTATTGGCCTACGGATAATGTTCCGGGCAATGACATACCCTGGTGAAGGAGCTGATTCAGGTGATCTGACCGCATTTGTCCTGACTCATGGCGTTTGTTCTTTTTCAGAGCATTCTTATTATTTTAATGGAAATAAAAAGGGTGATTTTGTGTACTCGTTCAAGAAGGGCTGGAACCATGTGGCTCTGTCGTTCAACAAACGAGCTTTGAAGGTTTATTTCAACGACAAGCGCGTGGTTAATCTCCCACGTGTCAACCAACCTACATGGATGTGTTTCCAAGTTCCCTTCGATTATAAGAACATGACGTTTATTCGCAATGTCGTTATTGCCAAGGGAGCCGTTGAACTCTATGATCGTAACGCACAGGATGTTTCTGCTGTAGAGAAAGCTATTCAGGAGACAGGTAAGTTTGTGACTAACAATATCCTGTTTGATACAGGTAAGGCCACCTTGAAGCAGGAGTCGATGATTGAAATCATGAAGGTGGCTGACTATATGAAGAAGAACCCGACGGCTCGCTTCGAAGTTCAGGGCCATACCGATAATCAGGGCTCTGATAAGATCAACGATCCCCTGTCTCAGCAGCGTGCAGAGGCTATCGTGAAGGCCCTCGAGGGCTTAGGTGTTGACGGCTTTAATCTGAAGGCTGTAGGTAAGGGCTCTCACGAACCCGTTGCCGACAACAAGACAGAGGCAGGTCGTGCCAAGAATCGTCGTGTAGAGTTCATCAAGAGATAAGCGTATGAAAAAGATTCTAATGATGGTAGCAGCCATGATGCTGCTCAGTACGACAGAAGCAAATGCTCAGGGCTTCTTGAACAAGTTGAAGCAGAAAGCCCTGCAGGCTGCTAAGGGGCAAAGTGAGGAAGCAGAAGAAGAGGCCGAGACACCAAAGGTGGAGTCGGGTGATGCTTCTAATCTTGCTATCGCCCAGGGAAGCGATATTATTCCCAAGCGCAGAACCTCCACTGTGACGTGGGATGGTGTCCTGACACCCAGCACAGCCTCTACAGCTGAGGCGCTGATGAACGAGTTGCCCCCATTGCCCTCTGCTGAGAAGATGGCGAAAAGCACGATGGAGGAACGTGATGCCTACGCCCAGAAGATCGCTGCCGTCGTAGTTCGTGCCGATCAGTTACAGCGTGAACAGTCGGGTTGCTCTGATGCCGAGATGGAAGCCTTGCGCCAGAAATGGGAAGGTAAGATCCAGAATCAGTTTGGTCTGACCAAGGCCGAGTTGGCTATCCTCAACGATGAGAATGCCCCAGAATCAAAGAAGAAACCCATCAAGGACAAGGTGATGGCGAAGGTTCTGGGAGGCGATGTCAATACGATGGATCTGGAGAAGTTTGAAAAGATGAGCGAGAAAGAGCAGGAGGCTTATATCAAAGCTCATCCTGAGTTCATCCAGCAGATGCAGAAGATGGCGATGAATGCCCGTAACTTCACCAAGCAGACACAGGACATGACCAAGGCCTTCAGTGGCTATGAGGCTCAGGTGGGTAAACTGACCAACAACTATCAACAACAGATGAAGGAGGAGGCCCAGCATGACTATAGTGCCATCGCCAAGAAGTATGAGGGCAAATTGCAGAAGATCTACGATCAGATCTGTATGGAGGATGATCCCAATAAGATTGATGCCCTTTATGAAGATGCTGACCAGTTGCTCTATAACTATCGTTTGGAAGCTGCTAAGGAGTATCGGGCATCCCTCCAGCGACAGATTGCGAGTGTGAAGCAATATGCGGAAGAGTTCAACAGACTGTCGCAGCGTCTGGTTGATCTGGGCGAACTGCCTCAGTGTGCCGTTGGCCGGACAGACCTGAATGCCGTTATCATGACGGGTTGTTTGCTCGATGATGCTTACAAGGAGTTGCCAGATATCATACCACTGAGAGGCTTCTGTCCGGAGACCATCTATGAACTGCCAAGTGGCTGGCGCTTTGCAACATGGGAGTGCCGTAGCTTCCAAAACGTTAGCAAAGTCTCCTGTGAGTGGCCGTTTTTGGCTGTGCGTGAGAAAGGTGATGAAATGGAATACGGCGTATTGGATTGTAACAACTTCCGCACCATCAGCGAGTCAGAGCTTGAGAGCATCAATAAAAAGGTGGATCAGCGTCTGAAGCAGAATCCTAGCAAACCACCTTATGGCGTCTATAAGAGCCGCAGTGGTAAGCGACAGGTGGAATACAGTCAGACGGGTGAGCTCATCATCAACGGTATGACTTCCTGCACACCGATTGCATTTGAGAATAAGACTGACCGTTTAGAGTGGGTGATGATTGACGACAACAAGATCGTGAAGTGCACCTATAAACTCTAAGATGAAAAACGTAAGACAATGCTTAATGCTGTGCATACTGTTCTTAACAGGCAGTGGCACAGCATTTTCAGTGAGCTACCCCAAGGAGTTTGGCGACGACTGGACATCAGCGGTACAATTTATCGATGCGCATCATACGGCGTGGAAACCTCTGTTTGAGGAATTTGGTGTGGATGCCCGTTTGGCTGAGGCTATTGTCTTTCCAGAACTGATCCGTTATTCCAGATGGCAGGATGAGATAGAGACGGCTGCAGTCAACGGACTCTATGTGTTGCAAGGCACGTCAGGCGCCAACTTCTCGATAGGCCGCTTTCAGATGAAGCCCTCCTTCGCTGAGGAGGTGGAAGCGGCCTGGAACCAGTCGGCTCTCGCCAAGGAATATGGTTTCGTGTTCAATCTCCAGGATGGGGTAGAGGCCCGTCGCTCTCGCATCCGACGACTTGACACGATGGAGGGGCAATGCCGTTATTTGGCCATCTTTATTCGTCTGCAATTCCTTCGTCATCCACAGCTCCAAGCATTGCAATTAGTAGATCAGGTAGGCATGTTGGCCACCATCTACAACCGCTCTTTTTCGACGACTTGGGAGCAAGTCTGCCAGCTGCGCCATCAGAAGAATTTCCATACTGACATCATTGCCACCCGCCACACCAAGAGGTATTGTTATGCCGACATCGCCCAGGCCTTCTTCTGTCATCCCGAGCGGAGTCGAGGGATCTCGAATTGAAACAAAAATATGCGATTTTATTTTGTAATGTTCTCACTTAATTGTATCTTTGCAGCAGTGAACAAATAAAAGCAAACATAACTAAACAGTATTAATGATGGAGGAGAACAACAACAAAAACTTGTCTCGTCGTGACTTTCTGCGGCGATTGGGTATGGGTGCTGGTGCCGTGATGGCCTCGAGTGTGATGGGGCCGTTGCGTGCGTTTGCTCAGGATGATCAGAAGAAAGTAGGGGAGAACCGCATGACTTATCGCGTGCAGCATGGCTCTGGTGAGCAGATTTCGCTGTTGGGCTTTGGCATGATGCGCTTGCCCGACGATCAGGACGAGGTGAACCAGCTGGTGGATTATGCCATTGAGCATGGGGTGAACTATTTCGATACGGCACCGATGTATATGGGCGGCAGGTCGGAGGTGCTGACTGGTAATGCTCTGAGTCGTCATCCTCGTGACAAATACTATATTGCCACGAAGATGTCGAACCAGCGAGATCATCTTTGGAGCTTTGAGGAGTCGCAGAAGCTGTATTATCAGTCGTTCCAGCGTCTGAAGGTGGATCATATCGACTATTATCTGCTCCACAGTATCGGAGGTGGTGGTATGGATACGCTGAACGGACGATTCTTCGATAATCATCTGCTGGAGTTCCTGTTGAAGGAGCGCGAGGCAGGGCGTATCAGGCATCTGGGATTCTCATATCATGGTGACGTGAGACCTTTTGACTGGTTGCTCGATCATCAGGACGAGTATCACTGGGACTTCGTGCAGATTCAGATGAACTTCCTCGATTGGCGTCATGCCTCGATGGGTAACGGTTGGCGTAAGGATGCCGATGCGGAATATCTATATAATAAATGTGAGAAGGCTGGTGTGCAGTGTGTGGTGATGGAGCCTCTGCGT
Organism: uncultured Prevotella sp.; assembly: GCA_900315695.1. Classification (GTDB taxonomy): domain Bacteria; phylum Bacteroidota; class Bacteroidia; order Bacteroidales; family Bacteroidaceae; genus Prevotella. The sequence goes on along the minus strand of ONAE01000039.1, from coordinate 7,429 downwards.
GGTGGTGCTTTTGGCAAGATGGCAAAGGAGCTCACGAACCAGTTGAAGGCTGTGCGCCCCAATGACAGTACGGCCCGTTGGTCGTTCCGTTGGGTGGGCTCTCACCCGAATATCCTCACTACGCTGAGTGGTATGAACAAGATGGCGCATGTGAAGGAGAACATTGAGACCTTCTCACCACTCGAGAACTGTACGGAGGCCGAAAATACGCTGTTGGCTGAGATTGCCGACCAGATGGCAGGTTTCCCGACGATTCCTTGTACGACCTGTGCCTATTGCATGCCTTGCCCTTATGGGGTGGATATTCCTGGCAACTTTGCCTATTATAATGAGGCTGTGAACAGTCATCTGCTACCGTTGCCGGAAAAGCAGGCTGCTGACTATGCCGCCAAGAAACAGCAGTTTGCCGACGGACTGCGCCAGGCTCTGCCCAATGTGGAGTCGTGGGCGAGAAGTTGTGCGGATTGTGAGGAATGCTTGCCGAAGTGTCCGCAGCAGATTCGTATCCCCAATCAGATGGCACGAATCGTGGAGCTGTTGAGGAAAAGGTAGGATTTCATAATAAATTGAAAGAAAAAGGCGATTTTTTTTTGCTATTTGCCATATTTATATTACTTTTGCACCCAATTTTGTAAGAGGTTAATGCATTAAACTAAATAAATATGGCAAAAATGAAAGGTGCCATCGTGGTGGATACTGAGCGTTGTAAGGGATGTCAGCTTTGCATCATCGCCTGCCCTCAGAAGGTCATCGCCCTGGCCAACAAAGTGAATCTGCATGGTTATCCGTTTGTGGAGGCTGTCAACGAAGATGCCTGCGTAGGCTGCGCTTCTAACGAGGCTATTGCCCACGCTGCTATTCGTTGCGGATGCGACGGCTATTTCGGCTATCCTATTACTCCGCAGAGTGAAGTGATTGAGACGCTGGCTGAGCTGAAGCCTTGGGAGACCACTGGTATGCAGGTGGTTCAGGCTGAGAGTGAGCTGGCTTCGATTTACATGGTCTATGGTGCCGCTGGTGCAGGTAAGCGTGCGATGACCTCATCGTCATCCCCTGGTATCGCCCTGATGCAGGAGGGTATCACCTACATGGCTGGTGCCGAGGTGCCAGGTGTGTTTGTGAACGTTCAGCGTGGCGGTCCTGGTCTGGGTACGATCCAGCCTTCTCAGGGTGACTATTTCCAGGCTACCCGTGGTGGTGGTAATGGTGACTACAAGGTGATCGTGCTGGCTCCGTCTTCAGTACAGGAGATGGCAGACTTCGTGGATCTCGCCTTCGAGCTGGCTTTCAAGTATCGCAACCCCGCTATGATTCTGAGCGACGGTGTGATCGGACAGATGATGGAGAAGGTGGTGTTGCCGCCGTTCAAGCCCCGTCGTACCGACGAGGAAGTGATCAAGCAGTGTCCTTGGGCTTCTACTGGTAAGCCAAAGAACCGTGAGCGTGTGGTGATTACCTCTCTGGAGCTGAAGCCTGAGATTATGGAGCAGCGTAACATCGCCCTTCAGGAGAAGTATCGTAAGATCCAGGAGAACGAGGTTCGCTTCGAGGAGCAGCAGATGGACGATGCTGAGTATGCAATTGTCGCCTTCGGTTCTGCTGCCCGTATTGCTGAGAAGAGTGTTGAGATTGCCCGTGAGCAGGGTATCAAGGTCGGCTTGTTCCGTCCTATCACTTTGTTCCCCTTCCCAGAGAAGCAGATTGCTGAGCTGTCGAAGAAAGTAAAGGGAATCCTCGTAGCAGAGATCAATGCCGGACAGATGGTACAGGATGTTCGCCTCGCCGTGAACGGTGCTGTGCCCGTAGAGCAGTTCGGACGTCTGGGTGGTATCGTGCCCGATCCTGAGGAGATTGTTGAAGCTTTATATCGTCTGCAAGAAGCCGACGCTGATGAACGACAACAATATGCACTACTGCCCAGGCTGTAGTCACGGTGTGGTGCATAAGCTCATTGCCGAAGTCATTGAGGAGATGGGTATGGAAGACAAGGCCGTAGGTGTGTCACCTGTAGGCTGCGCCGTCTTCGCGTACAATTATATAGATATTGACTGGCAGGAAGCTGCCCATGGTCGTGCACCCGCACTGGCTACGGGTATCAAGCGCTGCTGGCCTGACCGTCTGGTATTCACCTATCAGGGTGATGGTGACTTGGCTTGTATTGGTACCTGTGAGACCATCCATGCCCTGAACCGTGGTGAGAACATCGTCATCATCTTCGTCAACAATGCCATCTATGGTATGACGGGTGGTCAGATGGCTCCTACAACCTTGATTGGTCAGAAGACCTCTACTTGTCCTTATGGCCGTGATCCTGAGATTCATGGTTATCCCCTGAAGATGGCTGATATCGCAGCTGGTCTGGAGGGTACCTGTTATGTGACTCGTCAGAGTGTAGAGTCTGTAGCCTCAATCAACAAGGCGAAGAAGGCTCTGCGTAAGGCTTTCGAGGCTTCTATGGCTGGTAAGGGTAGCTCACTCGTGGAGTTTGTCTCTACCTGTAACAGCGGCTGGAAACTCACACCTGCTAAGGCTAATGAATGGATGAAGGAGAATATGTTCCCCTTCTATCCCAAAGGTGACTTAAAAGATACAATAGATCAAAAATGAATTATCGTGCAAGCCGAATGCAGAGAGCTTGCTCTTTGCTGAGGCGAAGCCGATGATGCATAAAACGCAGTTTTATGAAAAAAGA
>ONAE01000039.1:0-4724 GCA_900315695.1 uncultured Prevotella sp. | reverse complement strand
GGAGGTCAGGGCGTGCTCTCAATGGGTAAGATTCTGGCCTATTCAGGACTGATGGAGGATAAAGAGGTAACTTGGATGCCTGCATACGGACCTGAGCAGCGTGGTGGTACTGCCAATGTGACGGTGATTGTGAGTGATGAGCGTATTTCTTCACCCATCCTCAGCAAGTATGATATCGCTGTGGTGCTGAACCAGCCTTCACTCGAGAAGTTCGAGCCGAAGATCAAGCCTGGTGGCATTCTTATCTATGACGGCTTTGGTATCATCAATAAGCCTACCCGTAAGGATATCACTATCTATGAGATCAATGCGATGGACAAGGCTGCTGAGATGAAGAATGGTAAGGTATTTAACATGATTGTGCTTGGCGGACTGCTGAAGGTGGCTCCCGTCGTGAGTGACAAGGGGGTGGAGAAGGCTCTCAGGAAGACGCTCCCCGAGCGCCATCACGACCTGATTCCTCTCAACATGGAGGCTTTGAAAGAAGGTGCAAAGATAATTGAAGCGAAATAAAGCATCACGAGAAAATGAGAAAGTTGTTTATAACCCTCGCTGCTGCTGTTCTCACTGTGTCTGTCAGTGCACAGGAGAAAGAAGTGGTGACGGCCCACAAGACCTTTGACAACTGGTATCTGGGTATCAATGGCGGTGCTGCTACACCCATGCAGAAGTGGGGTAATGCTGGCTTCATGAAGGGTGTCGCACCCAGCGTAGGCCTGCGTCTTGGAAAGAACTTCACCACCTCGTTTGGTGTCGCCCTCGATGCCAATGCCTATATCGAGTCCGATGGCAAGTCGCTCATGAAGACCAATACGTTTGTCGATGCCATGAATGTCGACGTTTTGGGAACCCTCAACCTTTCGAATTTCTTCGGAGGTTACTTAGGCAAGCCCCGCCGCGTGGAACTGATTGCCCTTGGCGGATTCGGCTGGACGCATCAGTTCGGCGCCTCGTCGAGTGCCAACGCCATTAACTCAAAGGCTGCTCTCGACCTGGCTTTTAACCTGGGTAGAAGCCGTGCTGTGCAGCTTTATATCGAGCCTGCTGTCGTGTTTGGCCTGTGGGACAATAATGGCAGTATGGCCAACGCCTTGAGCAACCCCTATGGCAAATTCAAGTACGACTCGCGCTGTGGTCTGTTCCAGCTTAATCTGGGTATCAACTATAAATTCGGTACCAGTAACGGTACACACAACTTCGCCTTTGCCCGTCTGCGTGATCAGTCGGAGATTGACGACCTGAACGCCCGTATCAACGAGCTTCGCGACGAGAGCGACAGCAAGGACCGTCGCATTGCACGCGACATCCGTCGTATCGCCGAACTCGAGGATTCTCTCGAAGCAGCTAAGAAGGTGAAGCCCACGGTGGTCAACAAGGTGACGAAGGTGACGCAGGTGGTGAACAACAACGTGCTCCAGCCTACTGTCATTTTCGGTCAGGGCAAGAGTTCTGTCGATGCAGCCCAGATGGCCAGCGTGGCGATGATTGCCAAGTACATGAAGAATCATCCTGAGTCGAAGATCCTTATCAAGGGCTATGCTTCGCCAGAGGGTAATCCTGAGTTGAATCAGAAACTGTCAGTGGCCCGTGCCCAGGCTGTGAAGGATGCCCTAGTCAGCCGTTATGGCATTGTTGCCAGTCGTCTGACCATTCAAGGCATGGGCGCTACCGATGAGCTCTTCGACGAGCTCGACTTCAATCGCGTGGCAACCTTTACAGATACAACAAAATAAACGCAACTAAACATAGTGAGGATATGAAACATCAGTTGAGAAGTGCTGTCTGCACTGAAGGCAGAAGAATGGCTGGCGCCCGCGCCTTGTGGGTGGCCACAGGCATGAAGCATGAGCAGTTTGGTAAACCCATCATCGCTATCGTGAACTCATTCACGCAGTTTGTGCCTGGTCATACACATCTGCACGAGATCGGACAGATTGTGAAGGCCGAAATCGAGAAGATGGGCTGTTTTGCTGCTGAGTTCAATACGATCGCCATTGACGATGGTATTGCAATGGGGCATGACGGTATGCTCTATTCGCTGCCCTCACGCGACATCATTGCTGATAGCGTGGAGTACATGGTGAATGCCCACAAGGCCGATGCCATGATCTGTATCTCCAACTGTGACAAGGTGACGCCTGGCATGCTGATGGCCTCGATGCGACTGAATATCCCCACGGTGTTCTGTTCTGGCGGTCCCATGGAGGCTGGCCGCTGGCGTGGTGAGAATGCCGACCTGATTACGGCGATGGTGAAGGGCGCTGACCCCTCTGTCACCGATGAAGAGATCAAAGAGATAGAGGCCTGTGCTTGTCCTGGCTGTGGTTCGTGTTCAGGTATGTTCACGGCCAATTCGATGAACTCCCTTACGGAGGCTATCGGTCTCTCTCTGCCTGGCAATGGTACCATTCTGGCAACCCATACCAACCGCATCGAGCTTTTCAAGGCTGCAGCCCGTCAGGTGGTGAAGAATGCCTTCGCCTATTACGAGGACGGCGACGAGAGCGTATTGCCTCGTAGCATTGCCACTCGTAAGGCCTTTATGAATGCGATGGCACTCGATATCGCTATGGGTGGCAGTACGAATACTGTGCTTCATCTGCTTGCTGTGGCTCAGGAGGCAGGAACAGACTTCACGATGAAGGATATCGACGCGCTGAGCCGTAAAGTGCCCTGCCTCTGCAAACTAGCTCCTAACACACAGAAATACAGTGTGCAGGAATGCGGTCGCGCAGGTGGTATCCTGGGTATTCTCAACGAACTGAATAAGGGTGGCCTTGTCGATGGTTCTGCCATCCGTGTGGACGGCATGACGCTTGCTGAGGCGATGAAGAAATATGATATTACGAGGAAAGTGGAAAGTGGAAAGTGCAAAGAGGATACTCCTGCTGCAGACATTTCTCCTTCCTCAATATATTATTCAGCTCCTGGCAACCGCTTCTCCACGAAGATGGGTTCGCAGAGCGAGCGCTGGCCATCACTCGATACCGATCGTGCCGAGGGCTGTATCCGCGACCTCGAACACGCCTACACCAAGGATGGTGGCCTGGCTGTGCTCTTTGGCAACATCGCTCAGGACGGCTGTGTGGTAAAGACCGCTGGTGTCGACGAGAGCCTGTGGCACTTCGAGGGACCGGCTGTGGTCTTCGACTCCCAGGAGGATGCCTGCGAGGGTATCCTTGGCGGTAAGGTGAAATCTGGCGACTGCGTGGTGATTACCCACGAGGGTCCGAAGGGCGGTCCTGGTATGCAGGAGATGCTCTATCCCACAAGCTATATCAAGTCGATGCATCTGGGCAAGGAATGTGCGCTGATTACCGACGGCCGCTTCTCAGGCGGTACATCGGGTCTTTCTATCGGTCATATCTCACCTGAGGCTGCCAATGGGGGTAACATCGGTAAGATCAAGGATGGCGACATCATCGTCATCGACATCCCTTCGCGTAGCATCAGCGTGAAGCTTTCTGACGAGGAACTTGCGGCCCGTCCGCAGCAGCCTCTGAAGCGCAACCGCGTGGTTTCTAAGGCCTTGCGAGCCTATGCCCAGAGCGTTTCCAGCGCCGACAAAGGCGGCATCCGAATCATCGATTAGCTCTATTAGAAAACATAGAATATGCTGAAGGACAGAATTACAGGATCAAAGGCGCTGATGAGGGCGTTGCAGGCAGAAGGGGTGAAGACCATCTTCGGATACCCTGGTGGCTCAATCATGCCTGTCTACGATGCGCTTTTCGACTATACGCGTGGCGAAAAGAAGTGTTTCGACCATATTCTGGTGCGTCACGAGCAGGGAGCCACCCATGCAGCTGAGGGCTATGCCCGCGTGTCTGGTGAGGTGGGTGTCGCTTTGGTGACCAGTGGCCCTGGTGTAACAAACACGCTGACTGGTATCGCTGATGCTATGCTCGACTCCACGCCGATTGTTGTAATAGCTGGTCAGGTGCCTATCAACGCCCTGGGTACTGATGCCTTTCAGGAGGTAGACCTTGTGGGTGTGTCGCAGCCAATCTCGAAATGGAGTTACCAGATCCGTCATGCTGAGGATGTGGCATGGGCTGTGAGCCGTGCGTTCTATATCGCCCGTACGGGTCGTCCTGGTCCTGTGGTGCTCGACTTTGCCAAGAATGCGCAGGTTGAGGAGATCGACTGGGAACCAAGCAAGGTTGACTTCGTGCGTTCCTATGTGCCCTATCCGAAACTTGATGCTGAGGCTGTACGACAGGCTGCCGAACTGATTAATAATGCCAAGAAGCCTTTGGCCCTTGTGGGACAGGGTGTGGAACTCGGCAATGCGCAGGCAGAACTGAAAGCCTTCCTCGAGAAGGCCGATATTCCTGCAGGCCGTACGATGCTGGGTCTGTCAGCCCTTCCCTCGAATCATCCGCTCAACGTGGGTATGTTGGGCATGCATGGTAATTACGCTGTCAACCTGAAAGAGCAGGAGTGTGATGTGCTTATTGCCATCGGTATGCGCTTCAGCGACCGTGTGACGGGCAATCTGAAGACCTATGCCAAGCAGGCCAAGGTGATTCATCTCGATATCGACCGTAGTGAGATCGACAAGAATGTCAAGACCGATGTGGCTGTGGTGGCCGACTGTAAGGAGTCGCTGCCAGCACTCACCTCGCTGATAAATAAAGCTGACCACAAGACGTGGCGCGATTCATTCAAGCCCCTCGACGATAAGGAGCGGGTGAAAGTCATCGAACCAGCCATCCATCCCA
>ONAE01000090.1 GCA_900315695.1 uncultured Prevotella sp. | reverse complement strand
GTCTGGCTACGGCCGCAACTACCTCATTCCTCAGGGAAAGGGTGTGATTGCTTCTCCGTCAGCTAAGAAGATCCTCGCTGAGAACCTGAAGCAGCAGGCACACAAGCTGGCTGCCCAGAAGGCTGCTGCCGAGGAAAAGGCTGCTCAGCTCAATGGCGTAGCCCTCGAGATTGCCGCTAAGGTAAGTGTAACTGGTCAGCTCTATGGTTCTGTAGGTGCTGCTCAGGTAGCCGACGAGCTCACCAAGCTGGGTAAGGATGTTGATCGTAAGATCATCACCATGAAGGATGCCAAGAAGATTGGCGACTATGTAGCTCTCGTACACTTCCACAAGGAGGTGACTGTAGAGATTCCTGTAAAGGTTGTTGCTGAGAACGCTGCTGAGCTGAAGGCTGCTGCTGAGGCTGAAGCTGCTATCAAGGCTGCTGCCGACGCTAAGGCCGCTGCTGCCGAGGCTGTAGAGGAAGCTCCCGCTGAGGAGACTGTCGCTGAAGAAGAGGCACCCGCTGAGGCTTAAAAACAATTAAACATTAATAATAACATGCTGTAAGGCATCATTATTTATTATGACGTTGTCCCGGAGGTTGCAAAACCTTCGGGATTTTCTTTTAATCATTAAGATCACACAAATATGAAACGGGCTATAGTGATAGGTGCCTCATCAGGCATCGGTTTTGAAGTGGCACGTCAGCTGCTCAATGAAGGATGGAAAGTCGGTGTAGCTGCCCGACGTATTGATCTGCTCCAGAATGTCGGAAATGTAGATGCAGCAGAACAGATCGACGTCAATGATCCAAATGCCACAGAACAGTTGCGTGAGATGATTTCCCAGCTGGGAGGTATGGATCTGTTCTTCTATGCCGCAGGTATAGGTAAACAGAACCGGGAGCTTCATGAACATATTGAGATTCAGACAGCCACCACCAATGGAGTAGGGTTTGTTCGTATGATAGGCGAGGCCTATCGCTATTTCGCAGAGAAGGGTGAGGGACATATTGCGGCCATCACCTCCATCGCAGGCACGAAGGGCCTCGGACCGTCTCCCGCTTATTCTGCCACAAAAGCCTTGCAGAACGTATATATTCAGGCGTTGGAACAGCAGGCACATGCCCGAGGATTGAACATCTACTTCACCGACATCCGTCCTGGTTTTGTCAATACCGCACTGCTCAATGGTGACTTCCATTATCCGATGATCATGCAGCCCGAAGATGTGGCTCAGAAGATTCTCAGCGCCATCCGACACAAGAAGCACATCTGTGTCATCAACTGGAAGTACCGTCTGCTCACCATGCTCTGGCGCCGCATTCCCCGCTTCATCTGGCGCCGCATGCGTCTGTAAAGTCTATTGAAATGCCGCTTGTAGGAGGGCGTATCTGTCGGCAAGGTCTAATGACGTGTATCGGAACACGGTATCGGAGCCTTCGCGATGGAGCCCGGCAGCATAGTAGTTGATCTGCACCTTGGTAAGCATATCGACATGCGTTTTTCGCGCCAGCTTTGACGAGGCAACCTCATAAAGCGGACGATAGACATTGTCGCCCTGCTCGTAATCGTAGAGGCACACCTGCCGGTTGATGCCGCAATAGGCCAACAAACGGCGAAGCGACTTGTTATATACCTGTTTTTCGTACTTGGGATTATGTCCGTTGAAAGCGAGGCGCGTGCGCTGTATGATCTCTAGTGCCAACTGTATCAGTGGTGTCTGGATCTCCTGATTTGTGGTCTGCGCGCGGACGGTCTTCGAGGGAATGTAATGGACGTAAGGGATGCCGTCTTCCGACACTGCCACTTTTTCCATTGTCAGACGTTTCAGGTCGCTGATGCGACAGCCCAATGCACAATTCAGCACGAAGATGTCTTTGGTCTGCTGCAGGTTGGGTGGTACAGCCGTGTTGACCACTTGCCTAAACTCTTCTGCTTTTAGGAAAACAGGTGCATCGTACATCACATGCATGATGCTCTTTCGCTTTTCGAAGGATATCTTCTTAAAGGGTGAGCGACGGATCTCGCCAGTATCTTCCAATTCACGGAAGAATGCCTGAAGGGCTTTCAGGTCGTGAACGACGGTGGTGTTCTTACTGCGACGTTGAGGCGCATGTCTGCCATCGCCCTTAGGATAAAGCTGTGGGAACTGCGGCACATACAGGTACTCGTCGTAGATGAACTGACGGTATTCCAGCAGCAGGTCGGCTGTAAACTCTCGTGCCCTGATGGTCGACAATCCCTTGATAATGAGAAAGCGCTGCAGTTTGCGGGCTTTGCCTAACATGATAACGTAACGACCTTGACCGATGACGCCATCGCGGAATGACTCTTCAAGATACCTGATTAGGCGTGTATATACGGGCTCTCCTTCCTGGCGCATCGCATATCCCACCGACTCTGTCATCACTTGTTTTACCAGGGTTTCGAAGATACGGCTGTTCATGTCCATCCGCTTGATCTGCATAAAGGTGTACGCCTTGCACATAGCCAACTTGTGCAGTTCCAGTTGGCTTCGTAGTTTCTGGTTCTGTTCGGCTTCTTCGGGTTTGGCTTTGATGCCTGTGGCATGATAGAATGTCTGTTCACCGTCTTCCAGCCGGAAGAAAATCATTGGGGCCGCCCCTGAAGCAGCCCCATGGCACATAGTGATAGTCTCCATAATCTTATCTCTCTTTTTAGTTAAACTTAATAGACCCAAACAAGAAAGACCGCCAGACTCACGTCTGACGGTCTCCATTTCTCTCAATTGTTCGTCTGATTACTTAACTGAATCGGTATCAACAGGAGCCTGCTGAGCCTTGTTACCACATGATGCGAAAGAGATAGCAGCAACTGCTACGAACATAAATACTAATTTCTTCATTTTTTCTAATGCTTTTAAATCTGTAAAACAATCATTTGTTTATTAAAACGCTGCAAAGTTACGGCTTTTTTTAATACAACGTATCATTTTTTTCGTTTTTTTTTTGGCCTTTTTTGTAACTTTTTGGCAAATTACTGAAAATCAGATAGATACGAAATGTTAAAAAATGATGTAAAATCGACACCCAACGGTTTTTTTGCAAAAAATGGCAAAAATCAGAAAAAAAGTACTATCTTTGTGCCCGCAAACAGTAACCTCTTTTTTGATATGATTGATACTTCTGCCTTCCAAGGCAAAACCGCAGCATATTTTACGTTAGGATGCAAGCTGAACTTCTCAGAGACTTCGACTTTCGGGAAGCTTCTTCATGATATGGGCGTGCGAACGGCTCAGAAAGGTGAACAGGCTGACATCTGCCTGATCAATACCTGTTCTGTGACAGAGGTGGCTGACCATAAGTGCCGTCAGGCGATTCACCGTATGGTAAGGAACCACCCGAACGCATTTGTGGTGGTGACGGGTTGCTATGCCCAGTTGGAGGCTGAGGCTGTGGCGAAGATCGAAGGTGTAGATCTGGTGCTGGGATCGGACGAGAAGGCGAACTTGATTCAATATCTGAGTGATGCCTGGGGGGGCACCGTCAAGGATACACCTTATTATATTAAGAAGACGAAGGATATCAAGACATTTGCGCCCAGTTGCTCGCGAGGCAACCGAACACGCTATTTCCTGAAGGTTCAGGATGGTTGCGACTACTTTTGCACTTATTGTACGATCCCGTATGCACGTGGGTTCTCACGTAACCCCTCGATTGCCTCGTTGGTGGCTCAGGCTGAGCAGACAGCAGCGGAAGGGGGAAAGGAGATTGTACTGACGGGGGTGAACATCGGCGATTTCGGCAAGACGACAGGGGAGCAGTTTATCGATCTGGTGAAGGCGCTAGATGCAGTGGAGGGCATCAGCCGTTATCGCATCAGTTCGCTGGAGCCAGATCTGTTGTCGGATGAGCTGATTGCCTATTGTGCGGAAAGCAGGGCGTTTATGCCGCATTTCCATATTCCTTTGCAGAGCGGTAGCGACACGGTGCTGAAGCTGATGCACCGTCATTATGACTCGCAGTTGTTTGCTGACAAAATTCAGAAGATCAAGGCGGTGATGCCGGATGCGTTTATTGGTGTGGATGTGATGGTGGGTTGTCGTGGTGAGACTCCAGAGTGTTTCCAGGAGACTTACAACTTTCTGGAGAGACTCGACGTGACACAGCTTCATGTGTTCCCGTATTCGGAACGTCCTGGTACATCCGCGCTCAGTATTCCATATGTGGTGAACGATAAGGACAAGAAACTGCGTTCGAAGCGGCTGCTGGCTTTATCGGATGAGAAGACAGAGGCGTTCTATCGTAGTTATATCGGGCAGGAGGCTGAGGTGCTGTTTGAGAAGGCGCCTCGTGGGAAAGCGATGCATGGGTTTACAAGGAACTATATCCGTGTGGAACTGCCTGCCTCACAGGCTGACCCGTTGTTGGACAATCAGCTGGTAAAGGTGAGACTGGGTGAATTGACTGCCGATAAGCAGGCGTTGAGAGTGGATCGTATAATATTATAATAATGTTCGCGCGCGTATGAAGAAAGTGGCTATTGTGATCTTGAACTGGAATGGCAGTAGGATGCTGAAACAATATCTGCCATCGGTGTTGCTGTATTCCCGTGAGGAGGCTACGGTCTATGTGGCTGACAATGCTTCTACTGACGATTCATTAGAGGTGCTCCGTGAACATTTCCCTGAGGTGAAGCTGATAGAACTGTCGAAGAACTTGGGCTTTGCAGAGGGTTATAACCAGTCTCTGAAGCAGATTGAGGCTGAATACTATTTGCTGCTGAACTCAGATATCGAGGTGACGCACCACTGGTTGACACCGATGATAGAGTATATGGACAGCCATCAGGAAGTAGCTGCCTGTCAGCCGAAATTACTTTCCATCTTCGACAGAGACAGCTTTGAGTACGCAGGGGCGAGTGGGGGATTCCTGGATCGCTTCGGCTATCCTTTCTGCAGAGGTCGTGTGTTTGAGACGGTGGAGACTGACAATGGTCAGTATGATGATGTCTCTGATATACTTTGGGCAACGGGCGCTGCACTGATGATACGTGCGAAGGACTATTGGAAGGTGGGGGGGATGGATGCCCGCTTCTTTGCTCATAATGAGGAGATCGACCTCTGCTGGCGACTGAGGATTCTGGGGCGTCGCATCGTGTGTCTGCCCGACAGCTGTGCCTATCATGTGGGAGGCGGTACGCTGCCGAAGGGTAATCCGATGAAGACTTTTCTGAATTTCCGTAATAACCTGACAATGCTCTATAAGTGCCTGCCTGACGAGGAACTGAAAACGGTGATGCGTTGGCGCTGGGCACTCGACTACCTGGCTGCCTGGGAGATGTTGATCCTGAAAAAGAATGTGGGCGATTTCATGGCGGTGTATCGGGCTCGACGGGCTTTCAAGCGTTGGCGGAAGGATTTTGAGACTGACCGTAGGGTGATTCAGGCTAATCGTGTGGCTAAAGAAATACCTGAGCGGAAGCAATTTGTTCTGCTCTGGCAGTATTACGTAAAAGGGAGAAAAACATTTAGTAGCTTACCCGAATAGCCTACAAAACCAAGAATATGCATCGGATTTTTATCTTTTTTAGGTTAAAATTTGGATTTTAAAATAAATTTTAGTATATTTGCACCGCTTTTAACAAATAACTAACATTTCTTAAAGATCGTCAGTGCATAAGGTTTATTATATCCTTTTTGTCGTTTTGCTCTGTTGTGTGAGCTGTGAATGGCAACTGAAGTCTCCCGGCGAGGAGAATAAGTTGACTATTAACCGCTATGACCGTGTGCAGAGCCTTTATCTGACGACTGGTGATTTCTCTGCACTCCAGCAGATGAACACTGTTTATCCCACTCAGACGCGTACCCTGATAGAGGATGTGATCCGTATCGGAAAGGTGAATGACCCCGAGATCAACATGAAGTTCCTGCGCTTTTATCAGGATTCCATCTTACAGAGTCTGATCAACGAGGTGGAGCAGCAGTATGCTAATATCACTGACGTCAACGATGAGATGTCGGAGGCTTTTGATAATCTCAAGGAGATGTTGCCTAATATGGAGATTCCTCAGATTTACACGCAGATCGGTTCGCTTGATCAGAGCGTGGTGATTGGTAACAACTCCATCGGTATCTGTCTGGATAAATATCTGGGTGCCGACTGTCCGTTGTATCAGAAGCCGGAATATGGTTATACTCCCTATCAGTTGCAGATGATGAACCGTTCTTATATCGTTCCCGATTGCGTGGGCTTCTATCTGCTGAGTCTCTATCCGATGCCTCACGACAGGGCATTGACACAAGTGGAGCGCGACAAGCATATCGGAAAGATCCAGTGGGTGGTGAACCGCGTGTTGGGCAAGGAACAGTTTAATAACCAATATGTGGAGATGGCTGACCGCTATATGGAGAGCCATCAGGGTGTAACGGCAGACCAACTTTTGAAGAACAATAATTATACCGATTTCCATTAACAAAAACATGAATAGAAAAGTAATCGTATGGGCAGCAAGCCTATGCCTCATGATGACTTCGATAGGGATGCATGCAGGCGAAAAGTTAAGTTTGAAGGATATCATGAGTGGCACCTTCCGATCAGAGGCGATGCAGGCGGTTCGTCCGTTGGCTGACGGTGAAACTTATGGGCAGATGAGTGCCGACGGTAAACGTGTGGAGAGCTATTCTTTCCGCACAGGTCAGCAGGTGGCTGTATTATTTGATGTGGCTACCGCTCGTGGAGCCAAGCTGGAAGGGGTGGATGACTATATCATGAGTCCTGACGGGCGTAGGATGTTGATCCAGACACAGACCAAACCCATCTATCGCCATTCGTTCACGGCAGTGTATTACATCTATGATATCCGCAACAACAAACTGGAGCCGTTGAGTGATGGTGGTCCGCAGCAGACACCTGTGTTCTCGCCCGACGGTAATCAGATTGCTTTCGTCAGGGATAATAACATCTATCTGGTGAAGTTGCTCTATGATAATGCGGAGAGTCAGGTGACGAAAGACGGAAAGTGTAATGAGATTATCAATGGTATTCCTGACTGGGTGTATGAGGAGGAGTTCTCTACCAATTCTTCGATAGTGTTCTCGGCTGATTCGAAACAGCTCGTCTGGATTCGTTACGACGAGAGCGCTGTGAAGCAATACGCCATGCAGCTTTTCAAGGGGCTGTTTCCTGAGCGTTCAGAATTTGCGGAGTATCCTGGAGCATATACTTATAAGTATCCCGTGCCTGGTGAGGCGAATTCACAGGTGAGCGTTTGGAGTTACGATATACAATCGCGGCAGATTCGAAAGATCGCTGTGCCTCTCGATGCTGACGGCTATATCCCTCGTATCAAGGCTACCAGTGATCCCTCAAAGATTGCCGTCTTCACGATGAACCGTCATCAAGATCAGTTGCGTATTTATATGGCGAACCCCTTATCAACGGTCTGCCAGTTGGCTATCGAGGATCAGGTGAAGAAGTATATCAAGGAGGAGGTACTGGATGACATACAGATTACCGACAAGCATATTCTGATGCCCAGTGAACGCGATGGTTATAATCATTTGTATCTCTATAACCTGAACGGTCAGCTGCAGCGACAGATTGTTAACGATAAATATGAGGTGAGCACAGTTTATGGTTATGATGAGAAGACGGGAGATACCTATTTTGCTGCTAATCCCAACAGTCCGATGGAGCAGCAGGTGATGGTGGCTCATGCGAACGGTAAAATTGAGGTTCTGACATCAAAGGCTGGTGTGAACAGGGCTATCTTCAGTCAGAACTTCAAATACTTCATCAACAGTTGGAGCAACATCAATCACCCTGTGGCCTATACGCTCTGCCAGAATAATGGTAAGATGCTGGTGACGCTGATCGACAACCAGAAACTACAGAAGAAACTGGCGGGCTACGAGCTTGGCACCAAAGAATTCTTCTCTTTCACGACATCTGAGGGGGTACAGTTGAATGGCTGGATGCTTAAACCTGCTGATTTCAACCCGCAGAAGAAATATCCTGTGATTATGTATCAATATGGTGGCCCGGGCAGTCAGCAAGTGCTCAACCAGTGGGATATTGGCATGAACGGCAATGGGGCTATCCTGGAGCAGTATCTCTGTCAGGAGGGGTATATCTGTGTGTGTGTGGACAATCGTGGTACTGGTGGCCGTGGGGCTGACTTCGAGAAATGTACCTATCTGCGACTGGGCGAACTGGAGGCTCGTGATCAGGTGGAGACGGCTTTGTGGTTAGGACAGCAGAGCTATGTCGATAAAGACAGAATTGGTATCTGGGGTTGGAGTTATGGTGGTTGGAACACGCTGATGTCGATGTCGGAAGGTCGTCCGGTGTTTAAGGCTGGTGTGGCAATTGCGCCGCCAACCAACTGGCGATTCTATGATTCTATCTACACAGAGAGATATATGCGTACACCGCAGGAGAATGCCAGCGGCTATGACGATGTGAACCCAATAGCACGTGCATCACAGTTGCATGGAGCCTTGTTGATTTGTCACGGACTGGCTGATGACAATGTGCACTACCAGAATACTGCTGAATATGTAGAGGCGCTGGTTCAGGCTGATAAGGACTTCCGGCAGTTAGTTTACACGAATAGGAATCATAGTATCTTCGGTGGTAATACAAGGAACCATCTGTTCCGTCAAGCGATAGATCATTTCAACGCGAATCTCAAATAAAAATAAAACCCCTGCCGATTGGCAGGGGCTTTATTTTATTTAGTAAGCGAAGAGCGGATATTCTTTCATCTTCTCATTCACTCGAGCACGAACGCTTGCGATAACCTGTTCGTTCTCAGGATCATTCAGAACTTCCTCGATCCAGGCGGCAATCTGAACCATCAGATCCTCCTTAGCACCACGAGTGGTGATGGCAGGAGTTCCCAGACGGATTCCAGAGGTCTGGAATGCTGAACGACTATCGAATGGCACCATGTTCTTATTGACAGTGATATCAGCTGCAACAAGGGCATTCTCTGCCACCTTACCTGTGAGATCGGGATACTTAGAACGCAGGTCAACAAGCATAGAGTGATTGTCTGTACCTCCGCTCACGATGCCGAAGCCACGCTTAACCAACTCTTCTGCCAAAACCTTAGCGTTCTTCTGAACCTGCTTAGCCCACTCCTTGAACTCAGGCTGCAGTGCCTCACCGAATGCTACAGCCTTAGCTGCAATCACATGCTCCAGAGGACCACCCTGCTGGCCAGGGAAAACGGCTGAGTTCAGCAACTGACTCATCATTTTCACGACGCCCTTGGGAGTCTTGAGGCCCCAAGGATTCTCGAAGTCCTTACCCATCAGGATGATACCACCACGAGGACCACGAAGCGTCTTGTGAGTAGTTGATGTAACGATGTGTGCATACTTTACAGGGTTTTCCAGCAGACCGGCTGCAATCAGACCTGCGGGGTGAGCCATATCGATCATCAGCAGAGCACCTACCTTGTCGGCAATCTCACGCATACGCTTGTAGTCCCACTCACGGCTGTAAGCACTACCACCACCGATAATCAGCTTTGGCTTGTGCTCGAGTGCCAACTGCTCCATCTCGTCATAATCTACACGACCAGTCTCCTTATTCAGGTTGTAGCCGATGGGGTTGTAGATCAGACCAGAAGTGTTGACGTGTGATCCGTGTGAAAGGTGACCACCATGATCCAAGTTCAGTCCCATGAAGGTATCACCTGGCTTCAGTACTGCCAACAGAACGGCTGCATTAGCTTGGGCACCAGAGTGGGGCTGCACGTTAGCATACTCTGCACCAAACAGCTTGCAAACACGGTCGATAGCCAGCTGCTCAACCTCGTCTACTACCTGGCAACCGCCATAGTAACGGTGTCCAGGATAGCCTTCTGCATACTTGTTGGTAAGGTAAGAGCCCATGGCTTCCATCACCTGGTCGCTTACAAAGTTTTCACTCGCAATCAGCTCTATGCCTTTCAGCTGGCGCTGATGCTCTTTCTCAATCAACTCAAAGATTGTGTTGTCTCTGTTCATTGTTTTGTTTATTGGGTTTATACTAATTCTACCTTATTAATATCCTGTTCTTTTTCACAATAGTGACATGTGAGAATGCCATTCTCCACATGGAAATGAGTGTCCATCGGCTCGTTGTTGGTGATACACTTTGGATTGTTGCACTTCACGATGCCTTTGATCTCATCGGGTGTCACGACTGCCTTCTTCTCTACTACCTCATAATCGCGAATGATACTCAGAATCACATTAGGAGCAACGACTGACAAACGTGAAATCTCATCATCGGTAAAGAACTTGTCGCTTACCTTGATGATACCCTTGCTGCCAACTTTCTGTGATGGGTAGTTGAAACCGATGGTGACGGGTGTCTTCAGGTTGAAGAGTCCCAACAGACTGGCTACCTGATAGGTTTTGTCGGTAGGGATATGGTCTATCACTGTGCCGTTTTCAATGGCGGCTACCAGACGTTCTTTCTTGTTCATAGAATAATGGTTTTATCGTTTTTAACTTCATCGAGACCGATGCCAAGCACATCGCAGAAGATGGCCTCGCGGGCAAACAGTCCGTTTCCTGCCTGCTGGATATAGTAGGCATGAGGATTGTCATCCACCTCATAGGCAATCTCGTTCACACGGGGCAGGGGGTGCAGAATCTTCATGTTAGGCTTGGCACTCTTCAACAAATCGTTGTTCAGCACATATACGTTCTTTACGCGTTCATATTCCATTAAGTCAGAGAAACGTTCTTTCTGAACACGAGTCATGTAAAGGATGTCTGCATCAGCGATGATCTTATCGTTAAAGGCGGTATGCTCTTGATACTTAATACCGTGTTCTTTGCAGTACAACTTATACTCGTTGGGCATAGCCAACTCTTTCGGAGCCACAAAATGGAATGTCGGGTTGAAATGGCGCATAGCCATTAGCAAAGAATGAACGGTACGTCCGTACTTCAAATCACCTACCATATATATATTAAGGTTCTCGAGTGTACCTTGTGTCTTATAGATAGAGTAGAGGTCAAGCATACACTGTGAGGGATGCTGATGGGCACCGTCGCCTGCATTTACGATGGGGATGGGGGCAACTTCTGAGGCATACTGGGCAGCACCCTCTATATAGTGGCGCATCACAATCACATCGGCGTAATTGGAAACCATCAGAATAGTGTCTTTCAGTGTTTCCCCCTTTGTTCCACTAGTAATCTTGGGATCTGCGAAGCCTATCACACGAGCACCAAGACGATTGGCGGCAGTCTCGAAACTCAGTCGCGTACGGGTTGATGGCTCAAAAAAGAGCGTTGCCACTACTTTACCTTTTGGATTTTCTCCTTTGTGAGGTCGGCAATAGTCACAAAATTATGCTTTTCCATCCAATCTTTTATTTTGTTGGCACAAAATTACACATTATTTCTGATTTAAGTGCGATATTTTGAGAGAAAATTGTAATTTTGCACCAAGATACTTAAAAAAGTAGAGAAAATCGAGCGTATGAGAAAGATATTTGTATATTTCTTGTGGACTTTATTGTTTGTGACAGTCATTGGGGTAGCGGGTGCATTTTATGCTATTGATAAGGGATGGATCGGTTATATGCCACCCATCGAAGACCTCCAGAATCCGATTAACCGATTTGCTACCCAGATATATTCTGCCGACGGAAAAATCATAGGTACATGGAACTATAACCGTGAAAACCGCGTGATGGTAGATTACTCAAATCTGCCAAAATCATTGGTTCAGGCACTAATTGCAACTGAGGATGCCCGCTTCTATGATCATTCAGGTATTGACTTTATCGCGCTTGCTCGTGCTGTCATCAAGCGTGGCTTGCTTGGACAGAAGAGTGCTGGTGGTGGTTCTACTATCACCCAGCAATTGGCTAAGCAACTCTATTCTGAACATGCCAGCACAACCTTGGAACGCGTGCTGCAGAAACCGATTGAGTGGGTGATCGCTGTACAGCTCGAACGTAATTATACGAAAGACGAGATTATTACAATGTATCTGAATTATTTTGACTTTCTTCATAATGCGGTTGGTATTAAGACCGCTTCGGATGTCTATTTCAGTAAGGAACCGAAAGATCTCACTGTGACTGAGGCCGCCACGCTTGTCGGACTTTGTAAGAACCCGTCTTACTTCAATCCTGTCCGTAATCCGGAACGTAGTCGTGAGCGCCGTAATGTCGTTCTTCAGCAGATGGTAAAGGAGGGATATCTGAGCGAAGCAGACTACGAAAAATATGCCGTGCAACCTATGGAGCTGAAGTTCCATACTGCTGATCATAAAGAAGGTCTGGCCGTTTATTTACGTGAGTTCTTACGTCGCTATATGACAGCAAAAAAACCAGACCGTTCGCTCTATCCTGCGTGGAATATGGTTAGTTATTTTAATGATTCAATTAATTGGGAATCAGATCCTTTATATGGTTGGTGCAACAAAAACAAGAAGCGTAACGGTGATGCGTATAATATTTATACTGATGGGCTGAAAGTTTATACGACCATTGATTCCCGTATGCAGGCTTATGCTGAGGATGCTGTCTTCCAGCATGTAGCGAAATATCTTCAGCCTGCTTTTGCTACAGAAAACAAGAAAAAGAAAAATGCTCCTTTTACTGCTCACCTTTCACCAGATCAGGTGCAAAGTATCTTGAATAGGAATATGCGTCAGAGCGATCGCTATCGTGCACTTCGTGAGAGTGGTGCTTCCGAAGAAGAAATACGTCGTTCTTTCCATACGCCGGTCCGCATGTCGGTCTTTACCTATCATGGATCGGTTGATACGACGATGACTCCTATTGATTCGATAAAATATTACAAATCGTTTCTCCGCTCTGGTTTCGTGAGCGTCTGTCCTCAGAATGGTCATGTGAAGGCCTATGTGGGCGGTTTGAACTATGAACACTTTGCTTATGATATGGTCATGGAAGGTCGCCGTCAGGTGGGATCAACCATTAAGCCATATCTCTATTCTTTAGCTATGGAGAATGGCTTTTCGCCATGTGACTTAGCCCCTAACGTGCAGCAAACCTACATTGTTGCTGGACAACCTTGGACACCTCGTAATTCTGGAAAGGCACGTTATGGTGAGATGGTGACTTTGAAATGGGGCCTGCAGCAGTCTAATAACTGGATTTCGGCTTATATCATGAGTAAACTCAGTCCACAGGCTTTTGTTGACCTCCTCCATGAATATGGCATCCGTAATCCTGAGATTCACCCGTCTATGTCATTGTGCCTTGGTCCTTGTGATATCAGTGTTGGTGAAATGGCCAGTGCTTATACCGCTTTTGTGAATCATGGTATCCGTGCTTCTCTCATGTTTGTGACCAGGATCGAGGATAATGAGGGTAATGTGGTAGCCCAGTTCCAGCCCCGAATGAATGAAGTGATCAGTGAAGAGAGTGCTCATAAGATGCTTTATATGCTTCAGAGCGTTGTTGATGGTGGTACTGCAGGGCGTCTGCGTTTCAGATATAATTTGAAAGGTCAACTTGCAGGTAAGACTGGTACCACCAATAATAACAGTGATGCTTGGTTTATGGGACTCACCCCGAACTTGGTTAATGCCTGTTGGGTAGGTGGTGATGATCGCGATATCCATTTCGACTCTATGGCTATGGGACAAGGTGCTTCTATGGCGTTGCCTATTTTTGCTCTTTATATGCAGAAGGTTTATGGTGACAATCGTCTTGGATATACTGAAGATGCTGTTTTTGATATACCTGCAGGCTTTAATCCTTGTCCGCTTTCAGATGAACCAGGAGAGGACGATATGACTGATATCGAAGAGATATTCGAATAGCATCTTATTATTTAATAATGTGTCGGGGTGGTTTGTAAATTATCCCGAAAACTTTTGCAGTTTCGGGAATTTTTTTGCTTTAAAATTTGGATGGTATTGATATTTGTTGTACCTTTGCACTCGCTTTCGCCTAAAATTTGGGTTGAGGCATAAAAGAAAGAGTTCTTTGAAAGATTTACATAGACAGAAGTAGTACAAGAAGCGAGAGCAGGAATGCTCTTGGGTAAAACGAAACAAACCGTTTCAATTTCTTATTAAATAGGAATAGAAATCTTGGATAGTCGTTCTGAGACAGATTAAGATGGCAGAGATATTTTTACAAGGTTCCTAGGAGCGAGAGAAATGAAAGCTTGCTTTCAATTTCCGAGCGACGACGGAAGCTCGTATAATTTTTCTGTCAGAGACATAAAAATTATACAATGAAGAGTTTGATCCTGGCTCAGGATGAACGCTAGCTAC
>ONAE01000080.1 GCA_900315695.1 uncultured Prevotella sp. | reverse complement strand
TATAATAATTTGTATAATTCAGTTTTTCTTCATATTTTTGCAACGAAAAAACTATATGAATATGAACTATCAAGAGAAAGTACAGGCATTACGCCAGCGTCATGAGGCCCTGCTTCAGCGCAAGAATCAAGTGGTTGAGGGTGGTAACGGTATTTATGAGAAATACGTGTACCCCATTTTGACGGCAGAGCATACACCTCTGGAGTGGAAATACGACTTCAACGAGAAGGATAACCCCTTCCTGATGCAGCGTATCATGATGAACGCTGTACTCAATGCAGGTGCTATCAAGCTTGATGGACGTTATCTCTTGGTATGTCGTGTGGAGGGCGCTGACCGTAAGTCGTTCTTCGCCGTAGCAGAGTCGCCTAACGGTATCGACCAGTGGCGCTTCTGGGAAGAGCCTATTACGATGCCTGATACGGAGGATCCCGCCACCAATATCTACGATATGCGTGTCACCCAGCACGAGGACGGATGGATCTACGGCGTGTTCTGTGCCGAGCGTCACGACCCCTCACAGCCTGGTAACCTGAGTGCTGCTACCGCCACCGCTGGTATCGCCCGTACGAAGGACCTGAAGACCTGGGAGCGTCTGCCCGACCTGAAGACGAAGAGTCAGCAGCGTAACGTGGTACTGCATCCGGAGTTCGTAAACGGCAAGTATGCCCTCTATACCCGTCCGCAGGATGGTTTCATCGACACTGGTTCTGGTGGTGGCATCGGCTGGGCTTTGGTAGATGATATGACACATGCCGAGGTGAAGGAAGAGAAGATCATCTATGAGCGCAAGTACCACACCATCACCGAGGTGAAGAACGGCGAGGGTCCCCATCCGTTGAAGACGGCGAAGGGCTGGCTGCATCTGGCACATGGTGTACGTGGTACGGCTGACGGTCTGCGCTATGTATTATATATGTATATGACCTCACTCGAGGATCCCACGAAGGTCATTGCCAAGCCTGGTGGTTTCTTCCTCGTTCCCGAGGGCGACGAGTATATCGGTGATGTGATGAACGTGGCCTTTGCCAACGGATGGATCAAGGATGAGGACGGACGTGTGCTGATCTACTATGCCTCTGCCGACACCCGTCTGCATGTCGCCACCTCAAGTGTGGAGCGCCTGGTTGACTACTGCATGAACACCCCTGAGGACGGCCTCACCACCAGTGCCAGTGTGGAGACCATCAAGAAGCTGATAGCAAAGAACAAGAATCAGAAATAACCCCTCAACAACACAATTCCTATGAAACCCTATAAATTTGAACCTTATCTGAAGACCACCATCTGGGGTGGCTATCAGATCGCACCTTTCAAAGGTATCTTTAATGCCCAGCCTAATGTGGGCGAGAGTTGGGAGATCAGCGGTGTGCCGGGACATGAGAGCGTGGCTATCAATCGCGGACTCGTCAATGATGTGGATGAGGGTTTGACACTGGTAGAGCTGATTGATAAGTACAAGGAACTGCTGGTGGGCAAGAAGATCTACAAGAAGTTCGGTAATCAGTTCCCCCTGCTGGTGAAGTTCATCGACTCCCGTCAGGACCTGTCCGTACAGGTGCATCCCGACGATAAGCTGGCGATGGAGCGTCACGGCTGTGCCGGCAAGACCGAGATGTGGTATATCATCAAGAGCGATGTGGGCTCGAAGATCTATTCCGGTCTGAGAAAGAGCATCACACCAGAGGAGTATGAACAGCTGGCAACGGCAGAGCCCCAGAACGGGCGCTCCCCGATGCAGGATGTGATTGCTACCCATGAGGCGCACGAGGGCGACCTCTATTTCCTGCCGGCAGGCCGTCTGCATGCCATCGGTGCCGGTAACTTCCTGGCGGAGATCCAGCAGACCAGCGATATCACCTATCGTGTGTATGACTTCGGACGAAAGGATGTGCATGGTAATCCGCGTGAACTGCATATCGAACAGGCGAAGGATGCCATCGACTATCAGGTGTGGCCAGCTTACCGTACCTCCTACGACAGCACGAAACCCACGTCTCAGCTCATCAACTGTCCTTACTTCGTGGTGCACCGTGTGGTGGTACAGGTAGCCCAGCAGATCGACTTCCACTGCGACTCGTTCGTCATCGTGGTCTGTCTCTGGGGCAAGGCCAATATCAACGGTATAGAGATCCGTCAGGGCGAGACCATCCTCGTGCCTGCCTGTGAGAACGTCCTCTATATCTTCGGCAACGCCACCTTCCTCACAGCCACGATGTAGGCTGTCAGCCGATGTAGGCCTTGAAGGCCTCGTCGTATTCAGGACTGTTGCCCAGCTGTCCGTTGATCAGGCACACCAGTTCCACCGTGGCGCGGAAGCAGAGCTGCTCGTCGCTGGCACGGTAGATGTCCTGATAGAACATATACTTGAAGCGGTCCTTCTTCAGGTTGAGGCGTGAGATAAACTCGTCGTCGCAGCGCAGGGGCACCTTGTATTGCAGTTTCATGCTGTGTACAACGGCGTCGATGCCCTGTTCGTGCAGCTTGGCGAAGCTCACGCCCAGACTCTTGAGGAACAGGTGTCGGGTGTGCTCGGCATAGTGCAGGTAGTTGGCATTGTTCACGATGCCCTCGATGTCGCACTCATAGTCGCGCACCTCCATGCGGGTTTCAAAGATGTATTTCATTTCAATAGTTCAATGATTTGGCTGAAGTGTTCAATCTTCTGAAGCCTTTCGTGCTCGATATCCTCGA
Source organism: uncultured Prevotella sp. (assembly GCA_900315695.1). Taxonomy (GTDB): domain Bacteria; phylum Bacteroidota; class Bacteroidia; order Bacteroidales; family Bacteroidaceae; genus Prevotella. The sequence continues at coordinate 31,324 of ONAE01000080.1, read as the reverse complement.
AGTGCTCCAGCTGCCATGTCACGTGGAAGGGGATATGTACGGCCCATGCGCCGATGGTGAGGGCAGGGGCGATGTCGCTCTTCAGCGAGTTACCCACCATCATCAGTTCGTTAGGCAGGATGCCCAGGTGCTCGCACAGCTGCTGGAACTCCACCTCCGTCTTGTCAGAGGTGATCTCCACATGACTGAAGTATTTCTCCAGTTTGCTGCGGCGTAGCTTGTTCTCCTGATCCTGCAGCTCCCCCTTGGTAAACAGCACGAGGCGATACGGGTAAGCCTGTAGGCGCTGCAGTGTCTCCTCCACCTCCGGCAGCGGGGTGGCAGGCAGTTGCAGCAGCTGCTTGCTGTGGTTCAGCAGGTCGGCCAGCATGTCAGCCTGCAGGTGGTCTCCCCCCACACGGAGAGCCGTCTCGATGATAGAGATGGTAAAGGCCTTGCAGCCATAGCCCAGATCGGCCATGTTGCCCGACTCCGTCTGGTAGAGCTCCTTGGCGGGGTCTTCACAATAAGGTGCGATGAGTTGGTAGAGATGTTTCTCTACGGCTTCGAAGTGCGACTGGCAGTCCCAGAGGGTGTCGTCGGCATCGAAGGCTATGACTCTGAATGGCAGTGTGGACATATTCCTTTAATCATATAATTCACCGAATGCATTTTGAAGCCCTGAGGCAGGCACAGCTGCGGCACTTCCAGTCCGTCGAGGCAGTAGGTCTGATGACACACCTCACAGTAGAAGTGCGGGTGCTGGTCGTCATCGTGCTCATGGCTGTGACTGTGGCAGAGCTCATAGCGCGTACCGTCATTGCCCCCCTCGATGGTGTGTACGATGCGTCGCTCATGGAAGAGGGTGAGGGCCCTGAAGATGTTCGACTTGTCGATGGTCTGTATCCTGCGCTCCAGTTCTGCCAGCGATTGGGGCAGTATCGAGGTGTCCAGCGCCTCCACCACGGTGATGCGGTTGGCAGTGGGTTTGATGTCGTGCTCCTCGAGCAGTCGGATGTAGGCAGATTTATCCATTTTTCTCCTGTGTGTAGTCGAATTCGACTGCAAAGTTACGAAATAATTTCTAATTTTTTGCCCAATCATAGGAAAGGAATCGGATTTTTTTCTTATTTTTGCAACCGAATACAAACTAAAACCCCAAAAGAAGTGAGTACAATCATTAAGTTCATATTGAAGTTCGTCATCATCGTCGTCGTGTTGGTAGTCGTTCTGCTAGGCATAGCAGCCCTTCTGCTCAACACCCAGTCGGTGCAGGATGATCTGGCGCAGTATGCCACCGAGCAGTTGGAGTTAAAGTTAGGCACGCGTGTAAAAATCGGCCATGCCAGTGTAAAAGTGTTTACCCAGAAGATCAGTCTCGAAGGCCTGGAGGTAGAAGACCAGCAGCACCGTAAGATGCTCGAGCTGGGGCGCCTGCTTGTGGATGTTGACCTCCTGAAGCTGATCAGCAGGGAACTCGAGGTCGAGGAAGTGCTGCTCGACGGTGTGAAGGCCCGCCTCTACAAGCCCAAGGACGGTCCTGCCAACTACCAGTTCCTGATCGATGCCTTCAAGAAAGACCCCAAGAAGCAGAAGCCGAAGACGGAGCAGAAGGATTCCACCCAGAAGGCGCCGATGGCCCTCGCCATCAACCTCGTGTCTATCAAGAACATCGAGCTCACCTTCAATGACACCAATCAGGTAAGCCTCGAGAGTGCGAAGTACGAAGACACCTGGCTCAGTAAGCCCAGCGGCAAGCTGAAGAACCTCAAAGGCCAGTGGGGCTTCGTGAAGAAGAAGGGCCCCGTCACCGCCACGTTCGCCATCGGCTCCATCGAGTATAAGGGTGAGAAAACCATCCATCACCTCAACCTCGATCAGGTGCACTTCACCACCAACAACCATAAGCCCCGAAAGAATCACGATCGTCCGAAGCGAGGCTTCTTCGATGTCGATCACCTCGACGTCACCGCCAAGATGGACCTCACCGTCGATTTCTTCTCGAAAGACTCCCTGCATGCCGTCATGAACAATATGGTGGCACGTGACTCTGTCACCGGCTTCAACATCAAGAACATGCATTTCGGTGTAGGCGTCCTGAAAGACAGGCTCCATCTCGATCATATCATGCTGCAGCAGGAATCCACCGTGCTGAAGTTCGACAGCGCCAATGTCGTGCTGCCCAGCAAGAAGCAAGGCCGTAAGTTCTCGTTTGAGACCTCGCGCATCAAGGGCACCACCCATCTGCGCGACATCTCCCGACCCTTTGCCCCCGTGCTGAAGAACTTCACCATGCCCCTTGAGCTCGACGTGCTCTTCAGCGGCAACGACAGCTCCCTCTACTTCAAGGATGTGCACGTCTATACCGCCGACAAGCGCCTGCAGATTGCCGCCGAGGGTCGCATCCTGCACCTCAAGGAGAAAGAGAAGCTCGATGTGGGCTTCCATGTCAAGGAGATGAAAGCCCAGCGCGGCATCCCCATCCAGATCATCAACCAGTTCACCGTGAAGAAGCTGATGATGAACCAGCTCGATGCCCTCGGCACCATCTATTACACAGGTAACTTCTCCGTACTCTATAAGAAGGAGATCTTCGGGGGCACGCTGCGTACCGATGCCGGCAACCTCGCCTTTACCTTCGCCCTCGACGAGAAGACCAAGTACGTCACCGGCTTCGTTGACTCACGTAGGATCCAGTTAGGCAAGGTCTTAAAGATGCCCAAACTCAACGATGTAGGCGCCAAGGCTAACTTCACCATCGACATCCACAAGGCCCGCACCGCCATGATCCGTAAGAAGAACGGCGGCGGTAAGCTCCCCATCGGCGAGGTCAAGGCCACCGTCTATGAGGCAGGCTATGGCGGCTTCCGTCTGAAGAACATGGAGGTCGAGTTTGCCAGCAACGGCACCCTGGCCGAAGGCTCTGTCAGTCACACCAAGAAGATGATGGACTGGGATTGCACCTTCTCCTTTACCGATGTCGATAAGATGAGCGACCTCAAGGTGAAGCCCAAGATGAAGCTCAAGCTGGGCAACCTCTTCAGGACCAAGAAGGAGATTGCCGAGAAAGAAGCCAAGGATAAGGCGAAGAAACCCAAGAAGGAAAACGTCTTCCAGAAACTCTTCAAGAAGAAGAAATAATAGAGCCACTTCGGGGGGCTATCCCCTCTCAGCCCAATCGCCCCTGTCAAGATTCCTGTATCCCACAGCTTCGGCGATGTGTTGGCTTTGTACTATCTCCGAACCCTCCAAGTCGGCGATGGTGCGGGCCACTTTTAATATTCTATTATACGCGCGGGCAGAGAGCTTCAGTCGCTCCATTGCCATCCGAAGGAGACCCAAAGAACTCTCGTCGGGTTCGGCGTATTTATGAATCATGCGCTCAGTCATCTGGGCATTGCAATGTATGCCTTTGTGCCCTTGGAATCGGTGCTCCTGAATATGGCGAGCCTTCAAAACCCTTTCGCGGATAACAGACGACGGCTCTCCTGTCTGCATCTGCGAAAGTTGCTTGAAAGGCACAACCGTCACCTCACAATGAATGTCTATACGATCCAATAAAGGACCGGAAATCTTGTTCATGTAGCGTTGAATCTGACCTGGTGTACAGACACAGTGATGGGTTGGGTCACCATAATATCCGCAAGGGCAGGGGTTCATGGAGGCAACAAACATGAAAGAACAGGGATATTCCACCGTGTATTTGGCACGCGAGATGGTGATTTTGCGATCTTCAAGTGGTTGTCGCAGTACTTCGAGTGTACTTTTATTGAATTCAGGCAATTCATCGAGAAACAGCACACCATTGTGAGCCATACTAACCTCACCAGGAAGGGCTCTGTTGCCACCACCTGTCATCGCCACCTGTGAGACAGTGTGGTGAGGACTACGGAAAGGACGCTGGGCAATCAGTGATTTGTCATAACTGAGCTTGCCTGCCACAGAGTGAATCTGTGTGGTTTCTAAGCTTTCTGCTAAGGAGAGGGGTGGCATGATACTTGGTAAGCGCTTGGCCATCATGGATTTGCCGCTTCCAGGAGGTCCGATTAGAATCACATTATGTCCACCGGCAGCAGCCACCTCAAGGGCACGTTTTACACTCTCCTGACCTTTTACGTCGGCAAAGTCGAGATCACAGGTGTATTGTTGGGTATAGAATTCTTTCTTGGTATCTACCACCGTTGGTTCAAACGCCGCCCCTCCGTTGAAGAAGCTGATGACATCGGCTAGACTGTTCATACCATAGACTTCAAGATCTTCGACAACAGCGGCTTCGCGTGCGTTTTCAATAGGCACTATTAGGCCTTTGAACTTATCCTTCCTGGCACGGATGGCTACAGAAAGTATGCCATTGACGGGCTTCAATTGCCCATCGAGGCCGAGTTCTCCTATCAGCATAAAGTCATGTAGCATCTCATCGCACACTTTTCCATGGGCTGCCAAAATGCCTATAGCCAACGAAAGGTCATAACCACTACCTTCCTTCCGGATGTCAGCAGGACTGAGGTTGATAGTCAGATCGGCGGGTGACAGTTTGAATCCCACATTCTGGATAGCTGCACGGATGCGGTCATAACTCTCTTTGACTGCTGTATCAGCTAATCCTGACAAGTGGAACATCACACCTCTGGTCAGACTCACTTCGATGGTAATGGTTGTAGCTTCCAGTCCCATCACTTCGGCACAAAAAGTTTTAATAAGCATAGTATCAGGGTTTAACGATTAAAGATGTTGTCTCTTCTTATTCTTCTTTCTTCGGTAATAGCTTTTCGATCCTTTTCATGAGTTCCTCCTGACTTAGGGAGTGGGCTATGATCTTGCCTTTGTCATCGATGAGGATATTGTCGGGGATATAGGAGAGGCCGATCTGCTGGATGATGGGGGTGTTCCATAGCCGGGGGTCGCAGATGGTGTGCCAGGTGATGGAGTCGCGCTCGAGTCGCAGACGGCAGGCTTTGAGGTCGGCTTCCATGCAGATGGTGAGGATCTTCAGGTCGTCGCCCACGTCGTTCTGCTTCTTCTGCAGCTGGCGCAGGATGCCCATGCCCTCATAGTTGTCGGTATTCCATACGGTGATGACGTTGACCTTGGCGTTGAGGTCGGCGGATTTGACGGTCTCACCGTTGATGTCGGTGACGGTGAACGAGGGCAGGCGTCCGCCATCTTTCAGGTAGCTGATTCCTTCCATCTGTTTCATCTGGGCCTTGAGCTCGTCGGAGGTGCTGGGGTTGGCCTGGATGACGAGGGCCATGAGGTCGGCAGCGCGTTTGTAATCGGGCTGGGACGACTGGATGAAGACTTTGCGGATGAGATAGAGTGCAAAGGGCGAGGCGGGGTTGTCTTTGATGAACTGCTCGGTGGAGAGGGCTACCTCGGGGGGTGTCTGCTGACTGGTCTTCTTGCGGTATTTCGTCATGACCTCGTTCTCGTCGGTTCCCTCGACTTCGATCTCGCGCAGGTGGGAGACATCGCCTTCGATGGTGACGGTGGCACCGGGCTCGCCATAGACGGGCACTTCGGAGAAGTTGGGGAAGATGACGATGAAGGCGGTGGGGTCTTCGAGGGCTATCTCATAGCGGAACTGGCTCTTGACGACGGCTACCGTGTCGAGGGGGGAACCGCCATTGAGGTCGCAGATGTATAGCTCGCCCTGGTTGAAGCCCTTGAAGGTGCCTTCGAGGAGGAAGGTGCGGCGGCTCTCTCCGCATGACGTGAGGAGCGCCAGACTGATGAGCGTCAACAGGTAAGCTATTCCTTTCTTCATCGGATTACTGTTTTACCTCGAGATCGGTTTCGGCATACTTGGCCAGCTGCTGGTCCTTGCCGGTGGCTTGCTGTAAGGCCGTCTTGGCATCGGTGGTGTTACCCATGCGGTAGTAGGTGATGGCTTTCAGATAGTCGGTGACGGCATCGGCCTGCTTGACGTGCTTCAGCGTGGACTCTGCGGCGGCGTAGTTCTTGTTGAGGATCTGGGCGAGGGCGGCGCTGTTGGAGCTGATGTCGCCAAAATCCTGCTCGGCCTGGGCGTAATTGCCTTTGGCGAGGTTGAGGTTACCCATGATCTCCGACAGGCCGTTGGCATCGGTGGCTGAGGCGATGAGGAGCTCGGCGGTCTTCACATCGCCGCTCTGCAGGGCCAGCAGTCCCTGGTTGGCCTTGGCCTCGGGGAGCTTGGCATCGATGCGCAGGGCTTGTGCCAGCAGCGATTTGGCTGTCTCGTAGTCGCCACGGGCATAGGCGAGGGTGGCGAGGTTGTTGTAGGCTCTGGCATCGTTGGGATAAACGGTGGTGGCGAGCTTATAGACTGCCTCCTGTTCGGCGGGGGTCTCCTTGAGGGCTGCGCCGTAAAGGAGTTCCTCGGCACTCAGCTTCTTGGGGTCGGCCTTGATCTGATCGAGGATCTGCTCGTCGCTGCGGCCGATGGTCTCGTAGTTGATGATGAGGCGTGAACGGCGCAGCTGTGGCAGGATGCCGTCGGCCAGCTCGCGGAAGGCGGAGGAGATGTTCTTGATTTGCTGCTCGCGCTCCTGGGGGTCCTTATACATGGCTAACACGCGCAGGATGATGTCTTTGTCCTGGATGTTGCTGGCTTTCACGAGTTCCTGGAAGCCTTCCCAGTCCTGGGCGGTGTATTTGGCATCGACATTGGCGTTCATCTTGATCTTCTTGAGTTCCTGGTTGACGTATTGCTCTGAGACCTTCTGACGCTGGTTGGCGAGCTTGTCGTTGATGCTGAAACCGCCATCGGGTGAGGCGTAGGCTGAGACTTCGACATTCTCGAGGTTCAGGCCCTCACGATCGTCGTTGATCTGCTTAAGCATCCTGACAAACTCCTTCACGGAGTTGTTCTTCAACTCGCTCTTGCGGAGGTTGGCCTGCTGGATGAGGAACTTGATGTTGGCCTCCTGCTTCTTCTTCGTGATGCGCTGATAGGCATCGGGGGCCACTGCTGCCTGGGCGGTGGTGACGGTGCGGCGATAGAGCTCGGAGGTGGCTATGATGCCACGGGCTACCATCACCTCGGGGATGGTGACCTGCTTGGAGCCCAGACGGGCATCGAAGGTCATATAGAGGTCGGCCTTGTTGCAGTCGGCATAGGCGAAGTTGGTCTTTAGCGTGTAGTTGCCGCCTGACTGATAGGCGATGACTTGGTTGTTGTCGTTGACGTTCTCACCCTGGAAGGTGGCGGTGCTGCCCTTCACACGCTCGCCGTTGGCATAGCGCAGCTCGGGGATGATGGTCACCACGGCTTTCTTGTTCATGTACTTTGCGGGGAAATGCCCGTTGATCGTGGCGGGAACGGCGCCTTTCTGGGTTTCGAGGGGGTTGGGTGAAACCGTGAAATTGTCGGCTGAGAGAGGCCCTAACTTCGAACACGAAGTGAAGAGCATCGTTGAGACTACAGTCAGGAGAAGGATCTTTATTAGTGCCGCGAGCGGGACTCGAACCCGCACAACCATTTCTGGTCAAGGGATTTTAAGTCCCTCGTGTCTACCAATTCCACCATCACGGCAAACCATTATGCAGTTGCGACTTATTTCGCGAGTGCAAAGGTAAGTCTAATAATTGGAATAGCCAAACTTTTTACACAATTTTTAGATTTTTGGCTTAGTTCCAAGCACGGATGAGTCCGTTTTCGAGGGCGGCATAGTATCTGAGCAGCTGGCGCCCCGACGCCCCATCGGCCACCACGCCGTTGTTGACATCGTAGGAGCGGCTGCACTTGGCACAGTGGAGCTTGTGGCCGTTGTCCTGCCAGGTGAGGGGATAGCTGTAGCCTCCGTAATCCGTGAGGCAGTTGGGGCACTGGCCGTCCCACGTGAGCAGGGTGAAATCATAGCTGCTGGTGCCGATGATGATGCAGTCGTTGGCGCCGAGGTAGTAATTAAACTGGGCCTCGCGTTCTGTGGAGAGGGCTACATCGTCCTTGGCGTTGTCGAAGTTGCGGGTGGTCTTCAGATGGCGGATGCCCTTGTTATCGACATAGGTCTGCACCTGGCAGAAGTGGCCGTTGTTGCCCAGGATGCCTGTGAGATGACAGGGCAGGGGATGGAGCGTGGTGTCGAAGATGAACTGACAGCGGTTCTCACGGCTGATGCTGTCGTTGGCGTTGCAGGCCACCAGCATCAGACAGAACACGCAGAGTATGTGCCTGAATCTGTTCATCGGCCTAAGAGTTTACGCTCTGCCTCGGTCATACGCTCGAAGTGGAAGCCGTCGAGTGTTTGCTGCATGAGGGCTTGAATCTGATCGTTGCAGAGGTTGCCGATGGAGCCCTCGTGGGTGTGATGGATGTCATGGCTGGCGTGGAACTGACCTGCCTCGATGTCGAGGCCCACCTTCTTATAGGCATCGCGGAAGGGCATGCCGTTGGCGGCGAGGCGGTTCACCTCCTCAACAGAGAACATCGGGTCGTACATCGGGTTGTCGAGGATATGCTCGTTGACTTCTATCTTATTGATGATGTAGGCGGTCATCTGCAGACAGTCCTTCAGCTCGTCGAAAGCCGGCAGGAACACCTCCTTGATGATCTGCAGGTCGCGGAAGTAGCCGCAGGGCAGGTTGTTCATGATGAGCATCACCTGCTGGGGCAGCGACTGGAGCTTGTTGGACTTGGCGCGTATCAGCTCGAAGACATCGGGATTCTTCTTGTGAGGCATGATGCTCGAACCGGTGGTACACTCCTTCGGGAGTTTCACGAAAGAGAAGTTCTGGGAGTTGAACAGACAGGCATCGAAGGCCAGTTTTGCCAGGGTGCCGGCGATGGTGGCGATGGCGAAGCCCACGTTACGCTCCATCTTGCCGCGCCCCATCTGAGCATATACCACATTGTAGTCCATCGAGTCGAAACCCAGGAGCTGGGTGGTCATCGTGCGGTTGAGGGGGAAGGAAGAGCCATAGCCGGCAGCGGAGCCCAGCGGGTTGCGGTTGGTCATCTTATAGGCGGCCTGCAGGAACAGCATATCGTCGGTGAGGCTCTCGGCATAGGCCCCGAACCAGAGTCCGAAGCTGGAGGGCATGGCGATCTGAAGGTGGGTATAGCCTGGCATGAGCACATCCTTATACTGGTTGCTCTTCTGGATCAGCTCGTCGAAGAGAATCTTTACGCCGTCGGCAATCTCCTTCAGCTCATGACGGGTGAAGAGCTTCAGGTCAACCAGCACCTGATCGTTGCGCGAACGACCCGAGTGGATCTTCTTTCCCATATCGCCCAGACGACGGGTGAGGATCATCTCCACCTGAGAGTGGACATCCTCGACACCCTCTTCAATCACAAACTCACCACGCTCTGCCGAGAGATAGATGTTTTTCAACTCAGCGAGCAGCTGGGGGAGCTCATCATGCTCCAGAAGTCCGATGGATTCGAGCATGGTGATATGTGCCATAGAACCCAGCACATCGTATTTCGCCAGATAGAGGTCCATCTCACGGTCTCGTCCGACGGTGAAACGCTCTATTTCCTTGTTGACCTCAAAGTTCTTTTCCCAGAGTTTCATTCCCTTATGTTCTGCTTGTCTTAATTATACATAATGTACCTGTGCGAGGGCATCGGCAATCTTCTCGACACCTTCCTGGAGGGGCTTCTCTACCATACTCTTAATGAATGGATTGAGCTCTGCCTTCACCGTGACCTTCATCTTGGAGTTGTTCTCATCGACAGGCAATACCTGTACCCATACATTGAAGGGAACGGGTGACTGCACCGTCTCGAACTTCACGCACTTGGGCTCCTCGCGCTCACAGATACGGAGCTTGAGTTCCCCGACAGGAGCCACGTTGAGACTCACAGTATCCTGATCGAAGCTAAAATCGTTGACTTTATCCTCAGGCACACGGTCGCGTACTTTTTCCAGATTGTTCAGGTCGCTGATGTTATCATACACAGCCTGCTGAGGGTAGGGCACTTGCTTGACGCTACTCTCGAATTTTGATTCACTTCCGAATAATCCCATGTAAAAATGAAATAATGAAAAAATGTAAAAATGAAATAATGAAAAATGAGAGGCTTACTGCTTCCATGTTTCAGGGCTCTTGCGCCATTCGGCAAGCACAGCCTTGTCTTCCTCTTTAATATAACCCGTCTTGGCGGCTTCCTCGATCACTGCCTCGTAGTTGCTCAGGGTGATGAGTTTCACACCAGCCTCTGCAAAAGCCTGCTCTGCCACAGGGAAGCCATAGGTAAACGATGCCACCATACCAACCACTTCCACGCCATATTCGCGGAGGGCGGCAACGGCTTTCAGAGAAGAGCCTCCAGTAGAGATCAGATCCTCGACCACTACTACCTTGGCACCTTTCTTGATCTCGCCTTCCACCTGATTGCCCATACCGTGATCTTTCGGCTTCGGACGGACGTAGCTGTAGGGGAGTCCTAGCTGATCGGCTACGAGGGCGCCCTGGGCTATCGCTCCGGTGGCAACACCTGCCACAGCCTCTGCCTCAGGGAAGTTCTCCTGAATGAGGTGACAGAGCTCGAGTTTCACAAACGAGCGGAGCTCGGGAAACGACAGTGTCTTGCGGTTGTCGGTATAAATCGGTGATTTCCAACCTGAGGCCCATGTAAACGGGTCGTTGGGTTGCAACTTGATGGCCTGAATGTCCATCAGTTTCTTGGCAAATTGATTCTTGATTTCCATAATGATAAATCTTAATTTGGGCACAAAGGTACGAATAAGTGAGCGAAATACCAAATTTATTTGAGTATTTCCGATAGTGAGTTATGATTTGGCGAAGGCGAGGGAGAGGATGCTGATGCGGACGTTGCCCGCCTGGCAAAGGGCTTTGGCACAGGCGATGCAGGTGGCACCAGTGGTGACGACATCATCGATGAGCAGCAGATGCCTGTTGCAGACAGCCTGGGCATCGATGAGTTCAAAGACATGCTCTACATTTTCCTGGCGATCCCAACGGCCTTTGTTCGTCTGAGAGCCTTTGAAGCTGTTGCGCCTTACCACCTTCTTATAGACAGGCAGTCCTGTGATCTCACTGATGCCCTGGGCGATCTCTTCACTCTGGTTGTAACCACGTTGGTGGAGGCGCTTCTTGGCAAGGGGAACAGGCACAATTCCGTCGATTTCATCGAAGAATCCAGCGGGTTGGATCTCTTTGGCCAGCATACGACTAATGATAGTGCCGATCTCAGGACGGTTCTTATATTTCAGCTCGTAGATGATGTTGGCTGTCTCGGCATGCGGCTCATAATAGAAGAAAGCTGTGGCGCGCTGGATGGGTATCTGAGCCCAGAAGAGCCGTGCCATCTCGTTGTCATAGGCATTGAGATGGAATTCCGTGCGAGGTAGGTGGAAGTTGCACTTGGAACAGATGATTTCTTCGGTGACAGACAACCTGTGCCGACAGACCACACAGAGACGTGGGGCGATCAAATCGAGCAGACGACGCCAGAAACTAATCGGTTTCATCGTATTCTTCCATCTCCTCATCGACATCGAGGCATTGGCGGATGATATTGAAGGTGAACCCACGTCCCAGGGCAAAGCGCACGAGTTTCTGGTTCAGTTCGTAGTCACTCTCTGCCTTAACACTCTTCCGCTTCTGTTTCAGTAGAAGACGGAGCACGTTGAGATACTCCTGATCATCGATTTCATCGAGTACACGCTGTTGAATCTCCGGGGCGATTTGTTTCATCCAGAGGCCCTGTTGCACCTTGCGCCGGCCCCATTTGTTGTAGCGTATCTTATCTTTGACGAAGGCTCGCGCATAGCGTTCATCATCGATGTAGCGTTCATTGATCAGGCGTTCGATGATGTGATTTTGTGCAGATTCATCGATACCCCAGCGCTTGAGTTTGTCGCGCATCTCCTTTTCACAGTGCTCAGCCTGGGCACATAGGGAAGCCAATTGCAGGAAGGCTTCTTGCTGGGTGATTTCTTTTTTCATATCTTAGTAGCTTTAAGGAACCGTTGTTTGCCATATAGATCCTGACGGAATTCGATGTCGGAGAATCCTAATTGGCGGAGGTCATCGCCGACAGCCTCCGACGTGAGTGGGTTCAATTCGAAGAAGAGACGTCCCCCCTCTCTGAGGTTCTTCCATGCAAAGTGGGCAATCTTCTGATAGAAGATGATGGGATTAGCCTCTGGGGCGAAAAGGGCGATACCGGGCTCATAGTCGAGTACATTTTTCGCCATTCCATCGCGTTCTGACGGTTTGATGTAGGGGGGATTACTGACGATGACATCGTAGATTGGCTGGGTATCAGTAGCTATGGCTGTATCAAGAATATCGTGCTTCTCAATTGTCACGTTGGCACCAAGAAGGCTGGCATTGCCGCTAGCGATGCGGAGGGCATCGTCGGAGATATCCCACGCCGAGACCTTTGCGTGAGGCAACTCCGCTGCCAAGGTGATGGCGATGCAACCGCTACCTGTCCCGATATCCAGTAGTTGCGAGGCATTTTGAGCCTCTGAGACCACCCATTCACAGAGCTCTGCGGTCTCCGGTCGGGGGATAAGTACACCAGGAGCCACCTTGAACTGGCGACCTGCGAAATCGGCTACACCTATTATATATTGTACGGGTTCGCCTTTTTCAAGTCTCTGCATGATTTTTTCCAGTTCTGCTTGGTCGTCTGCGGATAATTGTGTAACTTTGCCGCAAAGAATGTCTGCCAGCGACAGGTCGAAACGCACGTCGAGTACCCAGCGGACGAGGGCCTTGGCCTCGCCTGCTTCATAACATGTGGATAGTCTGTGGCAGAGCGTTTCGTATGTCATAGCGGATGCAAAGATAGTAAAAAGTAAAAAGGTAGAAAAGTAAAACGGTAAAAAAGTGATGATAGACGACGAAAAATACATGCGGCGCTGTCTGCAGTTGGCTCGGAATGGTCAGCAGAATGCCAAGCCCAATCCGATGGTGGGTGCTGTGATCGTGAGTGCGGATGGCAGGATTATCGGTGAGGGCTATCATGTGCGTTGTGGCGAAGGACATGCCGAGGTAAATGCGTTTGCCTCTGTGCGTGCAGAAGACGAGCCACTTTTGAAAGAAGCAACCATCTATGTGAGTCTGGAGCCCTGTTCGCATTATGGTAAGACCCCCCCTTGTGCCGATCTGATCATTCAGAAAGGTGTGCGGCGTGCCGTTGTTGGCTGTGTGGATCCCTTTGCTGAGGTGAAAGGTCGGGGTATCCGTAAACTGAGAGATGCCGGTATCGAGGTGGAAGTGGGCGTGCTTGAGAAGGAATGTGAGGCTCTGAACCGTCGTTTCTTTACTTTTCATCGGGAGCAGCGCCCCTATATCATCCTGAAATGGGCTCAGACGGCTAATGGTTTTATCGATGATCATTTCAAGCCGATACAGATATCCAACGACTTCACCAAGATGCTCTCCCATAAACTTCGTGCCGAGGAGGATGCGATCCTGGTGGGACGAGTGACTGATGAAAGAGATAAACCCCAGTTGACTGTCCGTGAGTGGAGTGGTGCAAACCCGAAGCGCCTGATCATTGATCGTGCGCACCCTCTGAACCTGGAGAGTCTGCATGCCCACCAGATCCAGTCGTTGATAGTGGAGGGGGGTGCCAAGACCTTACAGTCGTTTATCGATAAGGGCCTCTGGGACGAGCTTCGTGTAGAGACAAACCTTGGCATGACAGTCACCGATGGAACCCGTGCCCCACAGATACCAGCAACAGCTGAGGTGAGGGAAACCATCAGAGACGGTGTGAACCAGTTGGTGTGCTATCAAAAAATAATCCCCGAAAGTTGACCACTTCCGGGGATTATATTATAAATAAGGTGTAACCTCTTACTTGGTGAGGGCCTTACGGGCAGCCTCAATCTGCTCCTTTGCCTCAGCCAGCTGAGCCTTCAGCTCAGTAACGGTTGTAGCGTTAAGGGTGTCGAGAGTAGCCAGAGCCTCAGCAACGGGCTTGATGTCGGGATCGTACTCAGAGAGACGGTTCAGGGCATCGAGGATCAGCACAACACGGAAAGTGGTGTTTGCAGCAGCATCGTCGTCGAAAGCAGCGAGGAACTTGTCTGAGTTCTTGCTAGCGCAATAGATCTGCTCTACGAGAGAAGCAGCAGCAACCTGCCAGAAGTAGTTGATGCGGTTGTTCTCGTTCATGGCATCATAGAGAGCCTGAGGAGTCTCGGCAGCGTCGCTATTTTCAAGAACCTTGAAAGAAGGATCGTTGATGTCGGCAGCCAACTTGGTGATAGCCTTGTCGTAGTCCTCAAGAGGCATCTCATAGAGTTTAGCAACACTCTTGTCAACCTCGAGAGCAGCCATCACACGATATTTCTCTGCGAGTGTGGTAGCATTCTCTGCTACAGAGGGGTTCAGCAGATAGTCGGGCTTCACCTGCTTCTCCTCCTTTGTCAACTTGAAGGAACCTTCATTGTCTTTCTGCAGGAAAGGAAGCTGCTTCAGCTTGCCGACCTCACTAGCCAGACTGTCAACATGCATCTTAATGCTTGCTTCAATCTGCTCCTGTTCGAAACTCTTTACTACTGAATCGGCTAATTCAGTGTTCTTTGCAGTTTTGTTTCCACAAGCTGCAAATGCAATTGCTGCGAATGCGACAGCGAGAATTGATAATTTTTTCATTTTTTTTGTTAATTGATAGTTATTAATAAAAGAATTATATGTAATTTCTACTTTCTGATAGCTCTTCCCGGCCAATCGGTGAAGAGGAATATTGAGAGGATGAAGCCCATCAGCAACAAAACAGCTATGTTGAACCAAAGGGTCTTGATATACCAGTCGCCCAAGATCTTCACGCTACTATAGAAAGGCGCGCGACCCCAGTTGTTCTGCGGGGTGAGGAAGATGGCTTGCATGCGAGGCACGATATGTCCGTCGATGACTTCAAGCATGCCTTTCTGATCAGCACCTACAACGCAATCCTCAAGTTTGAGATTGTGGTTATTGCGTTTCACTTCCAAGACGGCATCCTTACCCATCTCACGAACCATTGAGGAGATCTGCCTGTCGGCTTGGATGGAAATCGCATTGCTGCGATCCACCAGCAACTTCTCCGCATCCTTCAGATACTGGCGGAGTGACGCATAGCTGTAATCGCCCTTGTAAGGCTCCATGCCACAATAGGAAGATACGATAGGCAAGTTGATGCGAATGGTTTCCATATGCATGGGATCGACCTCCTTGCCTTGTTCCTGTTCACTCTTCATGGTCTCTAATTGTGACTGCAACTCGTTAACATAACCGAAGTTATAGAACTGAGTCTCGTATTTCTTCTGATCCAACTCGAAGAATGGGGCCTCATAGTCATTATCGGTGAAAGAGGTGACAGCTAAGGCCTCATAAGCCCAGCGTGACGGGATAATCTCGCCAATCAGGGGCACATTGCCTGTCGTGCTCTTAGGAGCCAGATCAGAGAAGCTGACCACCAGTCCGCAAAGCAGAATCTGTGGAATCAGCAGGATAGGAATCGTGATATAGATAGCTACTACGGAGTTCAGGCACTGAGAGAGCAGCAGACCCATCAGACTTGACAGCAGGGCTGTGACGAAGAGGATGATCCACCACGTCATAAACAGGCCGTGGAGTCCCATGATATAATTACCGATTAAGATAAACAGCAGGGTCTGTAATAGTGACACACCTGCCATATAGACAATCTTCGAGGCGATGTAGCTGCTGTACGACAGATTCAGGAAACTCTCGCGTTTCAACAGCGCACGGTCTTTGATGATCTCCTCGGCACTACCACTCATACCAATAAAGGTGGCAACGATGACTGCCATGAAGAAATAGCTCACCAGATTCTTGTTGTCCATCACGGAGTAGCCTTCTGGCGGGGCATAACGTGTCAGCAGGGCGCAGACCACTGCCAGCAACGGTGCCTCAAGCAGTGTGATACACAGATATTGGACATTGGTGATCTTCGTGCGTATGTTACGACGTAAGAAGATGAGGAACTGCTTGAATGCATTGGGTTTCTTCTGATCCGAGGGCGGCACATCGCTGACCTTAGGCTCTGGCAACTCGGGTCTGTTCTTCAGATAGAGCTCGTGCCACTCCTGTGGACTCATCTTTCGCTCATCAGAGATCTCACCGTTGTTGTTAAGTGCCTTTTCATCGATGATGTTCAGCACGATCTCCGGGTTCACATTACCACAAGTGGGACAGGCACTGGTGTCTGCATCGGCATAGTCGGCTGCTGTCTTGAAATAGGTAATGGCATCAATGGGGTTGCCGTCGAAGACGGGATAACCACCTTTATCGAGTAGCCACAGACGGTCGAAAAGCTTATAGACATCACTTGACGGCTGGTGGATATTCACAATGATCAGTTTTCCCTTCTGGGTCTGCTCCTTCAGCAGGTTGATCACCTTTTCTGTATCGGCAGAAGAGAGGCCAGATGTAGGCTCATCAAGGAAGAGCACAGCCGGTTCACGTATCAGCTCGAGGGCGATATTCAAACGCTTGCGCTGACCACCGGAGATATATTTGTTGATGGCAGATCCCACCTTCAGATCCTTGGTGGCATCAAGACCTAAGTCTTTGAGGGTTTTCATCACCCGCTTGTCGAGGTCGGCCTCACTCATGCCCTCAAAGCAGAGCTTGGCGGTGAACCACAGGTTCTGATAGACGGTCAGCTCTTCGATCAGCAGGTCGTCTTGTGGCACATAGCCAATCAGCGACTTAGCGGCAGGCTCGGAGATGTCATGTCCGTTAATGGTGATGGTGCCCTCCTGTGGTCTCAAGGTGCCATTCAGCAGTGAGAGCAGGGTAGTCTTACCAGTACCTGAACCACCCATGATGGCCAACAGTTCACCATTGCGCAGTGTGAAACTCAGGTCGTGCATACCATTATCGCTGTTGGGGAAACGGAAGTTGATGTTGCGTCCGCAGAACTCCACTTCTTCCGTCTTGTCCACTTTCAGGCCTTTGGCACTCTTATAGGCATCAAGGATTGTGGAATAATAAACGGGCTTGCCGCTGGCTCCCTTCAACACACTGCTCTGGATCCATACCTGATAGGTACCAGAGAGTACGGGCACATCATTGAGCACCACCGTGTCGGGTCCCGTGTAGGTGAAAAGCAGCATGCCAGTCTCAGGATCCAGCAAGGTCTTCAACTGACCTTTGGTGTCTTCGAGCTGATGGATCATCACGTGCTCGTTCTGACGGTTGTTGACGAAATCAACAAAGATCTTGAACTGGGCATCGGAAATCTCCAAGGTCTTGGCCATTGTGGTAAACAGGTAGTCGGTGTGACCTTCCTGATAGTTGCAGAATTCCATCAGACGCAAGAGCAGCAGTGCGGCTTCCTTATGAGAAATCTTGGTTTTCAGTTCCTTGCAGATAGAGTTAACCGTCTCCTGCGGATCCGTCCCCATATCATCAGACATCTCATAGACTCCAGCATGGTTTTTGCCCATGCCTCATCAACTTGTTCTTCCTTGCCAAATAAGGCAAACAAGCTTAGAAAACTGGATAGTAGAATATCAGTCATCTTCTTAATTTAACACTAACACAATGTCCAAAATTGCAATTTTGCTTGCAAATATATTAAAAATTTCAGATTGCAAGCTTGTTAGGTAAGTTAAAAAGAATTAAACCGCTTTATTTGCGTCCAAAATCGGCAGGCACCTCGCCCCATTTCTGTGTTTCCCACTTCATAATTGGGTTTTTATAGTCATGTGTCAGCAACCAGTTCTCTGCTCGGGCAATGATCTGAAAAAGCTGTTCCGTCTGTGGCGTGCGCTCTAATTTTGTCTTACATTTGCGCTTGCTCACCCAGAGGATGGCATTGTAGGAATCCGAGTAGATGGTCTTGTTGGGCAACCCCTTCTGCCAGCAGAGTGCCAGGGCATGGACAATAGCCAGGAACTCACCGATATTGTTGGTGCCGTAAACCGGTCCATAATGGAACACGCGAGCCCCCGTCTGCAGATCGATGGCCTGATACTCCATCGGTCCAGGATTACCTGAGCAGGCTGCATCAACAGCCCATGCGTCTGCCCTTACCTCAGGCGGCAGGGGCAGTACGGTGTCATGTCTGTAATCTGGGGGATTCTGCATACTTACATACGTTCAGGTACTTCGATACCAAGGAGAGCCATGCCGCTCTTGATGATTTTTGCAACATTTTTAGCCAGCATCAGACGGACAGCCTTCTTCTGTTCATCAGACTCATTTAAGATTGAGTAATCGTGATAAAACTGGTTGAATACCTTTGTGAGCTCATAGCAGTAATTAGCGATACCGCTGGGAGAATAGTCCTTGCCGGCCTGTTCTACAGCGGCACCAAACTCGTTCATCTTCTGGATCAGCTCTACTTCCTTGGAGTTCAAGGAGTTCAGGGAGTTCAGAGAATCCAAGACAATACCTGTAGCCTCTGCCTTGCGCAGAATCGAGCGGATACGAGCGTAGGTATATTGGATAAAGGGACCGGTATTACCGTTGAAATCGATACTTTCCTCTGGATTGAAGAGCATGTTCTTACGGGCATCGACTTTCAGGATAAAGTACTTCAAGGCACCCATACCCACGATACGAGCTATCTCATTGCGCTCTTCCTCGCTCATATCGTCGAATTTCCCCAATTCCATCGAGGTTTTCAGGGCATCGCTGACCATCAGTTCCATCAGGTCATCGGCATCGACAACGGTACCCTCGCGGCTCTTCATCTTACCATTTGGCAGCTCCACCATACCATAGGAGAAATGTACCAGTTCCTTACCCCACTTGAAACCTAAACGGTCGAGCAGGATGGAGAGCACCTGGAAGTGGTAGTTCTGCTCATTGCCAACGACATAGATCATCTTGTCGATGGGATAATCCTGGAAACGCATTTCGGCGGTACCGATATCCTGGGTCATATACACTGATGTGCCATCCGAACGGAGCAGCAGCTTCTGATCCAATCCCTCGTTGGTGAGGTCGGCCCATACAGAGTTATCTTCATGGCGTTCGAAGAGACCCTTAGCGAGTCCCTCTTCTACCTTGGCCTTACCCTTCAGGTAGGTCTGACTCTCATAATAGATCTTATCAAAGCCTACACCCAGTTTTTTGTAGGTTTCATCGAAGCCGGCATATACCCAGTTGTTCATCTTCTCCCACAGGGCACGAACCTCAGGATCGTTCTGCTCCCATTTCACCAGCATCTCGTGCGCCTCCTTAATCAGCGGTGCTTCCTGCTTGGCCTTCTCTTCATCCATGCCCTGAGCCACTAATTCCTTGATTTCATCGCGATAATGCTTGTCGAAAGCCACATAATAGTCACCAATCAGGTGGTCGCCCTTCTTACCAGAAGATTCGGGTGTCTCCCCATTGCCGTACTTCAACCAAGCCAGCATCGACTTACAGATGTGGATACCACGATCGTTTACGATATTGGTCTTCACTACCTTGTTGCCGTTGGCTTCCATAATCTGTGCTAACGACCAGCCTAACAGGTTGTTACGTACATGGCCGAGATGGAGCGGCTTGTTGGTGTTGGGTGAGGAGTATTCGATCATCACAAGGGGTGAGTCCTCTGTGGCCTGCTTCATACCGAAGTGCTCGTCGGCATCGATGGCCTTGAGCAGTTCCAGCCAGGCACCGTCGCCAATGCTCAGGTTCAGGAACCCTTTCACCACATTAAACTTCTCCACAGCCGGACAGTTGGCTGTCAGGTATTCGCCAATTTCCTGAGCCGTCTGCTCAGGACTTTTCTTGGCTGCCTTGACAAAAGGAAAAACCACGAGTGTCAGATTTCCCTCAAACTCACTTCTCGTCTTCTGCAACTGCACCATCTTCTCTGTGGCATCCATACCATAGAGTGCCTTTACGGCTTCTTGTGCAGCCTTGCTGATCAATGCTTCAATATTCATCTTTTTCAAATTTTGGGTGCAAAGGTACGAATAAGTGAGAAGAAAACCAAAAGATTTTTGAGTTTTCTCGAACGAGAGTACCTTCGAGCAAAGCTCAAAGGTAGTGCAAATCGAGCGAAAAACCAAATTAATTTGGATTTTTCCGGGTGAAATAAAGCCCCATAAACGTTAACAACCCATTCAGCATCAACAACTCATACCCGAAGTGATAGTTCCAAAGGCTTTGGACTGCCATGTCGAGGGCATAGCAGAGCAGGGGTGAGGCGATGCAGATATAAGGCACCAGACGGTCATTGGGTTGTCTTTTTGTGAAGAGTCCAAAGATAAACAGCCCCAGCAACGGACCATAGGTGTAACTCGCCAGGATATAGATGGCATCAATCAGTGAAGTGGAGTTAAGTTGGCGGAACACCAGGATAAACAGCATGAAGAAGCCGCACATAGCGATATGAGTCTTCTTTCTAAGCTTCTCATTATAAGGCTGCTGGCGGATATCCACGCAGAAACAGGTCGTCAGGGAGGTGAGGGCAGAGTCGGCACTCGAGAACGAGGCTGCCACGATGCCAATGGTGAAGAAGAGAGGTAAGAGGTGGGAGGAAAGTGTTGAGAGACCCGAACCAGACTGAATATAGGCGGGGAGTAACTCATCGCCTTTAAGACCTGTACCTAGAACCATCGTCAGCAAGATGCCAAGGGCAAGAAAGAGCAAGTTGGCGGGAACAAAAGCCATACCGTAGGTACACATATCCTTCTGCGCATCGCGTAACGTCTTGCACGTCAGGTTCTTCTGCATCATATCCTGATCCAGTCCTGTCATCCCGATAGCCACAAACACACCACTCAGGAACTGCTTCCAGAAATTATGGGGTGATACCC
This sequence comes from uncultured Prevotella sp., assembly GCA_900315695.1. Classification (GTDB taxonomy): domain Bacteria; phylum Bacteroidota; class Bacteroidia; order Bacteroidales; family Bacteroidaceae; genus Prevotella. The sequence continues at coordinate 10,664 of ONAE01000080.1, read as the reverse complement.
AGTCATCGAACACGAAGATGCGGCTCATTTCACTGTTGGCGATGGCAGTTATCGCCTCGCTTACAGACAGATGTATCTGGTCGATGACGGAAAGAATAATCAGAAAGAGTGCCGTGAAGAGACAGAGCGTCTGGAAAGAGTCGGTGAATACCAGCGTTCCGATACCACCACGGCGGGTGTAGAGCCAGATGAGCATAACCATTACCACGACATTTACAGCGAATGGAATACCGGCTGGGGTAAACACAAACTGTTGCAGAATGATGCAGACCACATAGAATCTGACTGCCGCACCTGTCATCTTCGACAATAGAAAGAAACTGGCACCTGTGAGATAGGAACGTGCCCCTAACCGTTGCCCCAGATAGGTATAGATCGTTGTGACGTTAAGACGGTAATAGAGTGGCAACAATACGAAGGCAATCACCAGATAACCCACGATGAAACCGAGGCACATCTGCAGATAAGTCATCTGAGAGGTGAGCACCATTCCTGGTACCGAGACGAAAGTGACACCAGAGATGGAAGCCCCGATCATGCCAAAAGCTACCATATACCAAGGTGCCCGCCGGTTGGCCCGATAAAACGTACTGTTGTCAGCCTTCTTACTCGTGAGGCGGCTGATGCCGAAGAGGATGGCGAAATAAACTAAGATGGAAATGAGTATGATCATGGCTGTTCTTATCCGATGGTACTGGCGATTTTATCGACATTCATACTACGGGCGCTGGCATCGAAGATGTCTTTGTAAAGACCTCCCTGTCGATAGACTTCCTGAGGTGTGCCCGACTGTACCACGTGCCCCTGCTGGAGCACATAGATCTGATCGGCATCGATGATCTGACCGATGTTATGGGAGATGATGATGACTGTGCGCCCCTGTTTGATGGCGTCAATACTCGCCTTGATTTGTTCAGTGGCGATAGCATCGAGACTCGCTGTCGGCTCATCGAGGAAGATAATGGGCGGGTTCTTGATAAACATACGGGCAATGGCAATACGCTGCTGCTGGCCCCCACTAAGCTGCAGGGCTGCGGTCTCGAAGCCATGAGGCAGTTGCATAATCTGGTCGTAGATATAGGCTTGCTGGGCAGCACGCACCACATCGTCGTGGGTGGCTTGAGGGTTGCCGTATTTGATGTTTTCCTCGATGGAACCGTCGAAAATGTGATTCTTTTGGAGTACCAGGCCGATGTTCTCACGCAGCCATTCGGTATCCCACTCGTTCAACGACACACCATCTAAAAGGATACAGCCCTCCTGAGGCTCATAGAATTTATCGAGTAGATTCACGATGGTGCTCTTGCCCGCGCCGCTGAGTCCTACAAGTGCAGTAATCTTTCCGCTCTCTATGCGCATCGACACATCGTGGAGTGCCTTTGTACCATTATTATAGGTGAAGTTGACATCATGTAACTCAAAGTTGCCTGTCACCTTCTTTGGATGGTGCTGACCCGTGGTCTCCATCTCTTCGTCGGCCTGAAGGATGCCGAAGAAACCCTCGGCATAGATCAGTGCGTCGTTCATGTCGTCATAGATGCGGTGCAACTGGCGGATGGGGGCACTGACATTGGCGAAGAGCATCACATGGTACATAATCTTACCAATCGACATGCCGGGATAGTCTATCAGCACCAGATAGGCTGTCAAGATGATGATGAGTACGGTGCCTATCTGCTCCAGGAAACTTTTCAGGCCATTGAACAGATAAGCCTGTTTACGGGTGTTCAGTTGCAGATCGGTCATGGTACGTTGGATGCCCGCCTGACGGTCTGCCTCAATCTTCTCACGGTTGAATGACTTGATGACGGTAATGCTCTCGATGATGTTCAGAATCCCCTGACTCACAGCCTGATGTCCTCCGAAGATGCCTCGGCGACCGCCTTTCATCTGGGAAGCCTGGATAGCAGTCACCCAGAAATAGAGCGGTACGATGCAGAGGGCTACCAGTCCCACGTAGAAATTGGCTGCAAACATTAGGATTAAGGCAAGGATGGCACTTGTAAAGAGCGGCAGGATCTCGATGAAGAAGTTGTTCACCGTGTTGCTGAGGCTCATGATGCCTCGGTCTATTCTCGATTGTAACTTACCCGTTTCGTTGCCCTCACTAGTGAAGAAAGCCATGCGGAAAGAAAGGATCCTGTCCACAACCCGCAGTGACAGGTCGCGACTGACTAAGATGCGCATCCGCTCACCGTAATACCGCTGGAAAAAAGTCACCAGTGCCCCGATGACCTCCTTGCCCAATAAGATGATGGTGATGATTGTCAGGATCCTGACAGCCTCGCCCCAGACGAATCCGCCAGGTTGTTGGATAAGAGCATTAATGGCATCTACGGCCCGGTCGAGCACCACCGCATTCACCTGTGCCATCAGCGAACCGATGAGTGTGAGGGTCAGTGTGATGGCAATGAGCCATCTGTAAGGTAATACAAACGGTATGATATTCGTCAGCAACTGCCATAGATTCATTTTGTTGGCAGACGACTCCTGTCGGGGATTGTTTCCTGACATATCAATTCTTCTTGCATTCGGCCCGTAGATCCTCAAGGGCCTTTTGATCAGCAGGATAATTCTTTACGATAGGGGCAATGGTCATCTTGGCAACCTTACCTAATCTCTGCTCAAGAATTTTGAATTCCTCGTATTGGGAAAGGATTAATGACTTATCCTCATCCGTCAAAGGAAGGTCTTTCACCAGACCAGATTCCCGAACCATCACCCGGCTCTTGGCAGCCACAGATAACTCCACATGCAGTTGCACATAACAGATAATGTCGAAAAAGTCCTCTGGCGGAAATTTCTCTTTGACAGATAACAAGAACCTGCCTGTTGTGGTATTGTCCAGCTGACCGCTCTTGATGGAGTCTAGTAGGGTGAACTGTTTGTCGAGACCTTTGTCAATCCAACGATGAATCATGTCAACATCGTAATAGTAAGTCCACATCAAGAGACCACCCAGGGTGCCGAGAACGAAAATGAACTGCACCAGCGGTGAGAAATGGAAGGTGTTGTGGAACACGTGCAGTACAGGTGCTTCAAACAAAAGAAATACCGACATTGCGACATCGCTCTTTTTGATGCCTAATCGGGAACGGGAACGTTCTATCATACGGACTGCCAGCATGAGACCTGCGGCAACAATCGCGCTACAACCCATGTGGACGAGAGCCACTTCCAACCCACGGAAGAGTACGGTACCCACGCCCAACTCATCACCAAGTAACAGGTAGAACAGGTTCTCGAGAATGGAGAATCCACCACCTACGGCTGCACCGCTGATGACGCTGTCAATGAAAAACACCATCTTCTTGCGGGCAGCTAAGAACAGGAGTGGTATGGCTTTGACCATCTCCTCAATGATGGGGTTGATAGAATCCGACTGACTCTCGGAAAGAATCGGTTCAGTCAACTGGAACAGTCCGAAGCAGGCCAACGCTGTCAGCATGCCACTTAGAATTAGCAGGATAAGGCGTTTTACACTCATAAGCGAGAAGTTGTCGATCTGATAGACGATATAGATATAGATGACTACTGGTAGAAGTGCTGCGACAAATGACATTATAGTAGCTTTAAAGAAATCATAAATTCATTACCATGTCTTCCGCTGGGGAATCCTTCTGGTGCAAACAGGTGACCATAACCCAGCGATAGAGTGGTTTTAAGATAGTTCATAAACACCAGTTCGGTGGTTAGCTGAATACCTGTGCTGTAATACATCTTATGCGATTCACCGGGGTTCCATGCAGACAGTCCTGTTCCGAACAGTGAGCACTGGATCCATGTAGGATAGCAGAACAGGGCACCGAAGTCGTTAAGGCGTAGGGGACGCAGGTTGAGCTCTGCCGTTGCTTTGGCATAGGAGTGCGCCTTGATGGCATCGATGTCGGCACCAGGCATCGCCATTGACGTGCGGTATTGGAAGGCATTGCGATTGTCAACACGGTTGTTTCGGAAACCACCGAAGTAGGTGTTGCCAAAGACGCTCTCTTCATCACCGAAGCTGTGTCCGGCAGCAGTGCGGAGCCAGAAGGAGGTGTTTCTGTCGAAAGGCAACAGTGCGCCGAAGTCACCCATGGCCTCTATGGAAGGATAGAACCGTCCGCCTGCCAGATAGCCGTAGCCCTCGGCACCAAGTTCGTAGCCTTGTTCCTTCATCACACCACCCAACGAGGTGCGGGTCTTTGACCATTTTCCATAAATCGAGGCTGTCTGCATCGACGTGACATCCTTCACCTCAATCTCCTGAAATAACGGCAGCGCATCCATGTCGCCGTAAGTAGCCACAGAGAAACCCCATGATCTGGAATACGGCGTGACTAATGAATAGGTATAGTCGTAGGCTAACGACACCACATAGCCCTTACGGCTTTTTCTCAACGGACCGAACAGGTCGTAGAAGTCAGTGTGGTTCCAGGCGGCCTTGAGGGTCCAGAAATAGTATTTCCAGTCGAAATCTATGTGGAATTTGTTTTTCCACTTGTTATTACTCCAAGGTGAAGTACCGACAGTCAGTTTCATGGAGCTCAGTCCCACGGGGTCGTTGATGATAAAGCGGTAACCCAGCACTGGCGTCATATGATTCCATGAGTCGGCATCGGTGAAACCGGTGATGATGGGGTAAGCACCAGCAAACTTCATCTCCTTCATCACATTGTAGGAACTGATGTTGTTATAGACATCGCCGAACTCCGTCCTGGGCAGGGAGTCCCTGAGCAGACCTACCTGCTCCATAGCCTCCTGGTTGTTCTCATAGGCCAGCTGACCATAGAGCTTCACAGCATTGGCATCTTTCACTACCTGACGGTCGAGTGTGACGGGTCGCAGTCCGTTGCGTTCGAATTGGAGTGCCATCAACTTACCGGGTGTTGTCTCCAATGGGGCAAAGAGACCGATCTCGGTATTGGTAAGCATCTCCATCTCGCGTGTCTCCAGGTTGATCTGCCAGAGGTTGGAGACACCTGTATAATAGGAACTGCCGATCAGGTATTTGTCGTCAAGCGAGAAACGGAACTGTCCTAAGTTACTGTCATCCCAGGTTATCAGCTCTACTGGTTTGAAGATGGCCTGAGCCAGTTCCTCGGTGTTAAACATCAGCAACGTATGTTCGCCGTTGTCGCCCTGACGGGTGAGCGACAGCCATTTGCCGTCGTGACTAATATCCACGTCAAACACACTTACACCAAACGGGAAGGCATAAATCACTTCCGGATTCTCTAAGTCGCGATCCAAACGCACAATCGACTGTGTTCCGCCGTTGGAGAACAAGCCGTAAAGGCAATCGTGGGTATTGTCATACACGATATTGTTGATGCGCTGGAACTTTTTTTTCTTAACAACCTTATTCTGTTGAATGTCGTAAATCTCCAAGCCACGCATCTTCGCATTGTTCGATGTATAGATGAGACGCTGTCCTTTGCAGTCGAGGGCTACAAAAGCTGGGTTATAGAGCTGGATGCCGTAGATATCTTTCAGTTTCTTCTGCTCACCAGTCTGCAAGTCGATCTCCGTCAGGTGTGCGAAGCCACCAGGGGCGTTCATGGCGGCATAGGTCTTTCCTGTATTTGGGTCATAGACAAAGGGTGACACTGAGCCCAACGGCTCTTTAGTCAGCGGTGTGGTCTCTGTGATGGGATATTGGCGGATGGCGGCAAGGTTCTCTTCCTGATGCTTCTTCTCATCTTCCTTCCACTCGTTCCATACTTTTCTCAGCGACTGTCCATAGACCTTCTTGAACTGGTTTCCAAAGAATGTGCGACTGTCTGCCGTGCGGTTGTAGAATTGGATCATCTTGTCGTAGCCGTAGGTCTTGGTGAGGTAGTTCACGAAACGGGTACCATAGAGATAGGCGTTGGCACCCACCTGGAAGTCCATCGTCGAACCTTCCGTTTCCAGACCTACCACCGAGAAGAGCTTGTCACCGCCGTCGATGATGCTACGGAAGTACATCTCGTCATAGCCGCCTAAGGCACGTCCTACACCACCGCCGAGCCAGGTCTCCATGAAACAGGCGATTCCCTCATGATACCAACGGGGCGCATACCAGCGTGGCACACTCATATAGCTCCATAGGGCCGAAAGGGGATGGGCATTGTCAGTACCCACTTTTGTACCGAAGAAACGACGCCAGTTCAGATCCCTTTTGTTATATTTGTCCGTCATCACAATGTGTGTATATTCGTGCTTGAACAGCTGACGGTATCGTTCACTCGACGGATTAATATAGTACGACATGTTCAGTGGCGCCATGCCGATCTGGATCAGAGAACGCGGCAATGGTGTCGCACCGCCGTTACCGTCGTCTTCCCAGTCTGTCAACAACAGCAGGGGTGCTTCAGGCCGATACACGGAGTCTGTGGTCCATATCTGCTTGTGAAGCGCCTTGCCATTCTGATACATACGTATCATGTGGGGGATGTAGCGTGAGAGACCCTTATCGAAGAACACCAGGGTGGCTTCGTCCGTTTTATACTGGTAATAGGTTTGGGTCTGCCCCCAGGAAAGGCTGGGGAGCATCGTTAGCAGCAGAATAACAGTCCAGTTGCGCATGTTCGTTATGTCTTAATGATCAATGGTAGGCGCAAAGTTAGCGCAAAAACCGCATTTCTGCAAGAAAAAACAAACGTTTTTAACATTTCTTAAATCTCCGTATAGCGACAACTTACCCTCGATTATTGAAAATATCAGACAACTTAGAGGACTCGTCTTAATGGCTAAAACACCACTATTAATTTCCGCAATTGCTACCATTAATCCTAGCATTTTTTACCATTAATGCTTATAAAAATTAATTTTTAATCCTATTTTAGTATAAAACCTAAATATCTAAACTTCTAAACTTTGGTAGTTTGCTAAATTCTTCGTACCTTTGCCGACCGAAAAATCAACACGCATATGAAAATTATAAATTCGCATTATATTCCTCTGCCCGAGCCTCGCTGGCTGATTGTGGATGCTATGGGTAGTATCCATGAGCAGATAGGTACGTTAACTGTAGTTGAAGGAGAAAGGAAGGATGGATATGGTATTGTAACTCATAGTTATCCAGTGGTAGCCAATGCAATAACCGATGAATATGATGAAAATAAGGAAGACGGAAAATCTCAGGCGGCAGCGTTAGCGCCTGCTGACGGCTATGCGCTCGATGACACTGAAGTGTGTGAATGTTTCCGACTCTGCCCCACTAATCACAGGGTTGTGCCATATCTGAAGTTTAATCTGATGGCTATGAAGTATTTTACATCGAATAATCCAGATGACTTTGATTTGGGTGATACAATTCGTTCTATGAGAAGTTGCAGTGTCAGACTTGATTTTCCCAAAGAGAGCGAACAGAATATTCAACTCACGATTTCAACAAGTGATACTGGGCTTTGTTATTTGGTGAGCGATCTTAGTGGCCTTTGTTTTGTCGTTTTACTTGGAGCGTTTGAAAAAAAACGTGGAGTGATGATCGATAGCGAAAAGGTTCTGATGGAAATAGTAAACCAAGCCAGAGCATACCTATTGATAAACCCTCACTACAAATTTCATTTTACCACAGCAATGGAATCGATTCAATATCTTGTAGATAAGTTGAATGATGAAGTAGAGAGCTATCTGGAGCGTAAGGAGGACTAAGATGGAACTAGAAGATATATTCTTGTTAGGCCAGCGCCCCATCACTTTACGGTTTGTGCTCGGACTGATGGAGGAGGCTGACAATAGTCTGGAAACTTATCGCTGGGCAACGCCTGCATTGTTACACTCCATTCACACGAAGGACACGACCCTTTCCGACTACGTGGAAGAGGTGTTTAAACGTAAAGGTCTGACCCCCTATAAACCTTATAAGGAGGAAGAAAAAGATGTTGCTTCAGAAGGCAACTCAACAGAGAAGCCTATTATGAACGAATTCATGATGCGCTCGAAGGCAAAGATGGCTATAGAAGAACTGATGTGCTTGAAGGATGCAAAAGGCGATAAGTTGTTTTGTCAGAAGAACCATAGGTGGGCTGTGTATCGAATGTTCGTTGATCTTCAGGTATGCAATATTAGGGAGAACCGTTATAAGGAGTTCATTGAACTGATAGAATCGCTACATTTCGATCATGTGAATGCAGAGCTCGACATGACCACACTGAGTAACATCACTCAGGACATTTACCGTTTTCCTTTTACTGCATGGGAGAAGAAGGTGCCAAAAGACGCCAGCGCGCGTTGGGTATCATCTTATACACGTATGTATCAAGTGGCTGAGGCACTGAAGATGATACTTATCCGAAAGGGCTTCTAACGGCCTTAAAACTGATAGTTCGACTGAACGACTGAACTTAAAAATGATACTTCTGAGACCTCAAATGATAGGGGTCTCAGTTATTTTTATACCTTTTTATATATGCCTAATTTTGCGGTGAGAAAAGTTCTCAGCGGGTCCAAAACGGGCCCGTCAAGTTTCATTTTAATCGCAAAAATTATGGCGACAATTACAATTCAGAAAAAGCTTTCAGCCATGACGGAGCAGATTGCTACCGCCGAGCAGCTGGAAGGAGTGTTTAACAACCCTGAGACCTACCGCAAGGTGTGCCAGATTCGCGAGGCCCGCAAGCAAGGCGACTTGAAGACAGCCAGTAGCATCAAGAACTCGCTGGAAGGGCTTATCTTCGTGGCCGACGACTTTGCCGAGTGCGAGAAGCCAGTGAAGGTGAAGGAGAATGGCGAAGAGAAGGAGGTGATGCAGCGTGGCAAGTGGCGCCTGCAGAAATCTGCCCACCTGAACGGTTTGGCCGTGCTCGACGTGGATCACCTGAAGGAGGACCCTCGTCAGTTGTTCCAGAAGTGGACCATTGAGCAACTTCGGGAGTTGGGCGTGTTGTTGGTGTTCATCACCTCTTCTAATGAGGGCATCAAGTTTGTGTTTATGGCTCGTAAGGAGTGGGGCAACCTGATCCAGAACGCCTGTGAACTGGCCCGTCAACTCAGTCTTCAGGCTGATGAGAGCGGGAAAGACGCTTCTCGAATGTTCACGTCAGGCTGGCGACATCCTTTTCTATGATGCTGAGCGTATGTTCAGCTATGAGAACCCTGAGTATGATGAGCTCTTTGGAGAGCAGTATCGTCAGGGCAACAGCGATGGGGCCAGTCTGGAAGTGAAGCATGCAGGAGTCAAAGAGGTAGTGGTTTCAGACCTTCTTTACAAGGGTGTATCTATGCAGAAAATCGTGGACTGCTGGGTAGGTCAGGATCTGCCAGAATCAGGTGAGCGTCATAAGACATCGCTCGAGTTGGCCAGCGACCTTCGTTACATCTGCGACTCAGATCCTGTGATGATTGAGGCCATCCTGCGTGCTCAGTCATGGGTGCAGGACATCGTCCGCGAGCGTAACGAGAACGTCACCCAGACGGTGAAGTCGGCCCTTGCCTTCAAGGAAGAGAAGCGTATCCCCAAGCGTATGTATCATGCTTTGAAGAAGGCGGGTATCGATGAGTATGCAGGTCTCAGCAAGTCTCGTCTGCCCTATGGCGAATGGGCTCGTCGTTTGTTGAAGTTGCAGTTAGGATGTTATGCCCCTGCGATTGCCTATATCGACGATGACAAAATCAAGCCCGGAGGTGTGATTACCGCTGCAGGTATGTACGACACCTTGCTGACCAAGTGTTCCTATCAGGACTGGGAGGGCTATCCTCACCGTCTGAATATTATGGCTATGGTCATTGGTGGTCCTGCTACTGGTAAAGGTTTTGCTGTGAAGCAGGACGAGTATATCATGGAGGTATTGCGCGAGGCTGATGCTGAAGGTCGTGAGTTGGAACGCCAATATAAAGAAGGTATCAACGAGCGTGAGACTTCTCAAAAGGAGCAGAAGAAAGAGGCGCTGAAGCGTCCTACCGCCATCGTGCGCGACTGTCCTGTGAAGACCTCAAATAATGTGATGTATCGTCGTATGCAAAATGCGGCTGTGCCAACGGCTGAGGGTGTGCTCTACTACTATCATCTCTATACCTTTGCGTCAGAGTTGCTCTCAATCGTGAAGGCCTCGGGCTCTTTCCAGGAGAAGCGTGATTTCATGCTTCATGCCTTTCATAACGAGATGAACGGTGTGGACTATAGTAACAAGGATAGTGTGAATGGCCTCATGCCCGTACATTATAATATAGTTGCTACGGGTACCAGCACATCGCTCAAGAGTTTTGTGAATCCAAATAATATTGGTGACGGTCTGGCCACACGTCTGAGTGTGTTTGTCATGCCAACGGGCAACTTCAAGATGCGTCCACTCTGCAAGAAGGCCAAGAGCATGGAGGCTGCTAACGAGATGAAGAAGTGGTCTCGTCGATTCGATAGCCTGCAGGGTGAGATCAAGGGATTGGACAAATTGGTGGCTCATGTCTATAACCTGATAGCCCAGCGTGCAGAGGAAGCAGCCAATGAGGGCGACGAGGTTACCGTTACCATGATGAAGCGTATGCAGGACAAGGTGATGGCGATCTGCATTCCTCAGGTGATTTCTACCCAGAAATCGTGGGAGGAATTCCAGCAGACGATGACGGTTAAGATTACCCGTCAGCACTTGGAATTTGCCACGCTGATGTTTGAGGTGTTGTTTGCTTGTGAGGATGCCTTGTTTGGGCTGATGTGGCAAGACTACTTCGACAATGAGAACCGTGATGCTCAGCCTCGTATC
>ONAE01000099.1 GCA_900315695.1 uncultured Prevotella sp. | reverse complement strand
CGCCAACGGTGCAGCGAAGGACTTGGAGATTCTGGTAGGTTGCAACAAGGACGAGATGAACTTCTTCGTGTCCAGCTTCGGCAAGGAAGGCTGGGACAACTGGGTTGCAGGGCGCAAGCAAGAGAAATATGCCAAGTTGCCAGCTGACGAGAAAGCACTAGTCGATAGCTATATGAACGATGTGAAGGGTGACTACTTCCAGCCAGACAGTAGTCTTCTCAGCCAGAGCTGGTTTAATGTGCCCATTATCAAATTGTCTGAGTGCCAGACGATGGGCGGTGGCAAGGCATTCACCTATTACTTTACACCCGAGTCGCCCGATCCAATTATGAAGTGCGGACATGCCATCGAGCTTTCGGTCGTATTCAACCACCCCGAGATGACTGCCGACACGGGAAGAGCTTTCGACGAGACCTTCTGCAAGACCATGCGTAAGATGTGGGTGCAGTTCGCCAAGACCGGTAATCCGTCACTCAGCGCCGAGATTTCTCCTGACGGTAAGGCCAAGGAGTGGCCGCTCTACGATCTGGACAACAAGCGGGTGATGGTGCTCGACGAGTACGACATCCATCCGTCAACGGAATCCGAAATGAAGATAGTGGATTGGGAGAGAACCTATTTCCTGACCAAGTATTATATGCTTTAAATGACAGACTAATATGGAAAATCAGAAGATTACAGACGGCAATTACGACCAGTCGTTAGCTGTCAAGTGTATTAACGGAACCTTCGTTGGCAAGAAGGCAGAGAACATCATTTCCTATAAAGGCATTCCGTTTGTAGGTCAGCAGCCAGTCGGCAACCTGCGCTGGAAAGCCCCGGTAGATGTAACGCCCGACGATGGTGTCTATGAGGCCTATTACTATGGGAAGGCTCCCGTGCAAGAGGTTGGCGACCCCGCTGCAGAATATGGAACAGGCGAGGACTGTCTGTACCTGAACGTCTGGAAGGCTGACAAGGAGGCTGCAAAAAAGAAACCGGTCATCGTATGGATCTTCGGTGGTGGTTTCGATGTAGGCGGAACGACTGACCCGATGTACGACTGCACCAATTTGCTGAATGAAAATCCTGATGTCATTGTTGTAACCATTAGTTACAGAATCAATGTCTTCGGCTTTTTCCACCTGTCGCACCTGTCAGACGGCAAGGACTATCCTGACGCTCAGAACCTGGGACTTTTGGATCAGATCAAGGCGCTGAAGTGGGTTCACGAGAATATTGCAGCTTTCGGCGGCGACCCCGACAATGTGACCATCTGGGGTGAATCGGCAGGTGCCGCAAGCTGTACCCTGCTTCCGCTTATCAAAGGTTCGCATCAGTATTTCAAGCGTGTCATCGCACAAAGTGGCGCTCCCGCCCAGACGAGAAGTACGGAGCAAGCCATCGCATGTACGAACAGCCTGATGGAGAAACTCGGCTGTAAGACTGTTGCTGACCTGTTGAAGATCAGCGCCGAGGACATTATGAAAGTGTGGGCACCCATCCTCGGCTTATATAGTGCACTCGGCATACGCACAATGCCAGAGAGAGACGGTATCTACCTGCCGTTTGATCCGTGGGAGGCATACGCGAACGGCGCTGCCAAGGACATCGAGTTCCTTCAGGGCTGCGACAAGGATGAGATGAACACCTTCATGGGAGCCCTTGGTGTGGATGCATGGAATGCGTGGGCCAAAGAGCGCACGGCAGAGAAGTTTGCCCAGCTGACCGATAAGGAGAAGGCATTGGCGGAGAGCTATCTCAACGACATACAGGGAGAAAGCTACGAACCTACCGTCAACCTGTTCAGTCAGATGATGTTTATTGCACCGCAAATCAGACTATCGGAGGAACATACCAAGAGTGGAGGTAAGTCATATACCTTCTACTACAGGGTAGAATCCTCCCAGCCTTACATCAAGGCGGGACACGCATCTGAACTGCCAGTGGTATTTGCCCATCCGGAGATTCAGGAGTTCACGGGAAGAGCATACGACGAAACCTTCAGCAAGACCATGCGCAAGATGTGGATTCAGTTTGCCAAGACCGGTAATCCGTCGCTCAGTGCAGCCGAATCGCCCGATGGAAAGGCGCACGAGTGGCCGCTCTACGACCAGAAGGACCGGCAGGTGATGGTGCTCGACGAGCACGACATCCATCTTGCAAAGGAGTCTGAGTTGAAGATTGTGGATTGGGAGAGGACTTATTTCCTGACCAACTACTATATGCCTTGATAAGTTAGCTGCATCCTACTCTGTCAAGTCTTTCAGCAGCTGGGTGCAACCTTCGATAACATCGCGCCAGGTGGCTTCGAAATCTCCTGTGTACCAGGGATCAGCGACGTCACCTGGCCGATTTGTATAGTCGAGCAGCAGACGGATTTTGCCTTCTGGGTCGCCGCCACAGATGCGGTTCATGTTACGCAGGTTCCACCCGTCCATACCTATCAGCAGGTCGAAACGGTGGTAGTCGTTGCGTGTCATCTGGCGCGCTGTCTTTCCCTTGCACGAGATACCGTGTTCGGCAAGTTTCCGTTTGGCTGGTGGATAGACCTCGTTGCCGATCTCCTCTGTAGAGGTGGCTGCTGACTCGATATAGAACTGCTCGTCGAGACCTGCCTTGCTCACCAGATCCTTCATGACGAACTCTGCCATCGGACTGCGACAGATATTACCGTGACACACGAAAAGTATGCTATGTTTCATTCTTATACAACGTTTTGTGGTTTGGCGTTTAGAAATGCCTCGACATTACTGATGGCCACTTGCAGCAGACGGTTGCGGGCTTCCTGGGTAGCCCAGGCGATGTGAGGTGTGATGAAGGCGTTCGGTTGACTGAGCAGCGGATTGCCTGCCTTGGGCGGTTCCTCAGTAAGCACATCGGCACAGAAGGCAGCTAACTGACCTTCTGCCAATGCTGAGGCTACAGCCTGATCATCTACCAGCGGCCCTCGGCCTGTATTGATCAAGATAGCTGAGGGGCGCATCCGGCTCAGTGTCTCATGATTAATAAGGTGTCGGGTGGTGTCTGTCAGCGGACAATGCAGCGAGATGACATCCGATGTCGCCAAGAGTTCTTCCAAATCTGCTTTCCTGATGCCTGCGGGAAGCGTGTCAGCCGACTTGCTGGTCAGTGCTTTCACCTGCATGCCGAAGGCGAGGGCGATCTCAGCGACGCGTCGTCCGATATTCCCAAGTCCTACGATGCCGAAGGTCTTGCCGGCCAACTCCATATGCGGAAAGTCCCAGTAGCAGAAGTCAGAGTTGCTCGTCCAGCGCCCTTGACGGTTCTGGATGGCATAATGCTCCGTGCGGTTTGTCACTGTCAGCAGATGGGCAAACACCATCTGAGCCACGCTTTCCGTACTGTAGGCTGGCACATTGGTCACAATGATGCCTCGCTCATGAGCGGTCTCGATATCCACCACATTATAGCCTGTGGCCAGCACACCGATATATTTCAGTTGAGGCAGCTGAGCCATCACCTCCCGACTGATAACGACCTTGTTGGTCAGTACGATTTCTGCATCGGCAGCCCTCGCCACCGTTTCTTCTGGACGTGTGCGGTCATAGACCGTCAGGGTGCCCAACTCTTCCAGCTCCTTCCACGACATGTCGCCAGGATTAGCCGTATAACCGTCTAGTATTACAATCTTCATATCCGATAGTTTTTTCGATTTCGGTTGCAAAGATACCATAATTTGGCTGAATTTGGTGCTAATTATAAAAAATAGTTGTATCTTTGCATCAATTATAAAAGGCGTTTTTTATGGAAAGATGCTCAGAAATCATGAGAGTTATGCAACAGATGGAGATACATTCTTGTCCGGAGCTGATGGCACTAATCCAGCAGGTGGGATTCCTGCCTTTGCTCGATAGTGGTGTCAGAGGCTATTCGGCTGAGGATATGGTGGATGATGACTGTCGGTATGTAGTCTTTCCCGATGGCGGTTGGGACTGGCCGTTGTGGAAGTGGAAAGGTCCGATCGTCACTGAGGGTAACTGTGTCTATGGCAAGTTCTTTGCGGGCAAGGCAGGCTTCGTCAGTCGTGCTTGGTGGCCTGATCTCTGTAATTATCGGCGCAGTCAGCATCCGATACCACAGGAAGGCTCCATTGAAGATGCGATCCTGTTTACCTTGAATGAACAGGGCAGTATGATTACCCGAGAGTTGCGAGCTGCCTGCGGCTTCAATGGTCCGAAGATGCGTAGCCGTTTCGATGCCTATATCACCCGCCTTCAGATGGCCTGCCGCATCGTCACCGAGGATTTTGTCTATCCTCAGGATCGACATGGACATGAATATGGCTGGGGCTGGTCGCTGCTCACCACACCAGAGCGTCTGCTTGGGCGCGAGGCTTGTCAGTGTCCTCGTACACCTCAGGAATCATTCGAGCGTATGCTGGCTCACTTGAAGAAACTGCTCCCAGAAGCCTCCGAAAAGCAAATCGTGAAACTCATCAAGTAACGTCCTCTTTATCGTACCTGATTAATCAAAATCCCAGTCTGTCACATAGTGGTCGAACTTGACGCCATCGATGGGACAGAACTTGGCGATGATGGCCAGAATGTCCGCCTGCTGTTTGGGCGATAGCGTGTTCTCTCCGTGGTGATAACGGTAGTATGGTCCTGTCCCGCCACAGCGACGAGGGCGAGCAGGATGGTGATGATTGTTTTCTTGTTCATATTCATTTTGTGTTATCGTTATAACTTAAACTGATTCAACATTTCAGTGCCTTTGTAGGACAGACCTTCGTACATTGCTGACAGAGGATACATTCGGTGGCATTCTTACGACTGCGCGAATTGTTGTTTACTTCAACATCCATCGGACATGTTCTCAGACATTTTCTGCAACGGATGCATTTGTCTTCGTCGCACTTGATACGAAGTAGAGAATAATAGCTCATAGGTTTCAAGAATACCGTTATTGGGCAAATGTATTTACAGAAGGCTCTATTGTCTTTGAGCAAGATGGCAAGGGCAATTCCAACAACATAATAAAACAAGTTTCCTACTACAAAGAGTATAAACATCGTATAGGCATCAGCCATATCAAACCAAAATAGGAGAAGGACGATAGCCAACGACAAGGCGAACATGATGTATCGGATGAAGCCCCACTTCTTTCTTGGTACTTTGTTCTGTTTGTAAGGCAATAGATCGAGAATCATAGTTGTCCAACAGGCAAATCCACACCATCCTCTCCCGAATAGTAACGGGCCGAGAATCTTAGCAATAGCATAATGGAGCGTACCAGCCCCCACGACACCACATAGCAGATAGTACCAAAGGCCTTCAATCTGCAAATTCTCACGGCATATCAGACCGAGAAACACGAGCATATAAGAGCCGACACCAAACTGAGTAAATTCTCTGGCATACTTCCAGCCTTCTGTGAAAAGAAGAAGTCCCAATGCGACCCAAATGCCAATATAGGAGAAGTTAAGCAGAAAGAACAGTTTGCCCGTAGCCTGCCACAGCCAGACGGCAATAGTTTCGAATACCAAGAACAATATGATAGATGTACGATACTTTTTAATTGTAAACACTAATTTCATTTTGCCAATCAATTTGAATACTTAACGGTTTTGCCGCAAAGTTACTAAAAGTCCCACGAAAAAGTCCCCGACATGACCGAAAATCGGATGCCGGGGGTGAAACTCTGAAACTAGTTTCAGTGAATTTTTGTAAAAATGCTATTTTTGTGCTCCGAAAGAGATGTTTTTGCGAATTTTGGAAAGCATCTGCGGGGTGATGCAGAGGAAAGAGGAAATGGCATGGAGCGGCAAGTGCTGCACGATGCCGGGACAACGCTGCAGCAACAGCCAGTTCGCTTTGAGTCATCTTTGCCTCTTTGCGAGCATCCTGAAGAATCTGACCAGAATAAAACGAGTAGGCTGCCTCTTCGGCTCTTGCGCGTTCGGGAGTACCTTCCTTGCCGAACTTGGCATCAAGAACGGCATCGTAGTCAACGATTTTGTGATTGTTTGTCATGGGTGCAAAGATAACAAAAGTTGTCGGATTATGCAACTTTTTGAGAAGATTTTAATTTAAAAAGTGCTATGATACCAAGATCACAGCCCCTCTGTGAGTGCTTGCCAATGTCAGCACCCTACGAATCTACAAAAGACAGGAAATGGACACAAAATGAATTTTTTATCCCATTTTGCTTGTTGGTATGAATATTTTTTGTACCTTTGCAAAAGTAATGACAGTTACGGTAATAACGAATACTATTTTAAGATATGAAGTTCTACGATAGGGAAAACGAACGACAGGTGCTTGGTGAGGTTTTGCAGCAGAGCCGACGCGAAGCAAGGATGACGGTGTTGATGGGACGCCGACGTATTGGAAAGACAGAGCTATCACAGCGATGTGGTGATGACACAGTACTTTATTTCTTTGTAGGAAAGAAAGCTGAGACGCTGCTGTGCCAGGACTATGTACGTGAGATACGTGAGAAGCTGGATGCACCGATTCTTGGTACACCAACCTCCTTCTCCGAAGTATTCAGGTTTGTACTCCAGTTGTCTGAGAAGCGTCCGTTCACGCTCATTATCGACGAATTTCAGAACTTCCTAAAGATAAACCCTGCCATCTTCAGCGACATTCAGCGTGACTGGGACTTACACAAACGTACCAGTCACCTGAACCTGATCATCAGCGGCTCGGTATTTACGCTGATGACGAAGATCTTCGAAGACAAGGAAGAACCATTGTTCGCACGTGCTGACGATAAGATGACCCTTGAGCCGTTTACTACCGATGTGCTGAAGCAGATTCTGGCAGACTTCAATCCGAAATACACCCCAGAGGACTTGCTGGCTCTATATAGTATTACAGGTGGTGTCCCCTGGTATGTCACGCTGCTGCTCGACAAGGGCAAGGCTACCAAAAACAAAATGCTGGCAGCACTGACTGAGGAGAACTCGCCATTCATCAATGAGGGCAAGAATATTTTGATAGAAGAGTTCGGTACTGATTATGTCACCTATTTCTCTATTCTCACCTGCATAGCCAGTGGCATGAAGACCCGTGCAGAGATAGAGAACGAGCTTCAAAACAATAACATTGGCCCCTACCTGGTGAAACTGGAGGAATATTATAAGGTAATTACCAAGTCGCTGCCCATCTTTGCCAAGGAGAACAGTAAGAAGGTAAGATATGCGCTGAACGACTGCTTCCTGATATTCTGGTTTCGCTTCTTCTACAAGTATCAGGCATTGGTTGAGAACAAGGCTCTGAAGGCACTTGGCGATATCATCAAGCGTGACTACAGCGGGGTGTCAGGCCTGATGATGGAGCGTTACTTCACGAAGAAGTTCCAGGAAGAGGGTCGCTATATCGTCGGTAAATGGTGGGACAGGAAGGGCGATAACGAAATCGACCTCATAGTCGTTGACATCATCGAGAAAGAGGCGTGGATCTATGAGCTGAAAAAACAAGGCTACCGCTACAAAGAAGATGCCTTTCGCGAAAAGGTTGACAAAGTTCTGGAACAGACACCTGAGCTTCGCAAGATGACGATTCATGTCGGGTCATTGTCTCTTGAAGATATGTAAGGACAAAAGATCACACGGGGACTCTCTGTGAATGAGCGTTCATACTGTCAGTATAAAACTATTGAGACTAAGTGAAGCAAGCCTACAAAAAGTGGGAAATTTTGCAAAAAATTCATAGGTAATACTCAGAATTGGCTACAATTTTGAAATGTGAGAAAAAGAAAAGTCCTGTAAGTCATAGACCTACAGGACTCTTTCTTTGGCGCTTCAGGATGGGCTTGAACCTGAATATATGAAACCAACAGAAATTATTAGAAATTATAAGAAACTAAATATCAATAAGTTACATAAAAGTATTGAAAGGTAACAGGATGTATAAAATTCGTTAAATAACAAAAATTGGGTGCAAATTGGGTGCAACTTTCGGAGAATTATTGTACCTTTGCACCCAGTTAAACGAATAATTATATGGCACAGTTTTTTCTAAGATCAAAACGAGAAGAGGGCGAAGCACCCCTTTACACTA
>ONAE01000100.1 GCA_900315695.1 uncultured Prevotella sp. | reverse complement strand
TGATGGTAGATTTACTGAGAAGATTGGTACTTACAATCCTAACACCAATCCTGCCACAGTAGATTTGAATTTCGAGCGTGCACTGTATTGGGTAGAGACAGGTGCTCAGCCCACAGACACAGTACGTAACATCCTCAGCCGTGAGGGCGTTTACCTGATGAAGCACCTTCGTGGTGGCGTGAAGAAGGGCGCTTTCGATGAGGCTGCTGCTCAGAAGAAGTTCGATGCCTGGAAGGCTGACAAGCAGAACGGTCTGACAAAGAGATCGCTGAGGCTGAGGCTAAGGCAAAGAAGGATGCTGCTGCTAATGCACTGAAGGCAGAGAAGGCCGTTAACGAGGCCATCGCTAAGAAGGTAGCCGAAAAGAAGGCTGCTGAGGCTGCTGCTAAGGCAGAGGCTGAGGCCGCAAAGGCTGCTGAGGAAGCTGCTGCAGAGACTCCCGCTGAGGAGGCTGCTCCTGCTGAGGCATAAGGCGATGCATATACTCGAGATACCCTCATTCTTTACGCCCTATGGTGGTGAGTTCTGTTTGGAACAGGCCAAGGCCCTGATGGCTCTGGGACATGAGGTACGTATTCTGAGTAATGTGCAATTAGGCGTATCTATAAAAGGGAAGGACTATATGGTTCTTCCCTTTTATCGTTATGAGCATCAGCGTGATGGTATCTTGATTTATCAATCATTCCAACGTGGTCTGCCAAGAATGATACATCACAATGTCATGCGCTGGGTGAGCATCGTGGAGTCGATGTTCCAGGATTATGTCAAGAAGTATGGCATACCCGATATCCTTCATGCCCATTGTGCCAAATGGGGTGGCTATGCGGCGATGAAGATCAGTAAGGCGTATGGTATTCCCTATGTCATCACTGAACATTTGTCGCTGATGGCTCTTGAAGCCGAGTTTGGTAAGGCACCCAGCGAGGCATGGCAGATTCCTTTCTTGAAACAGGCTTATGAACAGGCTGCTATGGTGCTTGCCGTTTCTGAAAAACTGGTGTCTGACACAGCCTGCTATTATGGTACTGCTTACCGATGGCAGTATCTTTCGAATGTGATAGACACAAATTTCTTCCACTATGTAGAACGAAAAAGCAGAGCAGACCGTCCATTCAGATTCTGCAGCATCGCTGATTATTCTTATCGGAAAGGTTATGATGTGTTGTTGGATGCCTGTCGGTTGTTGCAGGATCACAACTGCCAGATGGAACTCCATATGGCAGGTAGGCTGACTGACGGGAAGGCGTGTCTGGAGGCTATTGCTGAGCGAGGTCTGAGGCATATCGTCACGCATGGACTTGTGAATCAGGAGTGCGTGAGGACATTGCTTTATGAATGTGATGCGCTTGTATTGGCAAGTCGGAGTGAGGTGCAGCCTTTAGTGGTATTTGAGGCAATGAGTACTGGCATCCCCGTGTTGGGTACCACGAGTATTCCCCCTTGTCAACGTATTGGAAAGGGTTGTAGGATTGTGCCTGTCGGCGATGCTGCAGCGTTGGCAGAGGGTATGCAGACTCTGATGGAAGAGCCTGTAACAGATGGCAGACAACTGTCGGAACAAGTTAGGCTGATAGCCTCTCCTGAGGTTGTGGGTAAGCAGTTGGAACAGGTGTTCAGCGACGTGCTTGTTTCAAGCTGACAAACATTTTCCGCATGATTAAGGCGATACGCCACACACCCGCGTGGTGCATCACTGCAAGCAACAGACGAATCTTGGCAGTCCTTTGTGGCTGCCATTCTTTTTCGCAGACTTGCATCTCCTCAAACAGGCCGGTATCGTGAGCACGGAAGGCATGCATACCCAACTCGAAAAGGCGTTGACTTAAAAACGCATCAACAATCGGACTCTTCAGTTGATAGCGCTTCGCCAGATCGTAGCTAAGTTGGGTGACATTGCGTAGAAAGCGGAACTGGCGTGCCTCATCCTTCTGGGCAGAAATCGACTCGTTCCCGATGCTATAGTGAAGGGTTACATCAGGCAGATAGGCGATGTCACCATGCTGAGCCATCGCACAGGCAATCTGCAGATCCTCTGTGGCATAATGGCGGAATAGCGCAGGGTCATCCTGATAGCAGGAACGGAAGATATCAGCGCGATAGAGTGAGGTGCAGAGATGGAAGGTACTCATGCCCGTCTGGGTGATAAAGGCTTCCAGCAGCTGATGACCTGGGGTGATGGGTGCCAGATGTCTCTGATGGCCTGATTCTACCTGTTGGGTTACCTCATTATAGAAGTTCCAGTTGGTGATAACCATACTGACCTCCGGATGCTGTTCCATCAGCGTTACCTCCTTTTCAAGTTTCAGCGGATCCACCCAGAAATCGTCACCTGCGCAGTCAGCAATATAGCGACCTCTGCAATTCAACAGACAGTCGATGTAATTATCGGGTATGCCTTTGTTGTGGGTGTTACAGAACAAACGGATCTGTGGGAATCGGGTAGCATAGTCCTGACAAATGGTGCGTGTGCCATCAGAAGAGGCATCCTCTCCAATCACGATCTCTATGGGCAGATGACACTTCTGGCACAGGATAGAGTCCAATGTGCGGGCGATGGTCTTCTCCTGATGATAGGTGGTAACGATAACAGAGATTATGTCTTCCATTTATCTTTCGCGCTTTAGGTAGGGGAGGGTTCGGAGCAGGAGCATACGTCCAAAACGGGTGTCAATCATGCGGCGGAACCATTGGTATTTTCTGGTATAGTCGCGATCAGGTAGCGGGTAGAGACCATACTGTCTGAGCTCCATGATTCTGGCATTTAACTGTTCTGCCGAACGGGTTAACATCACCGTGTTATAGAGATAATCCATCGTGAGTTGTGCCACCCGTCTTTGCAGGGCGGTACGCTCATCTGTGGGCAGGGTATCGGCGGCGCTGTTAAGCTGCAGGAGTACCGTCAATGAATCGTCAAGACGTTGCTGCATGCTGTCGGCATTGATCTGATGGGTAGCCGATGCTTCATGTGCACGATAGAAGTAGGCTTTAGCATTGGTGGCGCATACACTATCGGCCCGCAACAGCAGTTGCGGTGTAAACTCCTCATCCTCGCCATAGCGGATGCCTGGGGTGAATACGAGACGGCCTCTTGCTGCCTTACGGAATAGACAACAGCACACAGAACCGTAAATATTGTGGTTACGCATATAGTCGCTCCCCTTTATGATCTCACTGTCCTTATAGATGGGTGTCTGCTGGCTTTCAGAACGGGTGAAGTCGAACAGTACCATATCGATGTCCTGGTGGTTGCGGATGATGTCGAGGCAGTGCTCATAAGGTGCCTGTAACAGATAGTCGTCACCATCGACAAACTGCAGATACTGACCTCGTGCCATCTGGATACCTGTATTGCGGGCTGTGCTCACACCACCATGCTTCTGACGTACATAGATGATGTTGTCGCCATACGGCATGAGGTCGTTCAGCATATTGAGGTTAGAGCCGTCATCTACCACGATGATCTCACGCTCAGAGGGATCCATCGAGAGTGTCATCACACTGTCGATGCATTGCCTCAGCAGTGTGGTTGACAGGTTGTAACACGTGATGATAAAACTCACCAGTGGGGCCTTTTCTTGTTGTTTGTTCTCCATACGTCTGCAAAATTACAAATTTATTTGGAAATTCGTAATATATTCTGTACTTTTGCGTTTGAAAACTATCAATTATGGCCACAGGGCAAGATCTTAGCTATCGGCATATTCTGAAATACACAGGTATTTTCGGAGGCGTTCAGGGGTTCCAACTCGTGATGGGGCTGCTGCGCACTAAACTGATGGCGATCTTGTTGGCACCCTCTGGAATGGGCTTGGTCTCGCTCTTCCAATCTACGTCAGAGTTCCTTTATCAAGCCACCAACTTAGGTGTTGCCCTGAGTGCGGTGCGTCAGCTGTCAGAAGACCATGAGGCTGAGGATAAAACGCTCTTGGAGACTTCGATACATACTGTTAGAGGCTGGAGTCTGCTGACTGCCGCGTTAGGTCTGTTGGTGGCATTTCTGTTGGGGCCTATACTCAGTCAGACCACCTTTGATTGGGGTAATCATAGTCTGCATTTTGTGTTGTTAGGACCTGCTGTGGCGATGATGGCGCTGACGGGAGGCGAAACTGCGATTCTGAAAGCCACCCGACAATTGGGCAGTCTGGCATTAATCCAACTGATGTGTGCTGTGTTAGCACTCATCATCTCTATTCCTATTTATTATGTCTTCGGGGAGACTGGTATTGTACCTGTTATCAATCTGATGGCATTAGTCACCTTGTTGCTCACAGCCCGTCACTCTCTTAAACTTTATCCTGTGCGATGGGAATTGGTATCGTTGAGCAAGGGGTCAGGCATGTTGCGCTTGGGTGTCGCCTTTACGTTGGCTGGTATTGTGGGTAGTGGAGCAGAGATGTTTATCCGTTCATTCCTGAATGTGATTGATTCCCTCGATGCCGTTGGACTCTACAATGCAGGCTACATGATCACGATCACTTATGGGGGATTGGTGTTTGCGGCGATGGAGAGCGATTACTTCCCACGTCTCTCGGCAGTCAATCAGGATGTGGAAGCAACCAATCTCATGGTGAACAAGCAGATGGAGGTGTCGATCCTGATGATAGCTCCTTTGCTCACGTCGCTTATTATCTTCTTGCCTGTACTCATCCCCTTGTTACTCAGCAGTAAGTTCTTGCCTATCGTGGCGATGACGCAGGTGGCTTCTTTGGCGATGTATTTCAAGGCGCTCACTCTGCCTGTGGCGTATATCACCTTGGCACGTGGCTACTCGTTTACCTATCTCGTACTTGAAACGGCTTATTTTGTGATATTGGTGGTACTTGTCATCTTAGGCTATCGTCATTGGGGCATCTGGGGCACAGGTTTAGCAATAACATTGGCTCATCTGGCTGAGTTCCTGATTATTAACGGCTATGCCCGTTGGCGTTATCAGTATAAACAGTCATCGGCCATCGTGAAGTATGGCGCTGTCCATCTGCTGATAGGACTTTTGGCTTATATACTCACCACGATGGCCGATGAAGTGGCCTATTGGCTGTTTGGAGGGGGGCTGATCGTTGTCAGCCTGTTGTTCTCCTTATGGGTTCTGAATCAGAAGCGGAAGTCAAGTTCTACATCCACGAGGTTGTAGTTGTGCTTCTTATCTAAGGCTGTTTCAATGGAGCGATCATTGATGTGAGAGTACTCTGCGTGGATCTCCAGATTCTTGGTGAAGTTGTAGTTGAGACCGAACTCTATCTGATTCACTGAAGATCCCCATTCCTTCTGATTGCGATAGCACTGATAACGGGCCTTTGCGAACAGCTTGCCCTTGATCAGTGGCACGATTCCGAACACATACCAACCGTCGGCTTTGTCACCCTTTGAGTAGTCGATCTCACGCACGTTGTTACCGGGAGAGGCAGCACCCCAACCCTGAGAGTGCAGATACTCAGCGCGGAAAGTGTAGCCGTTCAGGTCATATTCTGCAGAGAGGGCATAACGGTTCTTCTCAACGCTGCGGGTCTTATTGGTGATAGGATCGAGCATCTGACCACGAGAACCAGTCCATCCGAAGGCACCGATACGCAGGCCCTTGATGGGCATAACCCAGATACCACCGATGAAATCCTTGCGGTTATCATAGTCTTTCGTGTTGACACCCTCACCATTGTAAACGCCTACCTGATAGTGGAGGATCCTGCGGCCATTGGCGTTGGGGAAGAGGTCACCTTGTAGCTGGAGACCGATATCACGACCACCTGAAGAGCGCTCACCCGTACGGTCGCCGAAGGCAGAGAGCTTATTGATCACATCAGCATAACCACGCCATCCTTGTGTGATGGGGTTCGTGGGGTTCTCAAAGGTGAACGCACGCTTGAACTGACCAACGCGGACCTTAAACTCTGGGAATCGTCTCCATTCTGCATAGAGGTCAACGAGCTGAACGGTGGGCTGACCAGGACCAGTGGCGTTAGTACCCTGAATCTGGGCGCGCCAGTCGAAGTCACCGATCTTACCGTCGAGGATGAAACGGGCGAGACGGAGATTAAAAGTGTTTGATGAATTCTTTTCCAAGAAAGGATTACCATCTGCGTCTTTGGATACCTTGTAAGGATCCTGTCCTGTGTACTGCAGCATGGCGTAACCGCTGAACTTGATATTCTTCACCCACTGGGGAAGTTCGAACTTCTTCTTCTCCTTCTCCTTTTGGACGTTCTGTACTTCCTGCTCATCTGCAGATATAGTGCTGGTGAATCCTATCATCAGCATCATCAATAATAAAGATTTCTTTAACATAATTCTTTTTGTTTTAGGCGTTATGGGCACAAAAATAAGGAAAAAATCTGGATTTTCCAAATTTTTTCCCTAAAAAGTGCAAAAAATGTGTATTTCGCTTAACTCTTTTCACCTTTCGCTTCTCATTTCTTCTCAAGAAGTACCACATTCTCTACATGGGGCGTATGGGGGAACATATCCACAGGCTGAACTGCCACCACCCGATATTGGGCGTCAAGGTCCTGAAGGTCACGCGCCTGAGTGGCTGGATTACAGCTCACATACACGATGCGCTTGGGTGCAGCCCTCAGAATGGTCTTCACTACATCGGGGTGCATGCCCGCACGTGGGGGATCGGTGATAATCACATCGGGTTGTCCGAGCTCAGCGATGAAGTCATCAGTCAGAATATCTTTCATGTCGCCAGCATAGAAGAGGGTATTATTAATGCCGTTCAGCTCAGAGTTAATCTTGGCGTCCTCGATGGCCTCAGGCACGTACTCGATACCGATCACCTGGCGCGCCTTCTTTGCCACGAAGTTGGCAATGGTACCTGTCCCCGTGTATAAGTCGTACACCAACTCCTGTCCTGTAAGTCCGGCGAAGTTGCGGGCGACGCAATAGAGGTGGTAAGCCTGCTCAGTGTTCGTCTGATAGAAGCTCTTGGGACCCACCTTGAACTTCAGATCCTCCATCGTCTCAAAGATGTGATCCTTGCCCTTGAATACCAAGATGTCCTGATCGCCGATGGTGTCGTTGCATTTCTGGTTGTCGAGATACAACAGCGACGTGATCTCCGGGAAGGTGTCAGCGATATGCTGCATCAGTCCGAGTGCCTCCTGTTCGCCACCTGTCTCATCGTAGTGGAACTGGAAGATCACCATCCACTCGCCAGTGGCTGAATTACGGATGATCACATCGCGTAATAAACCCACCTGAGCCCTCAGATCGAAGAACGACAGTCCGTTCTTGATGGCATAGTCGCGCACCTCGTTGCGGATACGGTTGTGCAGGTCGTCCATCAGCCAGCACTTCTCGATGGGCAGGATCTTGTCGAATGCACCTGTGATGTGGAATCCGATGGCAGGAGTATTCTTCACCAGTGACTCATCTTTCAGCTGTTCACTGGTGAGCCAGCGCTTGTTCGCACAGCCGAAGTCGAGTTTGTTGCGATAGGCTTGTGTCTTCACGCTCCCTAAGATCGGGTTAAACTCAGGCAGCTCCACCTTACCGATGCGCGTCAGCTGATCCTTCACCTGCTGCTGCTTGAACTTCAACTGTTCCTCATAGGGCAAGTTCTGCCACTTGCAACCGCCGCACACGCCGAAGTGCTCACAAAAGGGTATCGCGCGTACCTTACTATATTCTATAAATCTCACCACTTCGCCTTCGGCAAAGGAGTGCTTCTTGCGCTTGATCTGTACATCGCAGACATCACCAGGCACGCAGAACGGTACAAACACCACCAGTTCCTGCCAGTGGAACAGGCATTTGCCCTCAGCGGCCACAGCCTCTATCGTCACGCTCTCAAGGAGCGGTAATGGTTTCTTGTTTCTTCCCATAATTTGATTTTTAGGGTGCAAAGGTACGAATAAGAAAGCAAAAAAAACGAAAATTATATCAAAATCTCTATTTTTCGTCTTTTTTTCTTTGATTTTTCAATGATTTTCACTAACTTTGCGGAATTAAATAAAAAACAATTTATAATCATTCAATAAATAACTAATTTATGAGTCAAAAAAGAGTCTATCTCTTCGGTAATGGTAAGGCCGAAGGTAATGCAAAAATGCGTGAGGAACTCGGTGGTAAGGGTGCGAACCTTGCCGAAATGAACCTGCTTGGTGTTATGCGTGAGGAACTCGGTGGTAAGGGTGCTAACCTTGCCGAGATGAACCTGCTTGGTGTTCCCGTTCCTCCAGGTTTCACAATCACAACCGATTGCTGTAACGAGTACTATCAGGTTGGTCAGCAGAAGATTATGGAGCTGCTGAACGACGACGTGATGGCTGCTGTGAAGCACATCGAGGTACTGATGAACTCTAAGTTCGGCGACAAGGAGAATCCCCTGCTTGTCTCTGTACGTTCTGGTGCCCGCGCTTCTATGCCTGGTATGATGGACACCATCCTGAACCTCGGTCTGAACGACGAGGTGGCTGAGGGTATGGTGAAGAAGACCCAGAATCCTCACTTCGTATATGATTCCTATCGTCGTTTCGTACAGATGTACGGTGACGTGGTGCTGGAGATGAAGCCTGTCAACAAGACCGACATCGACCCGTTTGAGGAGATTATCGAGAAGGTGAAGGAAGAGCGTGGCGTGAAGCTGGATAAGGACCTGAACGTTGACGAGCTGAAGAAACTGGTTCAGTTGTTCAAGGCTGCCATCAAGGAGCGCACTGGTAAGGACTTCCCCAACGATCCTATCGAGCAGCTCTGGGGCGCTATCTGCGCTGTGTTCCGTTCTTGGATGAACGAGCGCGCTATCCTCTATCGTAAGATGGAAGGAATTCCCGACGAGTGGGGTACAGCCGTATCAGTGATGGCAATGGTATTCGGTAACATGGGTGACACCTCTGCTACTGGTGTATGCTTCAGCCGTGATGCTGCCAACGGTGAGAACCTGTTCAACGGTGAGTATCTGGTGAACGCACAGGGTGAGGACGTTGTGGCTGGTATCCGTACCCCACAGCAGATCACGAAGATTGGTTCTCAGCGCTGGGCTGAGCGTGCTGGCATCTCTGAGGCTGAGCGCGTAGCTAAGTATCCTTCTATGGAGGAGGCAATGCCCGAGACCTATGCACAGCTGAATCAGATTCAGGAGAACCTTGAGAACCACTACCACGATATGCAGGATATGGAGTTCACCGTTCAGGAGGGCAAGCTGTGGTTCCTGCAGACTCGTAACGGTAAGCGCACAGGTGCTGCTATGGTGAAGATCGCTATCGATCTGCTCCACGAAGGTATGATTGACGAGAAGACCGCTATCATGCGTTGCGAGCCCAACAAGCTCGATGAGCTGCTGCACCCCATATTCGACAAGAAGGCACTGGCTGCTGCCAAGGTTATTGCTCAGGGTCTGCCCGCATCTCCTGGTGCTGCCTGTGGTCAGATTGTGTTCCATGCTGACGACGCCAAGGCTTGGCACGAGGACGGCCACAAGGTAGTGCTCGTACGTATCGAGACCTCTCCTGAGGACCTCGCTGGTATGGCTGCT
>ONAE01000103.1 GCA_900315695.1 uncultured Prevotella sp. | reverse complement strand
GCGACCATTACCGATTTCGATGGTAATTTCACTCTGAAGGTTGATGCTGGTACTACGATTGCCATTTCATACGTAGGCTACATTACCGCTGAGGTAAAAGCTGCCAATGGCATCAAGATTACGTTGAAACCAGACGACAAGCTGCTGGAGGAAGTGGTTGTTGTTGGTTATGGTGTGCAGAAAAAGAGCGTTGTGACAGCCTCTATTGCCAAAGTGAGTGCAGACGACCTCGAAGGAAAGGCACCGGTACGCGTTGATAATGCCCTGAAAGGTCTGGCTGCAGGTGTAAACGTAACGACCTCTTCTGGTCAGCCAGGTGCATCCGCACGCATTCGTATTCGTGGTAATGGTTCTGTGACAAACTCCGATCCTCTTTACATTGTCGATGGTATGCCTATTGAGGGTGGTATCGACTATATCAACCCCTCTGACATCGAGTCTATCGAGGTGCTGAAGGATGCTGCATCAGGTGCCATCTATGGTGCCCGTGCTGCTAATGGTGTTGTGCTGATTACCACCAAGAAAGGTAAGCTGGGCAAAGCCACTGTTAGCTACAATTTCTCTTATGGCTGGCAGAATCCTTGGAGACATGTTGACGTGCTCAATGCTACTGAGTACGCTCTGCTGCGTAACGAGTCTTTGGTCAATGCTGGTCAGGCTCCTCAGTATGCCGATCCTTATTCATTGGGTTCTGGAACAGACTGGCAGGATGTGCTCTTCAACGACAATGCTCCAGTGAAGAATCATGAGGTAACACTGAGTGGCGCTTCAGAGCGTGTCAACTATTATCTTTCTCTCGGTTATTATGATCAGGAAGGTATTGTCGGTGGTAATTTCGGACAGTCCAACTATAACCGTCTGACATTGCGCAGCAATACAGGCATTGTCGTATTCGACGAGACCAAGACACGCAACTGGCTGAACAAGTTGGATGTGAACGTTAATCTGTCGTATGCCCGCGTGAAGAGTTCCGGTATTGGCGTGAACGACCAGTATGGATCTCGTCTGGGTGAGGCTCTCTCGCTTCCTTCTACAATCGACGCTTATGTTGATCCTGCAGAAGAGGCCGAATATATTGAGTCGATGACCAATCAGTTCCCTGGCGAGTACACACCGCTTTATCTGGATGGTCGTCTGGTGAATCTCCCTGGTGTCTCTTATAATGAGCTGTCCAACCCGCTGGCAGGTCTTGCACTCCCGGCAAGTAAAGGATGGAGTCATAAGTTCGTGGCAAGTTTCTCTGCAACTCTCAATATTTGGGATGCACTGAAGTTCCGTACCAGTTATAGCGCAGACATGTCTTTCTGGGGCAGCGACTGGTATTCTATTCCTAACTGGACATCACCCACGCGCCATCAGAACTTCTCAGAGGCTGGCTCAGAGAGTGATCGTGGTACAGTGTGGCAGATTGAAAATGTGCTCTCTTACGATAAGACTTTCGACAAGCACACTATCGGTGTCGTGCTTGGTCAGTCTGCATTCGAGAATTCCGGCTATACGCTTGGTGGTACACGTCGCGACCTGCGCTCTTACGACAAGCCTTATATCAACGCAGCAGAAGGTCTGCAGGCTGATGGAAAGATTAATGCCTGGGGCGGTCCTGGTGTCAAGCACACCATGTCGTCGCTCTTTGCCCGTCTCTCCTATAACTACGATGAGCGTTACATGCTTCAGGCCACTGTCCGTCGTGACGGTTCGAGCCGCTTCGGTTCTAATAATAAATATGGTACGTTCCCCTCTGTATCTCTCGGATGGAATGTCACAAATGAGAAATTCATGGAGCAGACACGCAGCTGGCTGACCAACCTGAAACTTCGTCTCAGCTGGGGTAAGAACGGTAACGACAATATCGGTGATTTCCGCTACACTGTATATACCCAAGGCGGTAACAACTATGCTTTTGGTGCTGCAGGCGGCGAGAAGGAGGTAACAAGTTCCAAGGCTGCCGGCATCGGTAACCCCGATATTCAGTGGGAGGAGTCAGAACAGTACGACGTAGGTCTTGACTTCGGCTTCCTGAACAATGCCTTGACATTTACTGTTGACTGGTTCAAGAAGAAGACCAACGGCATGTTGAAGGAAATGCCTATCCCGTCGTATGTAGGTGAGTCGAAGCCGATTGCTAATGTCGGTGACATGGAGAATACCGGTGTTGAGTTTGAACTGGGCTATAAGTGGCACATTTCAGATGCCAAGTTCGGTGTGAAGGCTAACGTTTCCTATTTGAAGAATAAACTGATCAAGTTGGGTAATGACACTGGTTATCAACTCTACGACTATGTTCAGGAGCGTGGTAATATCTCTCGTGCTCAGGACGGCGAGCCTTTCCCCTATTTCTATGGCTACAAGACTGCTGGCGTGTTCCAGAACCAAGCAGAGATTGACTCTTATGCAGGTGTTAACGGTCCGATTCAGCCCAATGCTCGTCCAGGTGACCTCCGTTTCGTTGATATGAACGGCGATGGTCAGATTAATGATGATGACCGTACGAAGATTGGTAAGGGTACACCCGACTGGACTTTCGGTATGACCTTCAATGCTGCCTGGAAAGGTTTTGACTTCATGATGTTCTGGCAGGGTACACAGGGTAACGACATCTATGATGCCACCCACCGTAACGACCTTGCTACCATCAATATGCCAACCTATTATCTTGGTCGTTGGACAGGTGAGGGTTCAAGCAACTCATTCCCCCGTCTGGAACAGGGTAACTCTTCCAACTGGGTTTCTTCTGACCTCTATGTTTATGATGGCAGTTATCTGCGTCTGAAGAACATCGAGTTGGGCTACACAATCCCTGAGTACTTGAGCAAAAAGGCTTTCATCAGCCGTCTGCGTTTCTATGTGTCAGCAGAGAATCTGGCAACATTTACCAAATATCATGGCTTTGATCCTGAAATTTCTACCACAACTTCTTTGGGTGTTGACTACGGTATCTATCCCCAGTCTCGCATTTGGAGAGTCGGTGTTAATGTTACATTCTAACTCATAAAAAGCAAGTAAATATGAAAACAAATAAGATTTTAACCATAGGATTGTTTTCGCTGGCTGCCTTCGTCGCTACCAGTTGTAAGGACAGTTTCTTAGAGGTAGAGAATCCTACGGACTTCCCCGTGGAGGATTACTACAAGACAAAAAAGCATCTGGAGGAGAGCCTGATAGCTGCATACGCTCCCCTGCACTGGTTCGACCAGGGAACTACAGGTAACTACAATGCCATTCATTACTCTGACTTCAGAGCTGACGACCTGTATCCAAACGGAAGCAGTAACAGTGACCAGCCCTCTTTGCAGGCCATGTTCACCTATGCTGACCTGACTTCTCTGATGACGCCAACAGGTTGGTGGAGCGATGGCTTCTCAGGTGTGAAGCGTAGCAACGACTGCATCAAGTATGCTGATTGGACAGAAGAGGCCGGCGATATTACTGCCGCCGAGAAGGCCGACATCGTCAGTCAGGCACGCACACTCCGTGCATTTTACTACAGCATTCTTTGGAAGACCTATGGTAACATTCCATGCTATTTCGAGAATCTGGCGTCTCCATACATTTCAGAGCAACTTACAGCTGATGAAGTGTATGCCAAGGTGATTACAGATTTGGAAGATATCATTACCAATGGAGCACTGAAGGATGAATATCCCCTCAGCGAGGCAGGTCATGTAACAAAGCCGATGGCTCAGATGCTCTATGCTGACATGGTGATGATCCAGAAAGATCAGTCTCGCTACGCAACAGCCCTGAATTATATGAAGAGCATTATCAGCAGCGGTAAGTTCGGTCTTGTGGATGACTTTGCCGGTATATGGCTCGAAAGTGGCGAGTGGAGCAAAGAGTCCATCTTTGAGATCAATTATTACTGTCAGAATTCACCACGCTCATGGGGTAATATCCTTGCTGCCGGTGGTACTGTCACACCGCGTCTGTGCGGTCCACGTGACTTCACTCCCAATGCAGACTGCAACATTGAGGCAGGCTGGGGCTTTGCTGCACTGCCTAAGCATGTGGCCACTCTCTTCTCTCCAGAAGACAAACGCGGTCCTGTAACCATCTTCGACATGGAGGCCAATGGTACTGTGACGCCTGGAGGTGGCGGCTGGCAATACACCGGCTATATGCTTGGCAAGTATATGCCTCACAAGGGTGACAATGTCGGTCACAACGGTGATGGCGACGTGAATTTCAACAATAATGAGCGCGTGTATCGCTATGCAGAGACTCTGCTCAATGCCGCTGAACTCTTGTTGCAGACTGGTGGAAGTGCCTCTGAGGCTGCAGGCTACGTCAATCAGGTTCGCCAGCGTGCAGGTCTTAGCAACCTTAATGATGTCACTATTGATGACATCATCAACGAGCGTCGTCTTGAATTCCTTGGCGAGGGCAAGCGTTACTACGACCTCGTTCGCACTGGTAAGGCCGCATCCGTGCTGACAGCTGCCAACGACGAGGGCGGCTATCGCAAGGCCGACTGGAACGAGAACTATCGCTATCTGCCTATCCCGCAGAGTGATATCGATGCAACAGGTGGCACAATGGAGCAAAACGGCAGTTATTAATTCATTCAAAAAGACAATCATATGAACAAGATATTTAAATTATTTGGTGGAACACTTATGGTGACAGTGGCTGCTTTCACGGCTTGCTCACCTGAGAAATTTGATGCACCTGATCAGAACGGTATACCCTCCATTTCTGGCGTGGATATTCAGTTGACTGTTGATCAGACAGTTAATCAGGCCACATATACCGTTGCCGGGCTTCAAAAAGCAACTTATCCCATCTGGTTGCTCGACGGCAAGACCTACTCAACACTAACTCAAGGTGCCTATTCCAACAGTAAAGCAGGAACGCACACTCTGGAACTCCGTATCGGTAACAAAAACGGCTTCAGTCAGGGAACTGTATTCAAAGAGTTCACCTTCGACAATACCATCATCGACTTCACCCCTTACATCAACCGTATCACCGGAGAGTGGCGCATCAACTATGCTGAGGTTGGTCACATGGGTTGCGGTGAGCCGGGTACCGATGGTAGCAACTGGTGGAGCGCTGCTCCCAACGACAAGGCTGACTGGGGTGTCTATGACGACCGCATCACCTTCACCGCTGATCGCCAATATACCTATAATCCTGGAGAAGGTGGCACAGTCTATGTGAACAAGGATGTCAATGCTTTCTCAAGCTTCAACACTAACGACGGCAACGACTACATGGCTGAAGTCAGCGAACAGAACTCTACCTATTCGTTTGATGCCGACGGTGACAAGATATTGCTCCGTCTCCCTGCCCAGACACTGTTCCCCTATATCTCCAGCGATGCGCAGTATAACGACCCCGTATTCACCGTCAGCAAACTGACGGATACGGACATGACCCTGCTCTATGAAGGCGATGGTATCACCTGGCGCTTCATGCTGACCACCAAGGATCCAAGTGACGGACCAGACGAGCCAGAGGCTGTGATGGACTGGGACTACGCTTCTTCCAGCAACCTGTGGAAGGCTGTTGACGATGGCACTGCCTTTGATGCATTCGGCTATTATTTTGCTGATGACGGCTGGAGTCCTGTCGCATTTAGTGAGGCTACTCATAGCGGTGACACGTATGAAATCACACTGCCGGAAGGACTTGGTGGTTCTCAGTGGCAGGGACAGTTCCATATCGATACCAAGCTGACGGCATCTGCTGAGAAGGCCTATAATTTCTATCTGGTGATGGAGACTACAAACGACTGTCCGGGTGTCACCTTCAAACTTACCGACTCCGGTGACTCGAACTTCTTCATCGAGGAGCGTGTTGATGTGCCTGCTGGCGGATTCGTATTCAAGCGTGAAGGCGTCACTCTGAAGGAAGGTACTGAT
Source organism: uncultured Prevotella sp. (assembly GCA_900315695.1). Classification (GTDB taxonomy): domain Bacteria; phylum Bacteroidota; class Bacteroidia; order Bacteroidales; family Bacteroidaceae; genus Prevotella. The sequence goes on along the minus strand of ONAE01000103.1, from coordinate 1,700 downwards.
GCATCAGCCATCCGTCTGTTCTTCGATTTCGGCGGCTCTCCTAGCGGTACAAACGTAAAGATCAGCAAGATCTATCTCGAGGAGGCTGTAGTCCTGAACTACGATGATGAAGACAACCTATGGAAGGCTGTTGACGATGGTTCTGCCTTCGATGCATTCGGCTATTATTTTGCTGATGACGGCTGGAGTCCAATCTCTTATTCGGAGGTGACAAAGACAGGTAATGCCTATGAGCTTACACTTCCTGAGGGTCTCGGTGGCAGTCAGTGGCAGGGACAGTTCCATATCGACACCAAACTGACGGCATCTGCAGACAAAGCCTATAACTTCCAGTTCGACATAGAATCTGACTATGACCTGCCTGGCGTTACAATGAAGCTGACTGATTCTGGAGATACCAACTGGTTTACCGAAGAGCGTCATGACGTGGCTAGTGGTGATGTGCGCCGTTTCACATGGAAGGGCGTGAAGACCCATGAGGGAGCTGATGCATCAGCCATCCGTCTGTTCTTTGACTTCGGCGGTTCTCCTGCTGGAGCGAAGGTTAAAATCAGTAACATTGTCTTTAAAGAAGCACAGTAATGAAGAATATTATGATTCATACCATCCTACTCTCGTTCGCCGTGGCCCTTATGGGCTGCGGCGGTGACGACAGTCCGGGCGGTGGTGGCTCATCATCCGTTATCATTACTGTCTCACCTGAGACTATTTCTGCTCCGACTGCCGGCGGCACATATACCGTCAACGTGACGACCACACGTAATGAGTGGGGCGCAGTAGCTGATGCAGGTAGTTTCTTTACAGTGAAATCCCAGAATACGGGTTCTTCGTCGGGGACTATAACCGTCACAGTACCAGAGAATCCTTATACAGAGGTGCGTTCTGGCACCATCACAGTTATGTCGGGTACTGTCCGTAAGAACATTGCTGTGACTCAGGCAGCTGCAGAGAAGGCTACCTACGATGCACCTGACGGCTATCAGCTGGTGTGGCACGATGAGTTCGACGAGTCTGGCGAACTGAACAGCACCGACTGGACACATGAGGTGCAGAAAGACCACTGGGTGAACAACGAACTTCAGAACTACGTGAACCATGTATCGCCCAAAGGCACAGAGGTGACTACAGTGAATAATGGCACGCTGAAGATACGTTGCTTCAATGAGGACGGAAAGATATACTCAGGTCGTGTTTATGCTCACGTGAAGGAAGGTTGGAAATATGGCTACATCGAAGCCAGCATCAAACTGCCAAAGGGCAAGGGCACCTGGCCCGCCTTCTGGATGATGCCTGTAAACTTCCGTTCATGGCCTGCCGATGGCGAGATTGACATTATGGAAGAGGTGGGTGCCGATCCCAATCAAGTGTCATCGAGCCTTCATGCCAATGCCCATGTTCATTCGAATAACACGCAGGTTACCCATGCCATGTATTGTGCGGGAGCCGAGGGTGAGTTCCATACATACGCCATCCTTTGGACACAGCAGAACATTACGACCTACGTGGATGGTAAGGTGCAGTTGAGTTACGATAACCGTGGACTCGGTCACGACGACTGGCCCTACGATGCTCCTTTCTATGTCATCTTCAACCTTGCATGGGGTGGTGACTGGGGCGGCTATAAGGGTGTCGATGAGAGTGCCCTGCCGGTGACCATGGAAGTGGATTACGTACGTGTATTCCAGAAAAAGTAATGAAAC
>ONAE01000104.1 GCA_900315695.1 uncultured Prevotella sp. | reverse complement strand
ACTCCTACTTTCTCTGCTTGCTTCGGCCAGGCATTCCTCGAGCTGCACCCCACAAAGTATGCTGAGGAGCTGGTTAAGAAGATGGAGAAGAGCGGCGCCAAGGCTTACCTCGTGAACACTGGTTGGAACGGTACCGGCAAGCGTATCTCTATCCCCGATACACGTGGTATCATCGATGCCATCCTGGACGGTGCTATTCTGAAGGCTGAGACCAAGAAGATTCCTTACTTCGACTTCGAGGTGCCCACAGCACTGCCTAACGTGAACCCCGCTATCCTCGATCCTCGTGACACTTACGCTGATGCAGCTGAGTGGAACAAGAAGGCAGAGGATCTGGCTGCCCGCTTCATCAAGAACTTCAAGAAGTACGAGGGCAACGAGGCTGGTAAGGCTCTCGTAGCTGCAGGTCCGAAATTGTAATAGGTATTTTTTGACCTACATCAAAATAAAGGGCGATTTCTTCGGGAATCGCCCTTATTTGTTGCCCGAATCGTCTAAACTTCGTACCTTTGCAATAAGTAATCGTGAGATTATGTCATTATATTCATTAGGTTTATAGTTTGCCGGCAATGCCGGATTTTTAAGGTAAAGATTATGTTATTAGATTTTCAAACAATGGTCACGTTGGTGACTGTAGCACTTGCGACAGTTCTAAGCATTGTTACTCTGATGCATACCGACGTCCGTTGAAAAGAGTGTGGGGTGAGCGATTCATACCACACTCTTTTTTCGTCTAAAAACCCTAAACTAACTTAAAATCGGTCAATTTATATCATATTTTCTTTAATTATAAGGTGAAAATGACCTGATTTTGAGGAATTGTGCGTAACTTTGCAGCCGAATTTCGAAATTTACAATTATTGATGAAAAGGTATATATACACGTTATGTGTGATTTTGGTCGGTTCATCTTGTCTCTTGTCGTGCTTTAGCGACAAAGAGCAAGAAGTGGTTGTGTACCAGGAAACGACTATCACCAACATGCAATTGACAGCAGTGAACAGAAAGATTCACACCACGACTGCCAAAGGCAAAGATACGACCTATGTGAAGAAACTGACCACTTTTCCGAAGTTTTCTATCGATCATGCTAACGGCAAGATTTTCAATACCGACTCTCTGCCCAGCGACTGCGACTTATCTCACGTACTGGTGTCACTGACGGCATCGAACCGTACGGGCACATTGTTTATCAAGGCCAAGGAGAATGATGATCTGATTTTCTACAGCAGTGTGGACTCCATTGACTTCACCTCACCGAGAGAGATCCGTGCCTATAATACCGACGGGAAACTCTACAAGAGCTATCAGGTAACGGTGAATAAGCATCAGGCAGCCACTGGTAAGCTGATCTGGGAAGAACGCCCCGTTAATGAGTTCCCCACCAAGCAGGCTGAGGAAGAGGCTAAATGGGAAAAGATCGTGAAAGAGGCAGGTCTGAAGACATTCATTGGTGCCGCTCGCAAAGAGGCTTATGCCTACAGCAACGACGGCAAGCTGATGGTGTCCCGTGATAACGGCTCAATCTGGATAGAAGACGATTTGGACTCTGATCCGTCATTACTGCCATTAGACATTTTCGATTTTGTGTCTTATCCGATGGCAACGGATTCCGAAGATGACTACGTGTTGATGATTGGCAATATGACCGATGACCTTTCAAGCAGCTTCTGGCGTAAGATAGTGGAAGATTCAAAATTTGGCATTATCGGCGAGTGGACATATATGCCCATTGAGTCGTACAACTTATACACACTCCCTGCCGCCCCCAAAGCACTAGTATATTTCAATCATGCCGTACTGGCCTTCTGCGTCGTTGACGGCATCTATGAGAGCCGCGATGGTGGCATCACGTGGAAAAATTATCCTGAATTGTATGTTTTACCGAATAAGGATGGAGATTTGCTGAACTTCGAAGTGACCACCGATAATGGATACCTCTGGTTTAAGGATCTGGATGAAGGAAAAGTCTGGAGAGGTCATATTCTGGAGAAATAAACTATAGTAGCGATGAGAGTACTGCTGCTGATAGTCGCTTCGCTGTTTGCCACACCAGCTGTCATGGCACAGGATGAGCCGGAATACAGGCTTGAGGTGGGCGCAGGTTTCGGAGGTATCACCTACTCGGGTGATTTCAGCGGCGGTTTCTTCAAAGGCATACAGCCCTGGATAGCACTCGTGGCGAAATGCCGCCTCAATCCGCGAATGGCCCTGGGCTTCGATATCGGCACTGGCAAGATCAAAGGCTCCACCGCAGATGTGGACACCTGGTATCCGATAGAGCCATACGACTTTAGCCACCAGCTCACTGAAGCCGACTTCAGGTTTGAGTACAACTTCTGGCCTTACGGCACAGGCAGAGAATACAGGGGTGCACGCCCGGTGACCCCGTTTATCGCCATCGGACTGGGTATGACCCACCACAGCGGTTTGAACAAGGGCATTACGGTAAACCTGCCATTGGGAGCAGGTGTGAAATGGAAAGTCGCCAGGCGCCTGAATGTTATAGCAGAATGGGCAATACGCTTTACGCCCAGCGACTATCTCGACGGAAAGGCCGACGTATATGGCATCAAGAGCAGCGGGCTATTTAAGAACGCCGATTGCTACCACGCCTTCCAGGTGTCTGTGACCTACGACCTCTGGGAAAAGTGCAAGACCTGTCATCAGGAATAAAAATAGAAAATAATAAGAAAAGATATATGAAAGAACTTTTGGACATGAATCGAATTCCCCAGCACATCGCCATGATCATGGATGGCAATGGACGCTGGGCTACCGAACGTGGGCTGGATCGCACATTTGGCCATAAGGCAGGACTAGACACTGTGAAGAAGATAACTGCGGAGTGTGCTCGACTGGGAGTGAAATACCTGACGCTATACACTTTCTCCACCGAGAATTGGAACCGCCCCGCCTACGAGATTGAGGCCCTGATGGGACTGGTGCTCAGCTTCATCGAGATGGAGTTGTTCACAGACAACAATATCAAGTTCCAGCTGATTGGCGACAAAGAGCGTCTGCCCCAAAGTGTTCAGGAGAAAATTCGCTACATGGAGGATCTGACTAAGGACAATGACGGCATGACAATGGTGGTTGCCATGAGTTACTCTTCGAAATTGGAGCTGACACGTGCTACCCGTCTGATTGCCGAAGAGGTAAAGAAGGGAACAATCAAACCCGAGGAGATTACCGAGCAGACCATCAACGACCATCTGTGGACCAGTTTCATGCCCGACCCTGAGCTGCTTATCCGTACAGGCGGTGAACTGCGCATCAGCAACTACCTGCTTTGGCAATGTGCCTATTCAGAATTCTATTTCTGTGACACCTATTGGCCCGACTTCGATGAAGAAGAATTATACAAGGCCATTGTCAACTACCAGAACCGCCAGCGCCGCTTCGGAAAGACCGAGGCACAGGTAGAAGCCGAAGAGAAGTAAAAAGTAAAAAGGTAAAAAAGAAAAAAGAAAGTGACTTTCAATATATATATATATAAGGTATTAGGGACGGTAAAATGGGGTTTACCTTTTTACCTGCTTACCTTTTCACCTTTAAGCGCCATTGCGCAGGACAAGATTGTCAACCCTGACATCTCTTATGCCGGTACGCCACGTACCTGCGAGATTGCTGGTATCGCTGTCGAGGGAGTCGATGGTTATGAGGACTATGTGCTTACAGGACTCTCCGGACTGAGTGTCGGTCAGCAGATAGAAGTACCAGGCTCACAGATTACGGAGGCCGTGAAGCGTTATTGGCGCAACGGACTTTTCTCAAAGGTCAGCATCACCGCCGACTCCATCGTTGGTTCAAAGATCTATCTCTGTATCCATCTGGGCATGCGCCCCCGCATCCACACCATCCGCTATCACGGTGTGAAGAAGTCGGAGCGCGAGGATCTGGAGACCAAACTCGGTATGGTGAGAGGCATGAGTCTGACACGTAACGTCATAGACCGTGCGAAGATCCTGGCCAAGAAATACTTCGATGAGAAGGGTTATAAGAATGCAGAGATCGACATCGTGCAGATGGAGAACCCAAGCGACAAGAACCAGGTGCTGCTTGATGTGAACATCGACAAGAAAGCCAAGATGAAGGTTCACCGCATCTATTTCGATGGTAACGAGAAACTGAAGGACTCGAAGATCAAGGGTACGCTCTTCAGTAAAGGCTCCTTCGGTAAGATCCATGAGTCAGGTAAGCTTATCAACCTCTTCAAATCAAAGAAATTCACCGATGAGCGCTATAAGGATGCTAAGCTGGCCCTGATTGAGAAATACAACGAACTGGGATTCCGCGATGCCACCATCCTCGTAGATTCCGTGAGCACCTATGATGACAAGCACGTGGATATCCATGTGAAACTCGACGAGGGAGATAAATACTATATCCGTGAGATCACTTGGGTGGGTAACACCGTTGTGACTACCGACTATCTGAATGCCGTGCTGGGCATGAAGCGAGGCGATGTGTATAACCAGAAGCATATCAACAAGCGCCTGAAAGAAGACGATGATGCCGCTGGTAACTACTATTACAACAACGGTTATGTGTTCTCGAACATCGACCCCGTAGAGGTGAATATCGACGGTGACTCCATCGACGTGGAGATGCGTGTGACAGAGGGTCCGCAGGCTCACCTGAACCGTGTCCGCATCTATGGAAACGACCGACTCTATGAAGAGGTGGTGCGCCGTGAGCTCCGTACAAAGCCAGGCGACCTGTTCAACAAGGAAGCCCTGCAGCGTACGGTCCGTGAGATTGCCTCCATGGGATTCTTTGATCCTGAGAAGATTGTGCCAGATGTGGTACCTAACTACGAAGACGGTACTGTGGATATCAACTATAAACTTGAACAGAAGTCGAACGACCAGCTGGAGTTCTCACTCGGTTGGGGTCAGACGGGTATCATCGGAAAGATCGGTATCAAGTTCAACAACTTCTCTATCCGCAACCTCTTCGGCAAGAACAAGCTCCACCGCGGTATCCTGCCTTATGGCGACGGCGAGCAGCTGGGCTTCAGCTTCCAGACCAATGGTTCATACTACAGCTCGCTGAGTGCGAACTACGGCACCAACTGGTTTGGCGGCAAGCGTCCTAACAGCTTCAACGTGGGTCTGTTCTTCTCCAAGCAGTCAGATATCTCGAGTCTCTATCGTAATAACTCGTTCTACAACAACTATGCGATGTACAGCTATGGCATCGGTTCGTACAACAACAACTATTACAACTACGACTCGATGCTCGACGACGATAAGACGATGACAGTCTTCGGTGCAACCGTGGGATGGGGTAAGCGTCTGCGCTGGCCCGATGACTACTTCCAGTTCCAGGCAGTGCTCGGCTATACCCGTTATATGCTGCGCGACTGGAATTACTTCTATATCCACAACGGTAACTGTAACAACATCAACTTGGGTCTCACCCTTTCACGTACCTCTACCGACAACCAGCTGTTCCCCCGTCACGGCTCTGAGTTCATGGCATCAGTCACCCTCACGCCGCCCTGGTCGCTCTTCGACAATAAGGACTACAGCAAGCTGGCTAAGAACCCCAACTCAGCCACCTATGAGAGCGAGCTGCAGGATGTATATCGCTGGATTGAGTATCACAAGTGGAAGTTCAAGGCCCGCACCTTCACTGCCCTCACAGGCGGTCAGAAGTGTTTCGTGCTGATGACCCGTATAGAGTTCGGAATCCTGGGAGCCTACAATACAAACAAGCGCTCACCCTTCGAGACCTTCTACGTGGGTGGTGACGGTATGACGGGTTACTCCACGGGTTATGCAGAGGAAACCATCGGTCTGCGCGGTTACGACAACGGTGCCCTCTCCTACTCTTCGGCTTATGAGACGATGATGAAGGGAGGCCAGATCTCATCTTATAACTCTTATGCCTACGATCGCTTCACACTCGAGCTCCGCTATCCGTTCATGCTGGGCAACACCACCATCTACGGTCTCGGTTTCGTGGAAGGCGGTAACTCTTGGGCAGAAGTCGAGAAGTTCAATCCCTTCAACATGAAGCGCTCTGCCGGTCTGGGTGTACGTATCTTCCTGCCGATGGTAGGTCTGATGGGTATCGACTGGGCCTATGGTTTCGACAATGTATATACCAACCAGAGCGGAGCCCAGAAGCGTGGTGGCAGCAACTTCCACTTCATCCTCGGACAAGAGTTCTAATAACATTAAATTTCAGAAAACATTAAACATTAGATTTCAGATATGAAGAAGTTATTATTGATGTTAGTGATGGCCGCATCGGCAGTGACGATGCAGGCACAGAAGTTTGCCCTCGTTGATATGGAGTATATCCTCAAGAATATCCCAGCCTACGAGCGCGCCAACGAACAGCTGAACCAGGTGTCAAAGCAGTGGCAGGCAGAAGTCGATGCCCTCACCACCGAGGCTCAGACCCTCTATAAGAACTATCAGAACGAGGTGGTGTTCCTCTCCAAGGAGCAGAAGCAGACCCGTCAGGACGCCATCGTCGAGAAAGAGAAGCAGGCCGCCGACCTGAAGAAGAAATATTTCGGTCCTGAGGGAGAGCTCTTCAAGAAGCGCTCCGCCCTGATGTCGCCCATCCAGGATGAGATTTACAATGCCATTAAGGACATTGCCGACCTCAGAGGCTACCAGCTCGTACTCGACCGTGCCAGCGACACCGGTATCATCTTCGGTTCACCGCGTATCGACATCAGCTCAGAGGTGCTGCGCAAGCTCGGCTACGCTTATTAAACAAGAAAAATTTAAAATTAAACATTATAGATTAAACAATTAAGAAATGAAGAAGTTTATTATCTGCGCTATTTGCGCAATCTGCGGTTTCACCACCGCCAACGCACAGGGAAAATTCGGTCACGTGAATACCCAGGAGATCATGCAGGCTATGCCTGAGTACACAAAGGCAGAGTCAGAGATCAAGGCACTCCAGAGCCAGTATGAGGCAGACCTGAAGAGCATGCAGGACGAGCTTCAGAAGAAGAGTGAGGCTTTCGACAAGGAGCAGGCTTCTCTGCCCGACAACATCAAGCAGCGTCGCCAGCAGGAGCTGCAGGAGATGTATCAGAAGATCCAGCAGAGCTACCAGGACAACAACCAGGCTCTTCAGAAGGCTTCATCCGAGAAGATGCAGGCTATCACTGCCAAGATTCTTGATGCCATCAAGTCGGTTGGTCAGACAGGTGGTTATGTTTACATCATGGAGAACAACTCACTCCCTTACATCAGCACCTCACTCTCTACCGACGTAACTGCTCAGGTAAAGGCAAAGCTTGGCTTGAAGTAATATGAAGCGACTCGCCATCATACTCACATCAATGTGCATTTTCCTGCAGCCCTGAAGTCAATGTCCGACTACGCCATCGTACAGCAGAAGCTTGCCGATCTCCGTCAGCAGTTCCAAGACGAGACACTGCGCGTGGAAGACGAGTTCAACCGCAAGTACGAGGAGTTCCTCGAAGGTCAGCGTGAGTTCCCCCAGTCTATCCTCAAGAAGCGCCAGATGGAGCTGCAGGAGCTGTTGGACAAGAACATCGCCTTCAAGGAGAATAGCCGGAAGGAGTTGGAGAAGGCAGAGCAAGACCTGATGGCTCCACTGAAAATCCGCCTCATCGAGGTGCTTGACAAGATGGGCCGTGAAAACGGCTATGCCTTCATCATCGATACCGACGTGAAGGCTCTGCCCTTCATCAACCCCGCCATGGGTCACGACCTCAACCAACAGGTTCAGGATGCTCTCAAGTAAGCCCGGGCCTATTGGCATCTTCGACAGCGGCTACGGCGGTCTCACCATCCTGCATGGCATCCGCCAGCTGCTTCCCGAATACGATTACCTTTATTTGGGCGACAATGCCCGTGCACCCTATGGACCACGTTCATTCGACGTGGTCTATGAGTTTACGCGCCAGGCAGTCGTCCGCCTCTTCGAGATGGGCTGCCATCTCGTTATCCTCGGTTGTAACACAGCCTCCGCCAAAGCCCTGCGCACCATTCAGCAGGTAGATCTGCCCAAGATCGACCCAGAGCGCCGTGTGCTGGGCGTAATCCGCCCCACGGCAGAAGTCATCGGCAACCTGACGAAAAGCCGTCACGTGGGCGTACTCGCCACTGAGGGCACCATCAAGAGCGAGAGCTATAACCTCGAGATCCATAAGCTCCACCCCGACCTGCAGGTCTCAGGCGTCGCCTGTCCCTTCTGGGTACCCCTTGTGGAATACAACGAGGCAGACTCCCCAGGAGCCGACTATTTCGTAAAGAAACGCATCGACCAGCTCATGCGCCTCGACCCCCAGATCGATACCATCATCCTCGGCTGCACCCATTATCCGCTGCTCATGCCGAAGATTTTAAAATACCTGCCTGCAGGCGTCCGCGTCGTCCCCCAGGGCGAGTACGTGGCAGAGAGCCTGAAAGACTACCTCATACGCCATCCGCAGATTGAGCAGCGTTGCAACAAAAATGGTGAGGCACACTACCTCACCACTGAGAATCCGGAAAAGTTCAAAGAACAAGCCCAGATCTTCCTTCACGAGCCCGTAGAAGTGGAAAACATCACGTTAGGATAATTTTCATCCAACGCTGGGGCTTGTTTCAAAATCAGCAAAACGAGTTTCAAAATCAGCAAAAAATTGCTTTTTTTCGCCTTAAAGTAAGGTTATTTAAGAAAATTCACTTATCTTTGCAGAAAGTTATGCTTGCATTTACATTTATTATATAACTAAAATTAAATTTCTAATGAGAACAAAGAGATTTTTTAATTACGTGGTGGCAGCGTTGTTCTGCTGCTGTGTTACAGGCATGGTTACATCGTGCCAGAGCCTGATGGATACTGGGTCAGCTGACAATCCCAGTGCGGAGAACATGATAAAGCAGGGCATCTGGACGGAGTATGACACCGCTTTTGTTGCCTCAGGCAAATACACTGAGGAGGAACTTGAGGACATCCCCGCCGTTGGCATGAAGATTGAGGGCGACAAAGCCTACTTCTTCACCTACTCGGCAGAGGGAGCGGACGACCTCGTGGAGGGAAAGATCAGCTACAACAAGGATGCGGGCACTGGCG
>ONAE01000169.1 GCA_900315695.1 uncultured Prevotella sp. | reverse complement strand
GCAAGGCGAATTAAATGCCGTGCTGATGTACCAGAGACTGGCTAAAGTGGTAAAGACAGATAAAGAACGAGAGGCCTTCCTTCAACTTGCAAAAGAAGAAGGCAGACATGCCAGCGTCTTCCATGCCTATACGAAACAGGCATTAAAGCCCAAGAAAACGATGGCACTAATCATGCCTGTACTTTATTATCTGTTAGGCAAGAAACGCCTCTACAAGATGATAGCCAAAGGCGAGTATGATGCTGCAGTGGGCTATGAACATCTGATTGCAGACTTTCCCGAGGTGGAGAGCGTGAAGGATGACGAGAAACGTCATGGCGATATCGTTTCAGGACTATTAGATACATAGGATATGCGACCGTTATCAACAAGAACAGCAGGATTCACGGATTCCATTATCCGTAGGATGACCCGGATATCAAACAAATACGGAGCCATCAATCTCTCTCAGGGATTCCCAGACTTCGACCCTCCGAAGGAGATCACAGACCGCCTGGCGGAGATTGCCCCTCGTGGCCCTCACCAGTATGCGATTACATGGGGAGCCCAGAACTTCCGTGAGGCATTGGCTAAGAAACAGAGTCATTTCACTGGTCTGGACATCGACCCTGATAAGAATATCGTGGTGACATGTGGATCGACGGAGGCTATGATGGCTGCTATGATGACCGTTGTGAATCCTGGCGACAAAGTGGCCATCTTCTCACCGTTCTATGAGAACTATACGGCAGACACAATCTTAAGCGGTGCTGAGCCGATATACATCCCGCTCGTGCCGCCAACGTTGGCTTTCGATGCCAATCTGATAGAGGATGCATTCAGGCGGCTATGTGATAACCGATGAGGTCTATGAGCACATCGTCTATGCGCCGCACAAGCACGTCTATATCTCCACACTTCCAGGCATGTGGGAGCGCACCATCTCGTGCAGTTCGCTTTCCAAGACCTACAGCATCACAGGCTGGCGGCTGGGCTATGTCATTGCCCCTGAACGCATCATCGACCGGGTGAAGAAGGTGCATGACTTCCTGACTGTCGGTGCAGCGGCTCCGCTGATGGAAGCTGCCACAGTTGGCCTATGTTTCCCAGATTCCTATTACGAGGGCTTGCAGGCACATTATACTCACATGAAGCATCTGTTTTGTGACGGGCTTCGTCAGTTCGGATTGGAGTTTACTGATCCCGAAGGTGCATATTACGTGATGCTTGCATTTTGCCAAGCGCGACGAGACATTGCAAGCTGCCCTTGATCGTCTTTCAAAACTTGATAGCAAGGCAAAAGACTACATATAAGAAAGGCTTTCATTTTGAGAATCTATCTCCGACAAAACCGTTGCCTATTTCGCCTGCAATGAGGTCGAAATGATGAAATACCGGCGGTGTCGGGGATAGATCATAATAGTCCATCTCAGCTATTGGCAAACAGAAGTATTCCATCTGGTCATAGCTCGAATAAAGACGGGGCAATACGGGATTGTTGTCATATATCCATCGTTTCACATCGTCCTCTACATTGAAGTTTACCATCCCAGAACATCTAACTGATATGTTATCTGCGTAGGCCAGTATCTCAACATTGGGATTCTGACGCAACTCCCGATAGACTGCCTTCTGGGCAGAAGTGGCAAAGTAGAGCACATGCCCTTCCTGCTTCATGATCTGGAAGATGCGCAACTTAGGAAGATTGCCCTCGCATGTTGCAAGGGCAATCTCTTTGTGGTCTTTCAGAAACTGAATTGCTTTTTCGAACATCTCGCTTACCATTTCAGTTCTTCCTGCAGGATTATGCCATCAGTCATGGGGCTGTCAGCCCCAGTGAAGGCATTGGCCTTGTACTGAATGCAGAGCATCGTCAGGTTCTCACTGCCGGTGTTCTTCAGCGCACGCTTGCCATCGGGAGCGACGCGGATGATAGTGCCCTCGCTGACGGGGAAAATCTCACCATCTACACCTGATACTGACCTTCGCCCTTCAGGATGATGTAAAGTTCCTCGTGAGTCTTGTGGGTGTGCAGGAAACCGCTGTCCTGACCAGGAACGAGCGTCTGGAAACTCAGTTCGCTACCTGTAGCACCTACTGCCTGACCTGCGAACACCTTACCCTGAATGGTTACGTTGGGTCCCATGGGGAGCACGTGCTCGATAATCTCACTCATCTTACCTACGCTTACTGCGCTGTAATTTTTGCCACTCTTAATTGTCTCAATCTGTTTCATAATTCTTATTCGTTTAAAATGTTATTTGTTCGTTTTGACGCTGCAAAGGTACGGCAAGTTTTTCATTTCCACAAGAAGGCACTTTTAGGTGACATAGTTACCAAAAAGTAGGAATTGTGATGTTATCGGGCTTCTGCGGAAGTGGCGTTAACTTAGATTAACTAAGTATAATTTGGTAATTCGGTAACTATTGGGTACCTTTGCGCTCTAATAAGTATATTATGGCAGATATCAAAGCAGAGTATTTGGCCTGTCCTATCAGGCAAGTAGTGAGTCGTTTTGGCGACAAGTGGTCTATGCTGGTGCTCTATATGCTTCACACCAGCGAGACGGGCATATTGCGCTTCAATGAAATCCGTCGGTTGATGACGGACTGTTCCCAAAAGATGCTCTCGCAGACACTGAAGAATCTGGAGCAGAGTCACCTTGTTCATCG
>ONAE01000106.1 GCA_900315695.1 uncultured Prevotella sp. | reverse complement strand
TGACTTCTTTCCATCGGTATCACTATCAACGTCTGTGAAGAATCTGCAATTATCCTTCAGCTATGCCAAGCGTACCACGCGCCCGTCCTATTGGCAGTTGAGCAGTGATGTTGTTTATGAGAACCGCCTGAATTTGCAGACGGGCAATCCCTATCTGAAACCGGTTAAGTACCACAACATAAATACAATGGCTATGTGGAAATGGCTCTATCTCAATGTGAATTTCTCCCATTGCGTAGATCCAATCCTTTACACGGCAGGAAGTTTGGAGAATGATAGCAAGGTGAACCTCGTTACCCATAAGAACTATGACCATGCTGATTGGCTTATTGTCACATTAGGAGCACAGAAGAATATAAAATTGGCTCATGAGGTCACATGGACTCCACAATACAATATCTCATTGATGAAGCCGTGGTTCAAAGCAGAGTTCAGAGGCGAGCAGAAGAGCTTCAACCAACCTATGATGACGTTACAACTGGGCAACATCCTTGCACTACCTCATGACTGGTTACTACAGGGGGACTTCAATATGCACACACATGGCTGTACTGGAGCCAATGCCATATCAGAATGTACAAACCCAATATTCACCCTCAGTGTCAGCAAAGATTTCTGCAAACGTCGCCTTAACATCAAACTCTCAGGCAACGATATCTTCAACGGGGGTATCAGTCGCTTCACGATCTACAGCAATCGCTTCATGTTTACCAAGATGGAGGACAACGATTCTCGCTGCGTTACTCTCTCCCTGCGCTATCGCTTCAACGTCACCCCGTCGAAGTATAAGGGTACTGGCGCTGGTAATGCAGAAAAGAACAGACTCTGAATCACAGTGAAGAATCACATCCTGTAATATGTAACTTTGTACATGAAGCAAATTCACTATTGGGGAATACTTCTGATAAAGCAATTTTGCAAAAATGCCTCATCCCTCCCTAGCTGTATCCCCAGTGTTTAAAGGGGTTTCAAGCAAAAAAGGGAGGGAAGTGCTCATAAATTGCTATTAAAGATAGCTTAGTTACTCTGTCTCGGCATAAAAAAGATTAAAATCTTTTGTTCTGCTCTCGACTTTTCGTACCTTTGCAAGAATTCTCAGCTTTTCTTTGTATAAAGGCAGTCTGGAGGATTGAGGAAAAACTGGGTTACGAATTGGCAACCGTACTATTTCAACGAATATCAAGGTTGTTGGGAATGATGAGGTTGTTACGAGTAAGATAGCGTAACTCGTTGATATTGTGTCTATTTGCGGTCGTTTGCGCTTTTGGGATTCTTTCGGATTGGAAAGAATGTTGAGCCTGTTCCGTTACCTAAGTGTTACCTTGGTTACCGCGTTTGGTAACTGGTAACACTTGGTGAAAACATGGAAGTCTGTACGAGATTTCCAACGACTCGGAAAAACATACATATTCTGGCATATTTTGCACGGCAGGGGACGTTCTGAGAATGTATAACTTTGCACTCAAAAACTCAGAAGCGTATGAAAGTAAGCAAATTCAAGGTGTTGCTCTACCTTAAAAAGAGCAATCTGGATAAGCAGGGAAAAGCACCAATCATGGGGCGCATCACCCTCAATAACTCAATGGCTCAGTTCTCATGCAAACTGTCCTGTAACCCCAAGTTATGGAACTCTCGTTCAGGCAGACTGGAGGGAAAGAGCAAGGAAGCGGTAGAGACGAATGTCAAGATCGAGCGCATTCTGCTATCTATCAATTCCGCAGTGGACAACCTCATCAAGCGTAATGTGGACTTCACGGCTACTACGGTCAAGGAGATAATGCAGGGCAGCGTCAACGGACAGGTAACGCTCCTGCAAGTCTTCGGCATCCTGCTGGAAGATACGAAGAATCGTGTAGGCATAGACAGAACACCAGCCACCTATACCTGTATCAGACAAGTAAAGGACTCGCTTGCAGACTTCATATCTGCAACCTATGGCGTATGCGACCTGGCCTTTGGGCAGATAACTAATCAGTTCATCAGTGACTACGAGCATTTCCTGATCGGCAGGCAAGGCAAAAAGGCAACGACAGCACACAAGTTTTCACCTATCTGAAGCAGGCTTGCCACAGGGCTTATAAAGACGGACTGACAGACAAGTACCTTTTTGCACGTTACAAGGAACCGACCATACCGAAGAGGTCGCCACGAACCATTACACCAGAGAACTTCCAACGGATAGTCAGCCTGCAAATCCCATCAGATAAGCCTTCACTCATTATTGCACGTGACTTGTTGCTGATAGCCTGCTACACAGGTATGGCTTATATTGATGCCGTATCAGTCACACAAGATAACCTGTCATACGATGAGCAAGGGAGCCTGTGGCTGAAATACAAGCGCAAGAAGACAGGAGTGCAGGCTGTTGTGAAACTGATACCAGAAGCCATTGAACTGTTTGATAAGTATAAAGATGCAGGTCTGTCAACGCTGATGCCCCGCCAGAACTATGCCTTCCTATTGAAGAACTTGAAGAAGATAGCAGAAATGGCAGGCTGCACACAGCCAATCAGCCACCACATGGGAAGGCACTACTATGCCTCAATCCTCACACTTTCCAATGACGTGCCGATAGATGTCATCAGCAAGATGCTCGGTCATACTAATGTGAGGACAACGCAGGTGTATGCAATGGTGACTCAGGATAAACTGTTTGAGGAAGCCGACAAGTTCATCGAAGCAACAAAGGACTTTGTACTGGTACTTGGCAATCAGAAACATATTTCAAACACGAACAAATAAAGATACAGACAATGAACAGAAGTACATTCAGACTGATGCCCTATATCAATAGGGCAAAGACAAGAACAGATGGGACAACCGCAGTTTTGCTCAGAATCACCATCGACGGCAGGAAAACTGTCATGACAACGGATTTCAGATGTCGTCCCGAACAATGGGAGGCCAAGCGTGGCGTAATTCTCTCCCCAGTGAAAGATGCCAATGCCCTTCGTGAGTTCATCAAGAAAGTAGGGCAGACATACCAAAGGCTCCTCAACGAACAGGGTGTTGTTAGTGCAGAACTGCTGAAAAGTCACCTCAACGGCATCATCCAGCCGATACGCACACTGATGGAAATGGCAACAGAGGAACTGGAGCGAATCAAGGTTAAGAGTGCTGGCACAGCATCAAACGGTTCCATCAAACTTGCCAAGTTCAAGAACAAGTGCCTGAAAGAATACTTGATGAGCATTGATTGTGAGGATATGCTCCTTGCTGACGTAACCCTTCAATTGGGAAAAGACTACCATATCTATCTCAGACAGCGGAAACACCTCTGTCCCGCGACTGCCAATGACTGCCTGGCGTGGCTGAGCCGCCTTGTGTTTCTGGCAGTTGACAAGGAGATACTACGCTCCAATCCTTTGGAGGATATTGAATATGAGAAAGTAAAGCGTAACGTGGAAATCCGCTATCTTACCCATGAGCAGGTCAAAATGTTGCTTGCCCACCCGTTCCAACAGCGGCAGATGGAACTTGCAAGGCACATGCTTCTGTTTACGGTATTCACAGGATTGGCTTATGTCGATTTGACAAGGCTTCGCCCGGAACACATCCAGACCGATGCAAGGGGCAGACGATTCATCCGCAAGTGTCGTCAAAAGACTGACGTTGAAACCTTTGTACCATTACATCCTATAGCCGAGCAGATTCTCGCCCTCTACAACACGATGGACAACAGCAAGCCAGTGTTTCCCTTACCACCATACGCCAATTACAGACTATACAAGGAGTTTGTGGCTATCGGCATCTTCCTCGGACTTGACCGTAACCTCTCCCATCACGATGCCCGACACACGAATGCAACCTTGTTAGTCTCGGCAGGTGTGAATATGGAGAGCGTTTCCAAGATGATGGGACATTCCAGTATCAAGAGTACACAGAAATACGCACAGATTACGGTTAACCGAATCTCTCAGGAGATGGATAGGCTCATAGAGCGCAGAAAATAGAACGACAGATAATAAATTTATAAAATGACAACGACTATGGCAACAGCAAACTTCTCAATAATTCCGAAAGATGTCTTTGAACGAGGCATCATCAGAATGACTGAGGGCGGTATTATCACCATGCCTGACAAAGACGTGTGGATGACAGTGGACGAGATAGCAGACATGCTTTTTGCTTCATCAGCCACCGTGTTTCGCATGATACGCTCTTTATATAATAAATGTGTCGCACGCGAAGAATACACTCACAGATTTTTCCGTTTGTTCCCTTATCATCCGAACTGGAACATAGACGTGTATAATCTGGAAATGGTTATCCGTCTGGCATACGCCATCAACAGCGATAATAGTCACAAGTTCCGCCAATTTATTATGAATCGCCTGATGGGTAAACCGATGTACGAGAATGTATGTATCACCATCCACATGGATGATTTCTCCAAAGAGTGATAGTATAAGAAAGGCAGCGGGAATTCCAAATAGGAAACCCGTTGCCTTTTCCGTAATAATGAGGCTTACCTCAGTGCTGGTACATAGTTTCGTTGCAAAAGTTCTTCCAGATCCTGTTCCCGATAGAGTATCTTGCCACAGAGCAGCACGTATGGCAGCAGCCCTTTCTGCCGATATATGAATAATGTATGTCTGCTAACTTTTAGGAATTCTGCAGCTTCTCGGTCGCTAATCCACCTGTCACCATTCAACAATGGGCGATAGTCCTTGAAAGTTTTCTTCGCCTTGTCAATTGCCTCGTCAATCTCACTGATAAAGTCAAGGATTTGCTCGTCCTCCACCATCATTCCACTTTTCCATTCATCTCTTTCCATAGCCATTGTTATTTTTTCATCATTAATTCCATCATTTTGGCAATGTCATCTGCCCGATGATAAATCCTGCCCTCAATCTTGGTATAGGGCAATTCGCCTCGCTCCCGCATACTTTGTACCGAGCGTTTGCTGAGGTTGAGCATGGCACACACTTCACTCGTATCAAGCCATGTTCCAAGACTTTTGTTTTTCATCTGCTGCTCCTGAAGATGCAGGACACTCAGCAGTTCCTTCACTCGCTCCATCCACTTCGTGAATGTACTTTCGTTGATGATTACAATTCTTTCCATTTGTCTTTATTTATCGATTGTTACTACTTGTTTACGCTAATTTCGGTTGCAAAGTTAGCCCAAGAAAACAGACTGATTTGCATAGTATGTACATAGCTATATAAACTTTTTCCCAAAGAAATGAATAGCTGGATAATTATATAAGTGAATAAGTATATACTTATACAATTATTCATTCATCCAATCATTTGGCTATTGAGACATCATTGTGTTGATTCAACAAGCCATCAAAGCATTGAAATGCCCAACCGTTAAAGTATTAATGTATCAAGGTGTTCAAGCATCAAAACATTGCCAATTCTGTTCCTTGATGGTTAGACATTCCACTGATCTGAAACTTTAGTGCTTCAAGTAGCGGAAATGCTGATGATTCAGTGCATTCATGAACTCATTCATTCACGAAATCATATGACCTGACGACATTTGTCTGCAAAGTGGCTGCAAGTGGCGGTTGATAGCTATTGCCCAACCGGATTTGTCGTAGTAACTTTGCACCCGCAAAAGATACTAAAGGCAAATGCAATGGATAGAATAACCTAACTATATGCAGTATCCGCTTTAAAAGCGGATTATTATGTTCACCAGAACATAGCAAGGTATGTTTTCTGCTGCACGAAACTCCGTTTGCGGCACAAAACTCCTTGCTCTGCCGAGGGCTGTGGCTGTCCTCCGTAATCGGCTTGCCGCTTCGCTCGTCGAAGAAGTCGGTCTGCCTATCCAAACTTGCAGTTGGCAATGATTCTATAAAACGACAGTAATTTACAACCAAATAAAAAGAAGTATGACAAACAATAAGAGCAAAGGCGGGAGAAATCCCAAATTAGATCCAGCGACAAATCGCTATTCCGTAAACTTCAGCAGTGAGGATGATATGCGTTTTCTGAAGATGTTTGACCGTTCAGGCATGACAAGTAAGTCCGCATTCATCAAGGCGCGAATCTTTGGTGAGCCATTCCATGTAGTGGCATTCGACAAAAGTCAACATGAATATTATACTAAGTTAAGCGACTTTCATGCTCAGTTTCGAATGGTTGGAAACAACTACAACCAGACATTGAAGGAACTGAAGAGCCACTTTTCAGAGCGCAGAACCGCAGCATTGGTGTACAAGTTGGAGAAATACATGATGCAGTTGGTGCAGATTATGTATGAGGTAGTAGAACTAACAAACAGGTATGAAAAACGCCTAATTGGCAAGGATAATTGAATATAAACACATTTTTTTGATTCGTGATTACCACTTTTTTACTTAATAAACATTGACTTTGAGAATTTTTGTGTAAATTTGTAGCCAAATTTAGTATGGAATGGAACGTAAACGAATAAACCGTCTCAAGGTGGTACTTGCAGAGAAGGGAATGACCAACAAGCAGTTGTCGGAAATCCTTGATAAAGATCCTGCTGTCATATCCAAATGGGTGACTAATGCCGCCCAGCCAAATGTGGAAATGTTCATCCAGTTATCAAAAATATTGGGTGTGAGTGTAGATGATTTACTTTGGACAGAAGAAGGATAGTGTTTTAGAAAATTAATTATGGCTAGAATCTACGATAATATAGAAACCAAATTCGCAGAAGGACTACAGGGTATCATTACTAATGTAGGTGTAAAGCGTGTGGACTTTTGTGTCGGCTATTTTAATCTGCGGGGGTGGAATCTCGTAGTAGAACAGATAGATACCCTTACGGGCGATTATGTCTATGAAAACGACAAACGCATTTTTCGCAAATGTCGTTTGTTGATTGGTATG
>ONAE01000108.1 GCA_900315695.1 uncultured Prevotella sp. | reverse complement strand
TGCGAATACTGAATATATCATTGTCTTCATAAACTATCTATTTTACAAATTATCTTTATTTCCAATTCTACTTCGTCAAGTAATCGAATGCATTGAGCAGGATGGCTCCCATGTTGTCGTGGTAGTACGACTCATAAGGTGTGGGCGAGTTCCAATCGAAGAGTCCAGAACCGAGGCAGATGACACCACCCTTACCAAACTCACCGTTAGCACCCTTCAGTTCCCATGATGACACGCTGTTGTCGCCACCCAGTGCGCGACCGCCAGTCTTAGCCTCAACAGCATCCTTACCATCCTGATAGGTATCCCAGAATCCATACTGCGATGTGGTGTTACAGATGGTGTAATCCTTATCGAGCGTATAGACAGCGTTATCGGCTGCACCTGGATAGGTCTTAAGGTTCTTCCACAACGGGTGTGTGATATCGTAAGCATAGAAATGCCAAGGATCATCGCCCATCTGGTCGGAGCCTTCGCCGCCTCCGCCACCCCAGACATTGTTGGGATAAGCATCCTCAGGCATAGCGCCCAGGGCTATAGCGTAATTCACAGCCGAACGTCCGAGTACGAAGCCGACACCATTCTGCCAGAGCTCCTTCATCTTCGGCAGTGCTGTCATAGCACCCTGTTCAGCCTCAACAAAGCCATTATAATTGCCGTATGATGAGCAATGACGATGGAAGAATACGAGCTTACACTTCTCCAGCGAGATATTACCACTGGCAATATCGTTCCATGAAGCATATGCCGCACTCTCGATATTACCCGTGAGCCACTTGGCTGCAGCCTTCTCCTCATCATTCAGCAGTTCAATATTTTCTGCTTCGCCAACAAAGATAGCTACAGGATCGGATATCATCGTTACATATACGGTATAGACTGATGTAGCTGTATTATCATTCAGGGTAATCTGGAAAGGCTCTGTGAAGTTACCCTTCGTACCACTGGCTGGCGAGCAGATAGCATCTTCGCTATGCTCAACCTCAAAGGTGGCATTGGTCAGATCGATACCACTATTACCCATGACACTGACGCTGACAGTCTTATCCTGCTGGTTGATGGCACCTCTTACACCTTCCAGAATGAAGTTCTTCATCAGTGCCTCATCATTACGTACGCTTACCTGGTAGTCCAGCACCAAGTCACCATTTGAGATATGCAAGGTACGGTCGGCATCGAAATTGATGTGATCGCCTACATTCATACTTGACTGAGCACCTGGAGAAACTGTAATACCGGTAACTTCCATATCTCTTTTCTGGTCAAAGTCAACAGGAACTTTCACCTTCACCAGTCGTTTCTCTGTGTTGATGATGCCTTCATACTGTCCGTTCAGCACGAACTTCTCAACAAGGCATGAACCGCTCACGTCGATGCTGCCCGTATGATCCTTGCTGCAGGCAGCTAACCCGCATATTACGCATAATGCGCAGATAATGCTATATATCGTTTTCATAACTTCAATTTTTACATTTTTACATTTTTACATTTTAGTGTCCGTTTGATGCAGCCATCTGCTCCCAAGGAATAGGAAGGTACTCATTCTTGTTGGCAGTAAACTGTGCACCATCAAGGAAGTTCATCTTCTCACTCTCTGTGGTATAGAATTTGTTCAGCACGGTGGCAGCATCACCCCAACGTACAAGATCGAAGAAACGCTCACTCTCCAGAGCCAGCTCCAGGCGGCGCTCCATCTTGATAATCTTCATAGTCTCCTCCTTTGAGTATGAACCATTGTACTTACCAACAGCATAGTGAACATTGTATTTGTTTGGATAGCCAGATACTGCACTACTAGTTGCCAACTTTGCTGCGCGGTCACGAATCTGATTCACCAGTGCAATAGCCTCAGAGGTCTGTCCCAGCTGAGCCAGAGCCTCAGCACGCATCAGCAGCACGTCGGCAAAGCGGAATACGATACGGTTCATCGAGCTGGCCCATTGTGAGTCGCACAGGAACAGATAGATGTCTGTCAGTGCTGGGTCAACATTCTGCTTCAGTGATACAAAGTATCCGAATGTACCACCAGAACGGCTCCATGCATTAGTCTCACTGATCAAAAAGTTGGTGTTATACATATAAGGGGTACCTGGAACACCTACGGTCTCGAACAGACGGGGATCGACAGTTTGGTTTGAACCTACTGTGTAATCGACATCATTAAAATTGTCGAGCATAGGCAGGCCATCGCTATTGGTACGATAGGCGTTTACCAGATTATGAGACGGCTTGTAGAAATCACAACCTGAATCGTGTACCTTAGGAATACATGGTACAATCAGACGGTTAGAGAAATTCAGGTTACCATATACGGTACCATCGTTCTTAGAGTACTGGATAGCCCAGATACTCTCCTTACCATTCTCGTACTGCTCCTCAGGACGGAAGTTATTGAACAGGTCGGGCTCCAAGCCATAACCGGCATAGAGGGAGGTATTGGTATATTCCACCACCTTCTGCAGGTCGGTATCGCTAATGCTGGTAACCTGGTTGCTGTTAGCATCATCCTGATGGTATGCCTTATAGAGATATACCTTAGCAAGGAAAGCAGCGCATGCAGCTTTGGTGGGTCGGCCTTTTTCTACCTGTGTGACAGGAAGCACAGCATAGGCATCCTCCAGATCGTTGATGATCTGCTGCCAGCCTTCGTCGTTGGTATATTCTGTGTTCGAGAGGTTGTTGTAATCCTCTTCTGTCATGTTAGGTTTGTTCACGAAAGGAATCTTCTTGAACAGGCGCTTCAGCTGGAAGTGACCATAGGCACGCAGGAACTTCATCTCGGCTGTACGCTGTATGATGGTATTATTGCTCTGATCAGCACTTGCCAAGACATCGAGCGACAGGTTGACACGACTCAGATAGTTATAGAAACGTGTCCAGATAGAGCTGAATGGCCAGTCGGTGGTCATCACACCAACACTCTTTTCCAAACGGTGGAAAGGTTCACCATCAGAGAAGTCAGAACCGCCTACATAAGCATCGTCAGAGCGGGTATCGTAGTTCCAGAGTGAGAATGAAGCATTCATGTCTTCAATCGTTACCAGTCCGGCATATGCTGAGATCAGCAAATTATCGATATACTCAGGGTTCTTCACCTCGTCCTGAGTCAGCGTAGCCTGCGGTACCTGTTCCTCCAGGAACTTTGAGCAGCCAGTTGTTAAAGGTAAAAGGGCAAAAAGGGAAAAGGGTAAAACCGCTTTAGCCAAGTTCCTTACCTTATCGAAAATTATATTTGTCTTCATAATCGTTTTATTTTCTTTTTACTATTTCTACTATTTACCTTTTAAAACGAGACATTCACACCGAATGTGAGATTGAGCGGAATAGGATAGTTGAATCCTGGATTCTCAGGATCTGCACCTGTGAACTTGCTGCTCTTGATAGTAATCAGGTTCTGAGCCGAAGCATAGAGACGAATACGATCCAAATGGAGTTTATTGACCACTTGCTTCGGCATATTGTAACCAATCTGTATAGTACGCAATTTAGCGTATGAGCCATTCTCGATATAATAAGAAGATACACGACCTTCGTTGTTAGTATCCGATGTGGTGAGTGCAGGAATATTGCTATTAGGGTTAGCAGGTGTCCAAGCATCGAGCAAGCGCACACCCTTGTTCAGATAAGGAACATTAATGGCAGAGTTTGCCCAGAAGTCAGTCTGAGACTTATAGCCTCTACAATCTACATCAACGCCCTGAACGCCCTGCCAGAACATGGTCAGATCCCAGTCCTTGTACTGCAGGTAGATATTGAGACCCCATGTAAAGTCGGGTGTCGGATCATAGATCCAATCCTGGTCTTCCTCGGTGATACGACCATCACCGTTTAAGTCCTTATAGCGGATGCGGCCTAATCCTGCGCCTTCTTGTACAGCATGGTTGTCGATCTCATCCTGGCTCTTGAAAATACCATCGTAGATGTAGCCTACTTGTGAGTACATCGCATGTCCCACAACGCTCTTCACACCATTACCGCCATATGTACCCTTAGCAGCTACTGTCTCTGGCAGTTTAGTGATCTCATTACTATATTTACTGATATTTCCGTTGATATCCCATGAGAAGCCGTTAGGTAAAGCATGACGATAGCCAACGGTGAATTCCCAACCATTGTTCTTTACCTCACCGGCATTGATCCACTGGGCAGCGCCTTCACCCATAGCAGCAATACCATCCATCAGCAAGAGGATGTCCTTGGTCTTCTTATTATACCAATCGAAGCTGCCATAGATCTCATTTCCTAAGATACCGAAGTCAAGACCAATATTATGCTGTGTAGTGGTCTCCCACTTAATATCATCATTACCACGCTGGTTGCGCACATAGCCGTTAGGAAGGTCGTAACCACCATTTGTACCATTGATATCGTAAGAAGTACCTGCCTGTCCGCTTCCCCAAAGACCAGTGGAGATCACTGCCTTGTAAAGCGTATAGCGTGCTGTGTTTGAGATTTCCTGGTTACCAGTCTGTCCCCAAGAGTAACGCAGCTTCAGGTTGTCAAGCCAACCCTTTGTACCCTCCATAAATTTCTCTTGTGATATACGCCAACCTGCACTGACTGAGGGGAATGTACCATACTGCTTGTTAGAACCGAAGCGGCTTGAGCCATCACGACGAATGGTAAAAGAAGCCAAGTACTTGTCGTCATAAGTATAGTTGATCTTACCGAAGAAAGAAACCAATGAGAAGCCTTCTCCGAAGCCATCTGCCAGTTGACGGCCTGCGCCAGCTGACGGCCACATATAGTCAGTATTCAGAATAGCAAGCTCATAACGTTTGGAACTATACATCTTATAGTCCTGACGGTTCACCTCGGTACCGATCATGGCATCACCACGATGCTTGCCGATCTCCAGATTATAGGTTGCAATGGCATTCCACATCCAACGCATGTTGTGCTCCTGCTTACCCTCTACAGCACTGTCAGTACGCATCACCTTACCATTAGGAATAGGATAGGTAAAGAAACGTTGTTCCTTTTGGGTGTAGTCCATACCAAGTGTAGTACGAATCATGAAGTTCTTGAATGGTGTAATGGTGAGGTGTACATCACCGAACATACGCCACTGGGTATATTCGTTGTCTTTTGCATTAGAAATCATGCTCAACGGATTCTCACGTTCTGAGTAAGCACCAAGAGCCTGAGCATATTTGCCGTTCTCTGCATAAATGGGGAAGTTAGGATTGAACTCCAACGCGTGCTCTAGCACACCACCAGGTGCGTCAACTCCCTTCGTACGGTTGACTGTGAAGTTCTCACCGATAACCAAAATATCCTTGAGCAGTTTGTAATCTGCATTGGCACGAGCAGAAAGACGATTGAAGTAAGTGTCCTTGATAGTACCCTGGTTGTTATAGTAACCCATAGAGAAGAATGCAGAGCCCTTCTCAGAGCCGTTGCTGACAGACAGATTATACTGCTGTACAACACCTGTGCGTGTAATCTCTTTAAACCAGTCGGTATCACCTGCACGTACAGAAGCATTTTCATCCAGGTACATGTTCATGGTCATTCCGTTCAGAACAGGATTACCCTTTGCGTCGTAGCTCCAGTCGTAGTTATAGCCTAGGTTATTATTACTGGGGTTCAGACCATCGTTGACACTTGCCTGCCAGTAGGCCTTACCCCACTCGCTGGCATTCATCGTCTCAATCTTATTGGTATAGAAAGAAGCGGCAATACTTCCGTCGAAGTTAACCTTTATCTTACCATCCTTACCTTTCTTTGTGGTGATGATGATCACACCGTTTGCAGCTCGTGAGCCATAGATGCTTGCTGAAGCGGCATCCTTCAGGACCTGGATGCTCTCAATATCATTACCGTTCAGTTCGTGCATACCTGCCTTGGTAGGTACACCGTCGATGATATAAAGGGGATCATTGTCGTTCAAGGTTCCGACACCACGGATACGGACAGTAGCAGCACCAGAGGGATTACCGTCGGCTGTGATGTTCATGCCTGGCACACGACCCTGCAAAGCTTTCATTGGGTTGTTTTCATTCTGCTTTGCCATCTCGTCAACGCTTACCGTCGAAATGGCACCAGTCAAATCGGCCTTGCGCTGGGTGGTATAGCCAGTAACCACCACCTCTTGCAACACTTCGGCATCATCTTTCATCGTAACCTTCATGTCCTGCTGTGCAGGCACTTCCGTTGTCTGGTAACCGATGTAGGTAAAAACGAGGATGGCGCCCTCTTTGACTTTGATTGTGAAGTTACCGTCGAAGTCGGTGATTGTACCGTTCGAGGTTCCCTTCTCCATCACTGTGGCACCGATAACCGTTTCGCCTTTTGCGTCAACGACGGTACCTTTGATCTCCGTCTGCGCGTACATGATCGTACTGACAGACAAGAGAACAAAACTCAGAAAAAGTTTTTTTAGTTTCTCCATTGTCGAATTTTAATAAAGTTAGTACTCTTGTGAATTTAAATTTTTGCCGCAAAAGTACAACTTTATCATACTCGTGAATAGAAAAAATCGTTCATAACCTCGCAAAAATGTTTCATGAAACAATCGTTGACTATTATGTATAAAACGTCAACACCCCTTTATATAAAGGGAAAGAGCGGAAGTTACTCCGCTCTTAGTTCTGTTGGATACTTACCAAAGTGTTTTTTAAAGCAGGTTGAGAAATAACCAGGGGTACCAAAGCCCACCTCATATGCAATCTCGCCAACAGTCTTCGTGGTCGATGCCAGCAATGCGTATGCCTGTTGCAATCTCATCTGCCGTAACAGTTCCACAGGTGTCTGTCCTGTAATGGTCTTCACTTTCCTGTAAAGCTGCACACGGCTCAGCCCCATCTCCTCGCTAAGATCATCCATCTTCAGATTGGGATTCGACATGTTCTTGAGGATAACCTCGTTCAACTGTTCAGCAAACAACATGTCCTGACTCTTGGGAGCAGGCAACTCTTCTTCTGGCGTAACGAATATCTCGTGAAGGCGTCGGTTACTGGCATCTGTATAGAACAACGTCTGCTCCACATTCATGTTCTGACGTTTACGTATGTTCTTCTTCGTCAGCCACAATGCAAACAGTATCATAATAATAGCCAAGATCAGAACAGCGATAGTAACAAAACTGCCGATAAGCACCTTACGCTGTGTGTCATAAAGCACCATTGAGTCTTCCAGCTTGTCGTGAATGGTCACTAAATCATCATTCTGCTTCATCAACTCTGAAGCCTCTGTTATGACCAGATCTACATTGTCGGGCGTGACAACAAAACCCAGTAACGGGTTTTCGCGTTCATAAGGCCTCTTAGTCAAAATATCAAGTGCAAGTCTTATAATCTTTTCGCCATGAGTAGGATAATAATAGGTACCTATCTGATGCCCCAGTTTTACATACTCCAGTCCCTCGCCAGGCATGCCATCAATACCAAGGATCTTAATACGCCCCTCAACGTCCTGCTCTACCACAGCTTTATATACTCCCGTGGCCATACCGTCGTTATGACAGAATACAAAGGTGTTG
The DNA here is from genome assembly GCA_900315695.1 of uncultured Prevotella sp. GTDB lineage: Bacteria > Bacteroidota > Bacteroidia > Bacteroidales > Bacteroidaceae > Prevotella. The sequence continues at coordinate 558 of ONAE01000108.1, read as the reverse complement.
TCCAACTGGCTGGCGTCAGACCGCCGGAGCGAATCGATCAATTGAGTAACGATGTTGCAGGATGCGTCACTCGACCAATCGCTTTTCCGACAAATATACTCCACCTCTGGTAAGGATTTCATGGCCGATTCAAAACCACGGTGACGCTCAAGGGCAGGTGTACTACTCAACAATCCCGTGATCTCTACCACCAAAGGCTTCTTGCCTTTCGGTTGATTCTGACCTCTGACTATTGAGGCAATATATTGACCAACGATATAACCAGCCTCAACATTATTGCCACCAATAAAAGCAGTATAGTCTGCACTAGTTTTACGATCAAAGCTGACAACAGGAATACCTGCCTTAAGAACCCGGGCTATAGCATCATTGATAATCTGTATATCCTCATAGGGAGCAACCACCATCAGGTCAATGTCCGTCTGAGCCAGACTATCTATCAGATGAGCCTGCAATTCTGGATCATCAACCGAACTAGCAATGCTAACCTTGACATCGTGTTCGTATAAATGCTGGGCAGCAAGCATCTCTCGGTTCACTTTCTCACGCCAAGGTCCT
>ONAE01000111.1 GCA_900315695.1 uncultured Prevotella sp. | reverse complement strand
CCGTAAGAATAAGGATAAGTTCCACCCACGCATCGGTGTACAAAACGACTTCATCTATCAGGCATTGTGGGACAACGACAAGTTCGTCTTCAACCGTCTCTACAACGACTACTTCTATCGTCGCAACAACCAATTCTGGTACCAGGAGGCGATGAAGAAGCTGCCTAAGCTGACACAGGCCACCCGTATGCTGGTATGTGCAGAGGATCTGGGAATGGTGCCTGAGTGCGTGCCCTGGGTGATGAACGAACTGCGCATCCTCTCGCTGGAGATCCAGTCGATGCCGAAGGATCCGACCACCCGTTTCGGTCACCTCTCGCGCAACCCCTACCGCAGTGTAGATACCATCTCCACCCACGACATGGCTACCCTGCGCCAATGGTGGGACGAAGACGAGGAGCGCACACAGAGCTACTTCAATGAGATGCTCTATCGCGGCGGTCCTGCACCCCACCCACTGCCCGACTGGCTGGCTAAGGACATCGTGAGCCGTCATCTCACCTCGCCTTCCATGCTCTGCCTGCTCTCGTTCCAGGACTGGATAAGCATCAACGGTGCCCTGCGCCTGCCTGATGAGAATGCAGAGCGTATCAACATACCAGCCAACCCTCGTCACTACTGGCGCTACCGCATGCACCTGAGCATCGAGCAGCTGCTGGCAGCCGACGAACTCAATAATGAAATCAGCACTTTAATTATTCAAAGCGGAAGAAAATGAAAAAATTATTCTTGAGTCTGCTGCTCGTGCCGATGATGGCAATGGCAGGCAACGTAAAGTCACCCAACGGACAGATTGAGGTGAAGTTTTCAGTGGATAACACGGGCCGTCCCGTCTATGAGATGACCTACAAAGGACGGGCGGTGGTGAAGCCCTCGCACCTGGGTCTCGAACTGGCCAAGGACAAGCACGCCTCGAAAGGCATGCAGGAGACCGACCTGATGGACGGTTTCAAGATCGCCAAGGAGGAGACGACCTCTTTTGACGAGACCTGGCAGCCCGTATGGGGTGAGACCAAGGACATCCGTAACCACTACAACGAACTGGCAGCAACCCTGGAGCAGCCAGCCACGAAGCGGACGATCATCATCCGCTTCCGGGTGTATGACGACGGTATCGGTTTCCGTTACGAGTTCCCCCAGCAGCAGGAACTGATCTATTTCCTCATCAAGGAGGAGCGTTCAGAGTTTGCGATGGCTGGCGACCATAAGGCTTGGTGGCTCCCTGGCGACTACGATACCCAGGAGCAGATGACCCAGGAGACGAAGCTCTCTGGTATCCGTGCCCGTTTCAAGGAGGCCGTGAACTGGGGCAACTCCTCAGTGGCCGTGTTCTCTGAGACAGGTGTGCAGACCTCGCTCCAGATGAAGAGCGACGACGGCCTGTATATCAATATCCATGAGGCTGCCTGTCAGGACTATGCTACGATGCATCTCGAGCTCGTGGATGCCGAAACAAAACATCTCTCTGAGAAGCTCATGGGTGGCAGCAATGCCTATACCCCCGATCCGAAACCCACGCCCTATCCCCTGCCTGAGCCTCTCACCTTCGTGAGTCATCTCACCCCTGACGCTACAGGTCTGAAAGGTGCGATGCAGACACCTTGTGAAACGCCCTGGCGCACGGTGATGGTATCAGACGATGCCCGCGATATGCTCTCGAACAATCTTATCCTGAACCTCAATGAGCCTTGTAAGATTGAGGACACCTCATGGATCCATCCCACGAAGTACTGCGGCGTGTGGTGGGAGATGATCGTAGGTCGTGGCTCCTGGCATTACACCAACGACTTCCCCTCGATCAAACTCGATCAGATCGACTGGAGTAAGGTAAAGCCCAACGGCACCCACAAGGCTAACAACGAGAACGTGAAGCGTTACATTGACTTCGCTGCCAAGAACGGCCTCGACCAGGTGTTGGTAGAAGGTTGGAACGTAGGTTGGGAAGACTGGGCTAACATGTGGAAGCGCGACGTGTTCGACTTCGTGACCCCCTATCCCGACTTCGACATCAAGATGCTGAACGACTATGCCCACTCGAAGGGGGTGAAGCTGCTGATGCACCACGAGACCTCGAGTTCGTCACAGAACTACGAGCGTCATATCAAGGAGGCTTTCGAACTGATGAACCAATACGGCTACGACGCTGTGAAGACGGGTTATGTGGGAGACATCATCCCGCGTGGCGATCATCACTACTCGCAGTCTATGAACAACCACTACCTCTATGTGATCAAGGAGGCTGCCAAGCACCATATCATGGTGAACTCACACGAAGCCACCCGTCCTACAGGACTCTGCCGTACCTGGCCGAACCTCGTGGGTGGTGAGAGTGCCCGTGGTACGGAGTACGAGGCTTTCGGAGGCTCTAACCCCGATCATACCTGTATCCTGCCGTTCACCCGTCTGCAGGGCGGTCCGATGGACTACACCCCAGGTATCTTCGTCACCAAACTCTCCGAGTGGAGCAACAACACCTCTTGGGCACGCATCACGATTGCCGGATCACTGGCCCTCTACCTGACGATGTACTCACCCCTGCAGATGGCTGCCGACCTGCCAGAGAACTACGAGAAGTTCGATGATGCCTTTCAGTTTATCCGCGACGTGGCCTGCGACTGGGACGACTCCAAGTATCTGGAGGCTGAACCAGGCGACTATATCACCGTGGCCCGCAAGGCGAAGGGTACCGACAACTGGTTCGTAGGAGGCAAGTGCGATGAGAACGGACACAAGCTCACGTTGAAACTCGACTTCCTCGACAAAGGTCGCAAGTACGACTGCACCATCTACGCCGATGCCAAGGATGCCCACTATGAGACTAATCCACAGGCTTATACCATCACCAAGAAGGTGGTGACTGCTAAGGACGTACTGAAACTGCAGGAAGCCCCTGGCGGCGGATTTGCCATTTCACTGATCGCAAAATGAAGTATGAGGAATGAGTAGTTGGAGGAAGACGATAGACCATCTCGTTAATCCCGTGCGCCACAACTGGCAGACACGGGCTTACGACTTTATCATGCTGCTGGCTATCACCATCAGCATCCTGCCGCTGATGTTCAGGAGTCAGCCCAAGATATTCTGGTACTTTGAACTAGTATCAACAATCCTCTTCATTGTAGATTACATCTTCCGATGGAGCACGGCTGACTTTCATTCCGGGCGGAGCAGACTGGCAGCCTTCCTCATCTACCCATTCACCCCCATGGCGATCATCGATCTGCTAACCATCCTCCCCATCTTCCACCTGATAGCCCCGATGTTCAGGATTGTGCGAGTCTATAGGCTGTTGAAGATTCTCAGGATCTTCCGCTTCATTCGCTACTTCGAACCGTTAAAGATCATCATGACCGTCATCCTTCGTCAGCGTAAGGTTTTGGGGACAGTGCTCATCCTGGCACTCTTCTACATCTTCGTAACAGCCCTCGTCATGTTTAATGCCGAAGAGGAGATCAACCCCGCCACAGGTAAACCGTTGTTTGACAGTTTCTTCGACGCATTCTACTGGGCAGCCTGTACGCTGACCACCGTAGGCTATGGTGATATCTACCCCATCTCCCACGTCGGGCGCATCATCAGCATCATCTCCTCGATGGTGGGAATCGCTGTCATTGCCTTGCCATCTGGTATTATTACGGCAGGTTATATGGACGAACTCAATCATAAAAACGAGAGTTTCAAAGACCAAATACCCCCAAAAGAATGAAAAAATTTATATTCGCAGGATTATTGTCGCTGTTGTTCCCCCACAAGGTGGTGGCACAGCCTTTTCAGGAAGTGATCTATTCACCTGAGAAGACCGTATTCACCCTCTTTGCACCTAACGATGCAAAGCAGGTTGTCGTGCGTATCTATGATGAAGGGCTTGGCGGCAAAGCAGGAAAGACCGTCAAGATGAAGCGCATCGCCAACGAACAGTGGCAGACCACCGTCAAAGGCGACCTGATGGGTAAGTTCTATACCTTCGACATGGGACAAGGCGAATGCCCGGGTGTCTTCGCCAAAGCCGTGGGTGTGAACGGCAAGCGAGGGGCTATCATCAACTTCTCAAAGACCGATCCTGAGGGATGGGCGCAGGATCAGCACCCCGTCACAAAGTCACCCGCCGACCTTGTGATCTACGAGATGCACCATCGTGACTTCTCCATTAACCGTCCCGATGCAAAGTATCCTGGCAAGTTCATGGCACTGACAGAGCCCTGGGCCATCAGTCACCTGAAGGAATTGGGTGTGAACGCTGTCCATATTCTCCCCTCTTACGACTACGGTTCGGTGGATGAGACACGCCTCAGCGACAATAAATACAACTGGGGGTACGATCCCGTGAACTACAACGTGCCAGAGGGGGGCTACTCCACCGATCCCTATGCCCCTGAAGTACGCATCCGCGAGTTCAAGCAGATGGTGAAAGCCCTCCACGATGCAGACATCCGCGTGATCCTCGACGTGGTGTATAACCACACCTACGACATCGAGCACTCCAACTTCCAGCGCACCTATCCCGATTATTACTATCGGAAGACCGCTGACGGACAGTATAGCAACGGCTCGGGCTGTGGCAACGAGACAGCCTCTGACAAGCCCATGATGCGCCAGTTTATGTTGGAGAGCGTGAAATACTGGATCAACGAGTACCATATCGATGGATTCCGCTTCGACCTGATGGGTGTCCACGACATCGAGACGATGAATCAGATCCGTGCGATGGTGGATGCCATCGATCCCACCATCTATATCTATGGTGAGGGCTGGAGCGCAGGCAGTTGTGCCTACCCCCAGGAACAGCTCGCCATGAAAGCCCACATCAACCGGATGCCAGGCATTGCTGCTTTCAGCGACGAGATCCGCGATGCCCTTCGCGGACCGTTCTCCGACGATACCGTCACAGGTTGGATTGGTGGTAAGGACGAGGCAGAGAGTATCAAGTTCGGCATTGCCGGTGCCATCCATCATCCCCAGATCGACATGACGAAGGTGAACTACGCCAAAGAGCCTTGGGCTCTCGAACCCACACAGATGATCTCCTACGTGAGCTGTCACGACGACATGTGTCTCGTGGACCGCCTCAAGGCCAGCATCCCTGGTATCACAGAGGAGGAGCTGATCCGTCTCGACCTGTTGGCACAGACAGCCGTATTCACCTCACAGGGCGTGCCCTTCATGCTGAGTGGCGAGGAACTGCTACGCGACAAGAAAGGCGTTCACAACAGCTTTGAATCGCCTGACAGTATCAATCAGTTGGATTGGACCAACAAGACGAAGTATCCGCAGGTCTTTGCGTATTACAAGAATCTCATCGCCCTGCGCCAGCATCATCCCGCCTTCCGTTTGGGTAATGCCGACCTCGTGCGCAAGCACCTGGAGTTCCTCGATACCCCCAAGGGTGTTGTGGCCTATCGTCTGAAGAATTATGCAGGCAGAGACGACTGGCGTGACATCATCGTGATCCTCAATGCCAACAAGTCGGATGTGGAGGTTGCTATCCCCAACGGAGACTATACCATCGTCTGCAGTGATGGCTGTATCGACGAACAAGGCCTGGGAACTCTTCAGGGCGAGAAAGCCGTCGTATCACCTCTGTCTGCGTTAATTTTAAACATGACAAAACCGAGGTGATGAGACTGGTCGCCAGGAATGGTGTATTGTGGTAGTGTTCGGCGCCCCCAAGTGTCAATACCTCCTACCCCATGGATGTTCAGATCAATGTTCAGGTTGACAAAACGTTCTCGGGTAATATCTTGCGGGTGACGAGCTCCCTCCAGATCTTCTTCTCCATAGTCCCAGGCACTCCCTCCAGATCTTCTTCTCCATAGTCCCAGGCACGGATGCAGAGTGGCTGCTTGCCGTCAATGTGTATTGTTTGTTTCTCAGAACCGATTTCGAACCAACGTACGTCACAGCGGTTGCCATTGTCCTGTGGCCTCACATACTCTGTCTGATAATCCGACAGCGGCATCTCATAGCGTCCGATAAACGCTGAGCGCTTACGGTCAGGATAGTTTTCCCATGGTCCACGACCATAATAGGCGATATGGGTCATGTCGGCAGGCAGACGCATCCGCATACCGAACTTCGGGATCAGAGGGATATCAGTGGCTGTAGGACGGTAGTCCATATCCACCATGATACGTCCATCGTTCTTTACTGTATACGTCAGCGTCAGGTCAGCCCCCACTGGCAATGTCAGGTCGGCAATCACCTGATTACCCTCAACACGAACGGATTTGACGATACGGTTCTCTGCAGCATCGCGCCAGGCTGCTGTACGTTCTGCGAAATGAGCGGCATGCTGATTGTCATTCTCGGGTTTCCAGAAGTAGGGTTCCAAAGGAGCCAGCAGCAGCTGTCTGCCATCGACGATCCATGAGGTAAGCGCACCAGTAGGGTCGATGGTGACAGAGCCATTCTGAGTTGGAAAGACCATGTTCCCTGCCGCTTCCTGTGGCTGAGCATTCCCTTCGCTAACGCCAAACCAGAACTCTTCAGGTTTGAGGATGAACTGTTCGCGGGCAACCACAAATCCTTCTTCTGCCCAGGGTGTGGCTTG
>ONAE01000113.1 GCA_900315695.1 uncultured Prevotella sp. | reverse complement strand
GAAGCCAGCGTACGGGCAGAAACGTCGAATACGCAAGGAATCAGCTCACCGGCAATCTTGTACATGTTAGGAATCATCAGGAGCAGACCCTGAGAAGCAGTGAAGGTGGTGGTCAATGCACCAGCCTGCAGAGAACCGTGAACAGCACCAGCTGCACCAGCCTCTGACTGCATTTCCTGTACACTGACGGTCTGACCCCACAGGTTCTTACGACCACGTGCAGCCCACTCGTCAACATGCTCCATCACAGGTGATAAATTTCTTTTCTTTAGCCATTGTTTGATAAACTATAAAAATGAATAACTAATTGTATTTGTTTAATCTGAAATTTAATGTTTAATTTTTAATGTCTCATGCTAATATAGGAATCCTAATAACCATAACGGTATCTGATTGTCTTTCCCGATTTCAGTATTGTAACGTGCATAGATCACATCTGATAATACCCGGAGTTTGTTGGGCGATTTGGCGTCAATGATCTTGAATTTGAGTTTCTCATCTACGAGGAAACTGCAATCACGTGTGCCGGTATTCACCTTGTGATCCTTCCACATGGAGTTGACAAAGAAAGTTTCCATAGCCTCCTGCTTATCTACCTGAATCGGATAGATGGCATACATGAGGTTGGAGTTATGGAGCAAGATCTTCGCTGGTTTCTTCGGGAAATCCTGCCCGATGGGATAAATCGGATTTATCAGACGGGCATCGGTGAGATACTTGATATAATTCATTACCGTTGCGCGGCTGGTCTCAATGTCTTGAGCCAGCTTACTCACGTTAGGCGCCTTGCACGGTCCCTCTTCTGCAAGCTGATAGAACAAATTCTTGATCTTCGTAAGGTATTTCAGCTCTATCTGCTTGATCAGCAGGATATCTACCTCTGTCATCATGTTCATGGTCTTTAACAGGTTCTCACTGTAATTGCGGTGCTCCTGAAAGAATGGATAGAAACCATGATGAATATAATCCTGAAAATATCTGTTGGGCGATACCTTGGGAAGAATCTGCTTAATGATGGTTTCGTGGTTGTTCAGGATCTCCTCAAGGGAATAGGCTCTGAAATTGTTGCCCGTCATCAGATTGATGAACTCACGGAATGAGAAGCCTCGCAAGTTATAGCTCTTGACGATACCGTTCAGTTCCGGATTCTCATCCTTCAAGCGCATCACGCTCGACCCCGTGAACACAATCTTTAGGTTGGGGTAGAGGTCATAGCACTTCCGGAGCTCACTACTCCAGTTTGGCTGCTTGAATACCTGGTCGATCAGGAGTACACGTCCGCCCTGCAAATAGAATTTGCCAGCAAATTCAGCAATACCGTGTCCTTGGAAGAAGAAGTTGTTCATGTTGATATACAGACATTGCTTATCTTGTATATCGAAACGCTCTTTGGCATATTGCAGCAGGAAGGTGGTTTTGCCGACTCCGCGCGTACCTTTAATACCAATCATTCGGTCGTTCCAGTCAATCTCATCCATAAGGGTACGACGAACAGGGGCATTGGTATGCTCAACGAGGTATCTATGCGTTCTAAAAAAAGCTTCCATCCTGCAGATTTGTTTTAAAACAGCTGCAAAGGTAACTCTTTTTTCTTAAATTGCAAAGTCTAAATAGCAAAATCTTATAAATTCGCCTGATTTTTGCATTTTTTAATGCGACTGCTTATTCCCTTACAAAGTTTGCTCCCGTTTGAATGTCAGGAATACCACATTCTGATTGTACATAAACTTATATTTGATGTCAGCCATAGTATTAACCAAAGCGAGCCCCAATCCGTCGCCATCTTCGTTAAAGGAGACAGTCGTCAGTGTGGGATTGAAAGGCTTTCCATCGTCTTTGATCAGTACGGACACTGTTTCTTTGTGACAGACGATATGAACGTCAAACAAGTGTTTGTCGGTATCTTTATTGACGGCATAAGTGACGATGTTGTACATCAGCTCCTCGCAGCAGAGATTGATCTGGAACGATGTGGCTGGTTCAATGTCGCAGGTTTCCAAGAAAGTGGAAATGTTCTCAAGTGCCTGCTGTACATCTTCTTCCTTATATTTTACCGAGAAATTCAGCGACTGGCCATCTTCGGCTTGAGGAATCAGTGTCATCACTTCGGTATCGGGATGCTGATGGTGGATGACTAGTGTGACAACAAGGTAGATACTCAGTAAGAATAAACCGGATGCAGGGAATCCCCACCACAGCCATTCTGGTCTTATCCATGCCAACAGTCCCACAAATAGAATCATGCTGCCCATCTGAACGATACTCAAGACAACGCTCAACGACCAGTAACCTAAAATCTGATAAAGAATACGATAGACCACAGCGATTGCGTATGGAATCAGGAGTAGGGCGTAGATACGTAAGGCATTTAAGAACATGCCTTCTGACTGGATATGCTTACTGGCGAAGAGCCAACCGATGCTTTCTGGCGATATCAAGACAAACAGGGTAAAGACTAACAGACTAAGGCAGATATATTTCATCACCTTGTTCGTAAGAAGGCGCAAACCCACAATGTCTTTTTCGCCTATCAAAAGGCCGCCAATTGAATATATCGAGGTTGCAATACCGCCCAGCACCATTTGTTGGATGACAAACAACTGGAAGCAGACAGCCCATGCAAAGACGCCTTCAGCACCCAGGTTGCTGAGGATAATGCTATTGATGGCATAGGTGCTGATACCTAACAACAAAGTGTTGATACCCATTGGGAACCCCATCTTGACACCTTTCAGAATATATTGGTGGCACTGCTTGAACTCCACCTGCCAATGATAGGAGTTGTTGGTACTCTGGAAGTGACGGCAACAGAGCAGTAATGCCGTAATACTACCTATGATGGATGCCCAGGCAGAGCCTTCGATGCCGGTCTTCAAGATGGCGATGAAAAGGATGTCGAAAAACAGGTTGACAATGCTACTGGTTATCACGGCCTTCATGACCAACTTAGGGTTACCGTCGGTTTTGATAAAGTTGGTGATGGTCATAAAGAGAATGGTCAAAGTGGTGCCCAGCAGCATAATGCGCATATAGCGGAGCGACAGGGTACTGATGACAGGGGTGTCGTTGGTGATGAAACTGGCCACCTGAGGACTGAAAATCAGCAGTAGTGCGGAGAAGAACACACCGACGACAGTCAGACCGATCAGCGTGGAGGAGAAAACCTTATTGGTGGTCTGTGCATCGCGTTCACCAAGCGACCTGGCTACAAGCACAGAGCCACCCATACCGAAGAGCATCATCAGAAAATTGAAGAAAATCACGACAGGCATTGTCAGGTTGATGGCCGAGATGGCCTCTGGACCAATGAACTGGCTGACCACAATGGCGTCGGTGGTCATTGCTATCTGAGAAGCCAGCGACGCCAGAATAGACGCCCACATAAATTGGTGAAGGGCTTTTGCAATGAGATAGCCTTTTTTCTTTCGCTCTTCTTGATTATTCATAATCCTCCGTTATAATTTGAACGAGACGGTAGCCATGACAGTGCGTCTATTTGCCCGATAGGGAACGTAGAACGAGCCTCCTACAAAATAGTTCCTGTCAAACAGATTATCGCAATCAAGCGACAGCTGGATCGCATTATGATAGGTATATTTAAGTCCAAGGTCAACGATAGCGTTTCCACTAAGATCGTAATCCTTACTGTCGGGTATACGGCCATTTGCTTTGGTAAGCGTCTTCGTATTGAACTTAAAGCCTGCAGTCAACCACAGCAGATGATTGGCGGCGTTCACAAGGCGTTTGCTGAATATCAGATTGGCAGTGAATGCTGGGATGCTGTATATCTGGTGGTCAGTGTAGTAATAGCCTTCAGCTTCCAGCGGGCGCAAATAGGTCATGTTGGCATCTACTCTGAAGGAAGGAATACTGAAATTCAGTTCGGCCTCTGCACCGGCTACTTTCAAACTACCAGAATTGATGAATTTGGGTGCATCCGGGTCATTGCTCGGGTTATTGACAACAATATCTGTCAAATTGTTATAGAAGAAGTTAACGTCATACACAAGATGCCAGTTGTTAATCTTTCCCATAAAGTCAAGCTGGAAAGCACTCATGAATTCAGGCATGAGGTTTTCACTACCTCGGTAAGCGTTGGAAGTATTAAAACGAGTATAATACGGCGCATCCACAAAGGCACGTGAGTAAGACAATTTAGTGGTGAACGCTTCATTGGGATAATAGATGAAGGCCACACGAGGAGACACGGCTGAAACACTTTTTTCGTTGACACGATATTTATAATCATATCGTAGGCCTGCATTAAGAATGATTTGTTTTGTAAAATAGTGCTTGTCTTGAATAAAGGCAGAAAAACTTTTCTCGCTACCAACACGTAGCATGCCCTTGGATTCAGGGTAAGTAACAAAGATCTTGGTATAGTCATTACCCATATGAAACTCATTGCTTGACAACTTGAAATATTCGAATTGAGCGCCCACTAGGATATTACCTTTCATGTTTCCAAGTGCATAGTTGGCATCTGTCTTCGCCATTGCACCAATCGTGTATTCCTGAAAAGGCACATCCTGAAACACAGCAGTTGTTGTCCTCTTGTCAATTATATTGCCATCATAGTCAAACACGGGAACTTGCATAGAATCGTCGGATATTGGCATATAGTCTTGTACGTTGAACCAGTCACCGTAGGCTGAAATATTGAGGTTGACTTTACCTAGTCCTTTGGTATAGCCCAACTCAACGTGCTTTTCATTGAGGGTATAACCTGGCTTATTACCATCTATGGTACGATATGAATCATAGTCGTAGGTCTGTGCATACCAGGAATACTGTGGTACCTGTTTGCCGTTTTTCATATTAAACATGAAATTGAAATCCTTCAGTTTGATGTTGAAACCGATGTCATAAGATGGCTTGTCCGCATAGCCTCCAATATAGGCATAGCCGTCGTGTTGGGTTATGGAGTAGTCGGAACCTCTTGGGATGTCAACTTTCTTGCCTTGAGAAGTATAGATAGAGGCCCATGCCATGACATCGGCATCCAATAGGGTGGTGCCGGCGATAAAATCGGCACGATGTGTGCCGTACGAACCATAGCCGTACTTACCCTTGACCCCATTTATCTCGCGTCCGTTCTTCGTGATGATATTCACCACAGCGGTCAAAGCCACATTTCCATACAGAGAAGAAGCTGGTCCGCGCAGAATCTCAATGTGATCAATCTTCTCAGTACTAATGGTGTAATCGAGTTTGCCGTTATTAGTGGCTCGCAAATTTAGGCGGTGACCGTTCTCCATCACCAGGATCTTTTCCTGACTGGTCGTATAGACACCGTGCATGGCTGCGTTCGAAATGGAATAGGCTGAGACTTCATTCAACCCAGGCACATATGTCGCAAGGATTTGCCCGATGCTTTTGTTGTTGCTGAGCTGGTCAATCATCTCGCGGGTGATGACAGTGACGGGTACAGGCGCCTCGTTGATACTCTCTGCTTGGCTCGAAGCTGTCGTCACGGTTGAGCTGCGACCCGACTTAAGCAGGGCAATCATGTCCTCAAAGCGGATAGGATCCTGTACAGATGTATAATAAGGATTGATACTCAGCAGCAAACGGGCATATTTCTCAGAAGACTCTTTGTCATCTTGTGCGAGATAACAGATGGAAACCAGTCGAAGAGCACTTTGACGGAGATTACCACTGAAATCATTGAGATGATCCTCCAGCAAATCTATGGCCTGGTCAAGTTGACCTATCTGATAAGCTTCTTCTGCCTTTTCATAGACTTGGCGTTGATTTTGC
>ONAE01000114.1 GCA_900315695.1 uncultured Prevotella sp. | reverse complement strand
GCCCGCCTGCGCCGATGGTACTGCAATGCAATGCGGGAGAGTAGGAAGCCGCCGTCTTTTTAAGTGAGAGCCCTGATTCACAATCGTGAGTCAGGGCTTCTTTTTTGTATCCTTTTTAGTTTTTCTTTGGCGTTTTACATAAAATACTGTATCTTTGTGGTCGAAATGCAAAAGTTGTGGTACCTGATCATTTGGTTGAAGCGTATCCGATATTGTCGTGGCTTCGGTATCCAGTCGCCTTCTGACTACTGGTTGGTAAGGTATGTCATCAATGAGCATTGGCCCTATTATCAATATGATATGCTTGGAAAGGAGGATGGGTGGTTTCGTCGGAAGATGGGCAGACTCTATTTCCGCTTGGCTAACTGGTTGCAGCCTGATATGATTGTGAGTGATGACTATCAGGAATATCTGTCAGCAGGATGCCACAGAGCATCGTTTGGGGATACAGGGAAGTTGTTCAGATTAGCACTTCAAGGTGATTATCAGTCGCAAATGGCTCATATATATAATAAGGTGAAGGGTGATTCTGTGCTTGTGGTAGAAGGTATCCAGCATGATAGAGACTTCTGGCGTGATTTGATAGCCGACCCTCGTACAGGTGTTACATTTGATCTTTATTATTGTGGCATTGTACTGTTTGATAAGAAACGTCATAAAAAAAACTATATCATTAATTTTTAACCTAATTACAATGAAGATAACAAAGGTTTATACCAGAACAGGCGACAAAGGTGAGACGAGTCTGGTGGGTGGTGTCAGAATTAAGAAGAGTGATATCCGTTTAGAGGCTTATGGTACTGTGGATGAACTGAGTGCACACCTGGGGATGCTTGTGGCGATGTTGGAATCAGGTGAGGAGCACGATTTCCTGATTCGTGTACAAAACAACCTTTTTAATGTCTGCACGCACCTGGCAACCGACCAAAGTCAGACGCCGCTCTATCCCTCTGCTCATTTGGCTGAAGGGGAGATTGAGTTGCTTGAAAAACGTATCGACGAGATGATGCGATTATTACCTGAACGGCAAGGGTTTGTGCTCCCCGGTGGTACGACAACTGCTGCCCAGGCACATATCTGTCGGACTGTATGTCGCCGTGCAGAACGTCGCATTGCCGCCCTTGCAGAAGTCGCTCTGACAGGTGTTGAGATCCAACAATATGTGAATAGATTAAGTGATTATCTGTTTGTTTTAGCCAAAATAATAAATTTTAACGCAGGCGTGAGTGAAATTATATGGCAAAATGTTTGCAAATAGGAAATAATTGATTACTTTTGCGGGCGAATTAAAAATATAGTAAAAAACCAAAGACTAAGAATATGTATTGGACACTGGAATTGGCTTCCAAATTGGAAGATGCGCCTTGGCCCGCAACCAAGGATGAGTTAATAGATTATGCAATCCGCTCAGGTGCTCCTCTGGAAGTGCTTGAGAACTTGCAAGAGATAGAGGATGAGGGCGATGTTTACGAGAGCATCGAGGATATCTGGCCCGACTATCCAACGAAAGAAGATTTCCTCTTCAACGAAGATGAATATTAAAGCCTGCTATTAGGTTTAAGCAATTGAATACCAGCGAGATGAACAAGAATCATTTGTTTGTCTCGCTGGTGTTTTATGGCGTTAAATAGCCTGATTTGTTTGCCTAAATTGCAATTTTTAACCTTCAAATTTGAGTTTGTTTGTCTAAAAGTTCGTACTTTTGCACATCCTCAGGAATAATAAGACAAACAAATAAGATATGGGAAGACCAAAAAGATTGTATCCGTTAGGAAAATATCGCCTTCGTACACCGAAAGTGATTGAGAAGGATAAAACCTATCCAGTAGAGTTGGAATACACATGGAATAGGCAGGTAATCCGTAAGTCAACTAATGTATTTGTGAAAGCAGCTGACTGGAACCAAAAGGGGAATCAGGGACGTGGTGAAATCAGAGCCAGTCATGGAAATGAGTATAAGCGCCTTAATCAATTGCTCATAAATCGTGTTGATAGGATAGATGCACAACTGGCTGAGTACAACGAGAAGCACCCCAATCAGATAACAGCAGAGATAATCAATGGCTTTCTTGCTGATAAGCCTCTTACCCGCAAGGATCAAGGCAAAGACTTCGTAGAGTTTGCTATGGCTCGTTTGGAATCAGATTACTCCAGGAATAGAATTGGTAGGAGCCGTTATATGAATGGCAAATGCTGTATGAATGTGTTTACCATATTCCTCCGCTCAACAAAGAAAGGAACATATGATAAAGACAAGATATATGTTGGCGATATTACTCCCGAACTGGTAGACAACTATATTGAATGGCGTAGGGAGATTAAGCAAAATAGTGATGAAACAATAAACCATGCATTGACACCGATACAGAAAGCTTGTGCCTATGCTTCCGAATTGGGTATGATTGAGCCTACTGTCAATGCACGTATTCAGGATATGCGTATTATCACCAAGCCATCTTTGTCTGCTGATGAAGAGGAAGAGTTTGACGAGAAGAGTCTGAGTGAAGAACAGATGGATGCACTCATTCAGTATTACAAGAACTGTAAGGAACCTCGCAGAAAGGAATTCTTAGAAATGTTCTTCTTCGCTTTTCATGCCTGTGGTCTCAGAATAGTGGATGTATTGTCATTACAATGGGGCCATGTTAATCTGGAGAAGAAAGAATTGAGGAAGATCATGATAAAGACCGGTAAACGCCATATTATTCCCCTGTCGGAGCCTGCATTGCAAATACTAAGGAAGTGGCGTGAAAAGCGGGTAGGGTGTCGCTATGTGTTTGATTTGGTCAAAGACAGCCTTGATCTTGATGATGCTGATGCATTATATAAAGCTCGTAACAATGCCACTAAATGCATCAATCAGTCTATTGTAGTAGCAGGGGAACAGATTGGACTCCCGTTTAATCTTTCAATGCATGTGGCAAGGCATTCTTTTGCTGTTCTTGCCTTAAATAAAGGATTATCGATGTCAGTTGTTAGTCGCTTGTTGGGTCATAGTAGTACTGATATAACAGAGAAAGTATATGCTCGCTTCTTGCCAGAGACCCTTTCATCTGAATTGAACAAGTTGAGTGGCGATTTGACGAAATTGGAACTTTTCTAACTCATTCTCAGAATTATTGTGTAATTTTGCACCCAAATTTGTAGATATAGTAATGACTCCAGATAAGTTAAAGACAATCATAGCCCAGAAAGAGGGTACAGAGATAGAGTTCAAGGAATCTAAGGATAACTTGGCTCGAAAGGTTTATGAGTCTATCTGCGCTTTTCTGAACCGCAAAGGTGGTCATGTCGTATTAGGAGCGAAAGACAATGGGGAAATTGTTGGTGTCAATCCTGCAAAGGTCCAAGAACAGATGGATCAGTTGGCTAAGGACATGAATAATCCTCAGTTGTTTAAGCCCACTTACTATCTGACTTATGAACCTATGGACATAGATGGGAAGAAGATTATCTATTTCTATGTCCCTGAGAGTACTCAGGCTCATAGCTATAAGGGAATATATTATGACCGCAATCAAGATGGTGATTTTGAACTGCGTAGTACCGAGCAGATTGCCAATCTGTTTATTCGTAAGAGCAAGATGAAGACAGAGGATAGGGTATATCCGATGTTAGGGATGAAGGATCTCGACGAGGAAGCTTTTGATGAACTGAAAAGAGGAATTCGTATTGAGAACTCGAAACATCCTTGGCTAAATCTGTCAAACGAGGAAATTATACGTTCAGGTGAGTTAATTGCCATTGATCCTGAGACAGGTAAAGAGGGACTGACACTGGCAGCAATCTTGTTGTTTGGTAACAGTCATGCTATTGCTACAGCTTTGCCAACATACAGAATAGATCTCTTGTGCCGAGTAAACGACACAGAGTTATATGATGACAGGGAATTGTTGAGTTGCAATCTGTTGAAAGCCTATCCAATAATGATGGACTTTATCAAGAAGCATCTGCCAGAACAGCCCTACATTGAGGGAATACAGAGATTCAGCCTGCGTGACAAGATACTGAGAGAGGTTGCCCTAAACCTCATCATCCATCGCGAGTACAGTAGTGCTTATCCAACGACGTTTACGATTTATCGCGACCGCATCGTCACAGAGAATTGGAATATTCCATACGTCTATGGTACTATCAACCTACAGACTATGCGTCCACATCGTAAGAATCCAAAGATAGCCAATGTGTTTTCTCAAATGGGTATAGTTGAGGAACTGGGCAGTGGAATAAGGAAGATGTTCAAGTATACGCCGCTCTATGCTAATGGCAAGGAACCAATTATAGAAGAACAGGATGTATACCGCATAGAGATTCCTTATGTTCCCACTTTACTTCCCACTATAGATGAGAGTGGGAAGAAAACTGGGAAGAAAACTGGGAAGGAACTCGAAGATGTTATTAAAGAGGCAATAAGGAAAGATTCTTCAATAACTATTCAAGAGTTTCAGAAATTAACAGGACTCTCTAAAAATGGCATCTGGAATGTGCTGAACAGGATGAAAGAACAAAACAAGATTAAACGTATTGGGCCTGATAAAGGCGGGCATTGGGAAGTCGTTGAAGAATAAGGAATGTTTATTTCGATATTAGTTATTTATATTGCGTTGTTATTCTTGCTGTGGCGTATGCCCTGAAGAAATATCAGCGCACCATTTTATGGTCAGCAGGTTTGTTACTTTTCATTGTAACAATGTTGCTATTTGGGCTTGGAATAATGCATCCCAAGAACTTATACGGTATATGGGAAGGTTGTTTTCCATTGATTTGTTCGGGAGTTATACTTTATGTAGCAGAAAGTAAACATCAATTGCAGGTAAAGAATGTAATAAAGCTACCAGACAAGTTGAATACAGAACTGGCAATGAAAGTTATTAATAAAGCACTTGAAGACGAATTCCTAAAAGTAGAAAAAGGAAAGTTGAAATGGAAAGGACGTATTTACTGTGGTGACTTCTCTCAGTATTATAAACGAGAAAATTGTTATCGATGGAAATGGGGAGACGAAGGTCGTTTCCCAACTTCTTTGTTAGAGTCATTATTCGATACTAAAAACATTGGTCAATCCCGTCAAAATGGCAAGAATGATATTGCTCCTGACGGTTCTGTCCATGTGGATTCTTGGTTTAATTAGCCAACTTTTCGCTTACAATAGATAGAAGGCAGCCATAAATAGGCTGCCTTTTTATGTTTCTGTAAATCAGAGAATTATATACCAATTCATAATGATTCATAACCTTGTTCATAACCATACTATAACCTTCCCTAATGATTTATTATTGACATTTTCCTTCTGACCCTTATTTTGAGAGAAAAACGGCCCCGTCAAAGGGCATCTCTTAAAAAAAGTAAAATGAAAAAAATTAAAGTAGAAAAACTATGCGACAGAGAGTTGCTGGAAGAGATCTTTCGCGTAGTACAAGGTAAAAAGAGCCTTTCAGGTAACAATAATCTTCCAGCACAACCTTCCCGTGTTTACAACAACAAGGAGGTTATGGACATGTTGGGTGTCAAGGATAAGTACATGAAGAAACTCCGCGACAATGGCTATATCGGCTATTCGCGTGAAGGTGACAAGTACTGGTACACTCAGGATGACATAGACAAGTTCTTGCGTCGCTTTCATTATGAAGCGTTTGCTACTAATCCTAATCTACCAATACAGGAAGGAGGCAGAGTTTGATGGGAAAGGACATATTCAATCAATCATTCAAGGACTACCGAGAGAGTGACCCTGTAGATGGTGGGGGATTCCATGTTGAACGGATGAACCAGTGCATTGACGAAGCCCATCAACTGCCGCCGTTAGTTCCTCTCTATCCAAACATTGTGCTCGAAGGTGATCTCAGTATCATCTTCGGGCAGTCTGGCATCGGTAAGACCATTTTCGCCATGCAGATAGCCCGCTATATCGCTGAGAATGGTAAGCGATTGCTGTATGTGGACTGCGAGATGACACCTCGTCAACTTGGCAACCGCTATGGGACTGCTAACTTCCCTCCTACTTTCCTTCGTGCAGAGATGGATAGGGAGCATCCTGCTGAGGATGTCCTTAAGGGAATTGAGGAAGTAGCTGTAGCTAATCATGTTCAAGTCGTGTTCATCGACAACATCACTGCCCTGGGCCAATCGCTTGACAGGAGTGCTGATGCCGGTACCCTGATGGCCTCACTAAACTCTTTGAAGAAGCAATACAACTGGACATTGGTGGTTCTCAACCATGTTCCCAAGATGTTTTCAGGCTATCAGCCTCTTTCCCTTTCAGCCATGCAAGGCTCTGCCAAGATAAACCAGCTGATTGATGACGCTATAGGAATAGCCCAATCCTGTATTGACTCAAACCTCGTTTATGTCAAACAATGTAAGTGGCGTAATGGTGAGTTGACAATGGGAGCTGATAATGTGGCAGTCTACGAACGCTGCAAGGACGAATATGACAATCTGTGCTTCATCAGTCGTGGCTTTGGTACCGAACAAGAACACCTGAGCATTGAGAACAATAACGAAAGGGAAGAAATAAAGGCTCGTGTAAGAGAACTATCAGCCAAGGAAATGACACAGACTGCCATTGCCAATCAGCTCGGCATCTCACAAAGCAAGGTGTCAAGACTGCTGAAAGAGTAGACTCGGATTATTCATTATTCACATTATTCATGCTGCATAACTGAATAATTTGCATAAACTGAATAAGAATGGACGATAAAGAACTGAAACAGATACTTGCCACCAAGGCACCTGCCTATGAGCGGTCTTTCATAGAGATTCCGAGGTATAGCTTTGTTCCTCGCCATTCCTCTTTGTCTGATTATCTGGATAAGGTCGTTAATGGTGATAATAAAATGCTGAACCGAATTGATGATCTCGTAATGCGCTATCGGCTGGGGGCAACCTTTAAAACGTTGAACGAACACTTTGGTACTGTTCTGCCACGTATCAACAAGAAAGGGATGATAGTTGGAGGCAATGTCATTTACTACAATGCCGAGGATGGAGCTATGCTCCAAAAGGATGAACTCATTGCCCATCTCTACTCTTGGTATGCCTTCGACTATTATACTGACCCGAACGTATTCTTTGGCGAACATCTGTGTCGTGATAGACAGACCGTCATCGTCCAAGAAGAGAAGACCGCTTTACTCGGAGCATTGGCTCATCCTAACTACGACTGGTTAGCAGTTGGTGTTGGCAACAACCTGACGGATGTGATGATGAAGAAGTTCATGGGCCGTCAGGTAATCCTCTTCCCTGATGACTTCTGCTTCGACTTCTGGTCGGAGCATTTCGGTAGCAAGTTCAAGGTGGATGACAGTTTTACCCACCAAGATATTAACCAGTACTTGATAGACTTCATCCATAACCGGCAGGTTCCGTAAGCCGAAATGTGCGTGCAGGGTAATGAAGGGCTTGCCCTTGATATAGCCCACTATAACTACGAGCTTCGCTTTCGTAGTTGTGGGCTCTTCCGAGGGACTCAGGGCTTTGCCCTAAGAAGGGGGTGACCCTCCCCCTTGACCGCCCCGCTCAGTGGCATCTGCCCCTAAGAACCCTGAGCAGGAAGTGACTCTCTCCCTGCACCCACCAATCAGGGTTAACACCCCGATACCCCTTTGGGAAGAATAATAGAAACTACAAATTTCTTAATTACAGTAAAACAGGAATTACATAAATTCATATTTTCATAAAATCATAAAAACATAAAAATCGTAATTTGATATGAGTACAACAGCAAAAGCATCCGACCACGTAAAGCCCTGCAACATCGAGCAGAGTGAACGTCATAACAGGCGGGACGCTGATTATATCGCCTCGCTGAACCCACGCACTTTGTATGTGCGTACCGAACTGAGTCATAACAATGAATCGTATGTGGTACCCGACTTGAAGGGTGTCACCCTCCAGCAGCACTATGATGCCATCAAAGC
>ONAE01000162.1 GCA_900315695.1 uncultured Prevotella sp. | reverse complement strand
ACAGGTAGTGCGTTCTCGTTGATTCCTATCGACAATGCCACAGGCAATTTCGTCAAGGTGGAGCAGCGCGTGACGGTGCGTGTACGGATTGATGCGTGCGATGAACTGCAGAAGCTGCACGGTGGTTATAATGTCGTTTGCAAGGTAGAAGAATAATGGGAAAACTGACTGAATTTTTGATGAAGGCACCGCCGCCTCCTGCTGGCATGCCTTTCTGTATGCCGATGATGAAAGGATGGGTGCCTCGCAAGTTGCAACCATGGATTTACGTCCTAACGGCTTTGTGCTTCCAATTCTCAGGAGGCATCTATCTGGGTGCTCTCGACGAGATTCGTGGCACCACCAACTTCATGATTGAGGATGTTATGTTCCTGCTCTATGCTACGCTTGCAGGCATGGCTATGTGGTTTCCTATGCTATTTAGGATGAAGTTTCGCTTCACTAATCAGCAGTTGCTATGTACCTCGGCCATCGTGATGGGCATATGCAACGTTATCACGATGCATAGTCAGTCGATGCCTGTACTCGTTGTGACATGCTTCATTGCAGGCATTGCCAAGATTCAAGGAACATTCGAGTGTATGAGCAACATCCAGTTGTGGATTACGCCAAAGCGCGACTTCGCCGTGTTCTTCCCAGTGCTCCACATCATCCTGCTCACCGCCATTGAGGGTAGTGGATGGCTTGCTGCCTGGATGGGGCATCATTTCACCTGGCAGATGATGCACGCTTTCACCGTTGGTACCATGTCGTTTGTGCTGCTGTCACAGATTGTTCTGTGTCGTCCGTTCTGTCCTATGCCCAACAGGTTCTCGCTGAAAGGAACCGACTGGCAGGGCGCTTTACTCATCTGCGTCACAATGCTTCTGTTCTCGTACATCTTTGTCTATGGCGATCACTACAGGTGGTTCGCAAACCGGTATATCAGAATAGTGGGAGCATTGGCACTCATCTTTGCAGGACTCACCCTTTACCGGCTGACCCACAATCGCTATCCATACGTAGAGCTTCGCCTGCTGAAATGCCGCAACGTGATCCCCATTCTCATCGTTACCATATTGGCAGAACTGGCTTTCGGTGCCGAGCATACACTTGAAGAGATACTCTATACAGAGGTCGTCGGACTGGAAGAACTCACCAAGGAGAGTCAATATATGTGGGCATTGCCAGGCATGTTTCTGGGTATAGCGCTCGATCTCTACTGGCTGAAGGTTCAGAAGTGGAAGGTATGGAAACTGATAGGTATAGCCTTCCTCTCCATCAGCGCTTACGCCTTGCTGATGTATTCCACGTTGGGTATGGCGGTGAACATCGAGCAATACCGACTGGCCATCATGCTCCGCGGCTTTGGTTATGGTGTTCTTGCACCAACCCTGATGTGGGCTTTGGACGAGTCGGTACCCAGTCTTGAGATATTCTTTATGGGACTGTTCGTGTTCAACATCCCGCACATGTATCTTGGTGGTGCTATGGGCTATGGTTTCTATACCACCATTTTCTCGCATTTCCTGAATGAGGACATGATGAACTATGGTCGTCAGCTGACACTCACAAACCTCGACCTCTCACAATTTGATTTCGGAGCGTTCATGGGCGACAGTTATCTGCACTCCATGATGCTTGTGGCCATCAAGCAGGTGTATGGTTACGTCATCTGGTTTGCCCTGCTCCTGGCGTCTGTCTTCTTGTTGTGTGATATCCCTGCCGTGAGAACCAACATTCGCAAAGTGCCTCTATGGCCTGTATTGGCAATAGAATATCTGGCGAGGAAACATAAGAATGTTTAACTGGGTTTTAAGGAAGACTGAAATAATAGCAGCAGACATTTGGATTATATGGCGAAAAGTTGTAAATTTGCATCCGAAAAGGTGGCAAAAAATTGTCAAACAGCCTCCAAAAACATTGCGAAAAATTGTAATGTGTCCGATAGCCTAGGTCATATTTTTAATTCTTATCAAATTATTTGTTTGGATTATTTCTTTTTTGTATCTTTGCAGCGTGAAAACTCATAGCGCAAATGTATTACGAACGAATCATAGATCAGTATCTTAGTGAATGGGCAACACGTGCCACCCATAAACCCGTGTTGCTTCGAGGTGCCCGACAGGTAGGAAAATCTACAGCCGTCAGACATTTGGGTGAACAATTCAAATACTTCGTCGAAATCAATTTGGAGAAGCAGTCTGACTACAAGATCCTGTTCCAGCAAAACCTCGACGTGAAGCGTATTGTGCCTCAAATGGCTGCCATGCATGGTACGCCTATTATTCCCGGACAGACGCTCTTATTTATCGACGAGATTCAGGATTGCCAAGAGGCCATTATGTCCCTGAGATACTTCAAGGAAGACCTGCCCGAACTGCATGTAGTTGCAGCAGGCTCGCTATTGGAGTTTGT
>ONAE01000115.1 GCA_900315695.1 uncultured Prevotella sp. | reverse complement strand
GATTTTTCTTTTGGCACGCTTTTTGCAGAATCCTTCGCGGAATAAAATCAAAACAAAAAATCATATGCAAAAAGGTAACATCGGGGTTACAACCGAGAATATATTCCCCGTCATCAAAAAGTTTCTCTATAGCGATCACGAGATATTCCTCCGCGAGATGGTATCAAATGCCGTCGATGCCACCCAGAAGATGAAGACACTTGCCGCTCAGGGCGAATACAAGGAAGACCTGGGCGACCTGACTGTTCGTATCAGTTTCGATGCCGACAAGGGCACGATCACCATCAGCGATCATGGTATCGGCATGACTGAGGAAGAGATCGACAAGTATATCAACCAAATCGCCTTCTCTGGTGTCAGCGACTTCCTCGAGAAGTACAAGGACAATGCCAACAACATCATCGGCCACTTCGGACTGGGTTTCTACTCTTCCTTCATGGTATCAAAGAAGGTGGAGATCATCACCAAGAGTTATAAGGAAGGTTCAAAGGCCGTGAAATGGAGTTGCGATGGTAGTCCTGCCTACGAGATCGACGATGCCGAGCGCGAACAGCACGGCTCAGATATCATCCTCTACATTGACGATGACTGCAAGGAGTTCCTCGACAAGAACAAGCTCGAAGGTCTGCTCAACAAGTACTGTAAGTTTATGGCCGTACCTGTGGCTTTCGGAAAGAAGCAGGAATGGAGCAGTGAAGAGAAGAAAATGGTGGATAAAGACGAGGACAACATCATCAATAGCGTGGAGCCCCTTTGGACAAAGGCGCCATCGTCACTGAAGGACGAGGACTACAAGTCGTTCTACCGCACCCTCTACCCCATGAGCGATGAGCCGATGTTCTGGATCCACCTGAATGTGGATTATCCCTTCAACCTCACGGGTATCCTCTACTTCCCACGCATCAAGTCGAACATCGACCTGCAGCGCAATAAGATCCAGCTGTATTGCAACCAGGTGTTTGTCACTGATCAGGTGGAGGGCATCGTGCCTGAGTTCCTGACGCTGTTGCATGGTGTGATCGACTCACCTGATATCCCCCTGAACGTGAGCCGTTCTTATCTGCAGAGCGATCGTGAGGTGAAGAAGATCTCTACCTATATCACCAAGAAGGTGGCCGACCGTCTGAATGCGATCTTCAAGGAAGACCGTAAACAGTATGAAGAGAAGTGGGACGACCTGAAACTCTTCATCAACTATGGTATCCTCTCTGAGGATGGTTTCTACGATCGCGCCAAGGACTTCGCTCTGTTTAAGGATACGGAGGGCAAGCACTTCACATTCGATGAATACAAGACGCTCATCGAGGCTAATCAGAAGGATAAGGACGACCAACTCGTGTATCTCTATGCCACCGATAAGGAGGAGCAGTATTCTTACATCAAAGCCGCTCAAGACAAGGGTTACAGTGTACTGCTGCTCGACGGTCAGCTCGATGTGCCTACCATCCAGACGCTGGAGCAGAAGTTTGAGAAGAGCCGTTTCACTCGTGTGGACAGCGATATCATCGACCGTCTGATCGTGAAGAGCGATGCACCCAAGACGGAGCTCACTGAGGAGCAGAGTGACAATCTGTCAGCAGTGTTCCGCACCCAACTGCCAAAGATCGACAAGTGCGAATTTATGGTTCAGGTGGATGCCCTCGGCGAGGAGGCTCGCCCTGTCATCATCACACAGAATGAATACATGCGTCGTATGAAGGAGATGAGCCGCTTCCAGCCTGGCATGAACTTCTACGGTCAGATGCCCGACTCGTTCAACATCGTACTCAATGCCGACCATCCGCTGGTGAAGAAGGTGCTCAGCGACAGCGAGGCCGCTACATCCGAGGCCCTGAAGCCCATCGTTTCAGAACTCAAAGGTCAGGAGGCTCGCCTGGCAGCCATCCGCCAGCAACAGGATAAGAAGAAGTACGATGAACTGACTCAGGAGGATAAGGATCAGAAGGCAGAAGCCGAGAAGGCCGTACAGGAGCAGAAGGATAAGAAACAGGCTGTGATTGCCGACTATGCTAAGGACAACTCGATTGTCCACCAGCTCATCGACCTCGCCCTGCTTCAGAACGGAATGCTTAAAGGTGAAGCGCTCGATAAGTTCCTGAAGCGTTCGGTGGATCTGATCAAATAAACTTTCATCCAATAAAAAAGGCTCCCCGATGAGGGAGCTTTTTTTATGACTATTACTTTCGCAGATCCTTCAGGTGATTCTTGTAGGCCTTACGCAGCTTACGGATAGCCTTATCACGAATCTGACGGACGCGCTCACGTTTCAACTCCATATCCTCCGCAATCTCAGCCATCGTTTCATGTTCCTGTCCGATACCGAAGTAAGAATTGATCACCTTACTCTCGCGCTTGTCGAGTGAACCTAAGGCAAACTCCACCGCATCCTCGATCACCTCTGAGTGAACACGTTCGTCGGCTAACGGGGCATCCTTATTCACCAGCACAGAAAGCAGATTTATATTTGCACGATGCCCCAAAGGTGCATCCACAGAAAGGGGCATACTCTGCTGGCGAGCCACCTCATCGTGCTTCACATCCTTGGGCACCTGATAGAGTCCTGACTGCTGGGCAATAGCCTTCTCGATCTGCTGGCGCACATGCACAACGGCATAGTTCACAAAGCGCACGCCCTTCGAGGCGTCAAACTTCGCAGCAGCCTTCATCAGTCCCATATTCCCCTCGCTCACCAGATCCTCCATCTCTACGCCCTGTCCTCTGTACTGACGGGCAATGGTCACCACGAATCTGAGGTTGGCTTCCACGAGTTTAGATAGTGCTCGCTGATCGCCTTGTCTGATCTTCTCCGACAACTCACGCTCTTCCTGATCCGAAAGCAGCGCCTCCTTCCCTATCTCATCGAGATATTTGTTGAATACCGAATCTTCCATCATTTATCTAGGTTATTTTATAATCTTGCCTGTTTTGTCGATGACGGCTGCCTTATTGTTCTCTGTGGTGACATCTGCCTTGCCGTTCTCGAAATTGCCAGCCTCCTTGAAATCCATCGGAATCACCAGACGACCCGTCTTGTCGATGTAGCCGTAGAACTGGTAATCGTCCGACACGTATGCCAATCCCTCGGAGAAGCTGCCCACCTGGCGATATCGGCAGGGAATGACCAGTTTGCCAGTCTCATCTACAAATCCCCAGAACTCTTCGTCGTTCATCACGGGGGCCAGTCCCTCCTTGTAGTCCTTCATGCTGCGCCACTTCTGCCCAACCGCTTGGCCCGACTTGGCGGCAGGTTGTTCATCGAATCCGTGGCCGTTCCATTTCAGGGTGGTCTGGTTTTTCATGCCCCCGTCCCACTTGTTTACCTTAATATCCTTGCCCACGCGGGGGAGCGAATAAGTGACGCCCGACTCGTAGATCACATCGAAGCCCGGTGTGAGGATATACTCCATTGTCTGCGTGGCGTTGTCGTAACGGTAAAAGGCAAGCGCGTCAAACTGCCCCAGTTGGGGATTGCCATTGAAGTAGCTCCAGTTGCTGAAGGCGAAGAGCTTGTGTTTCTTGTCGGCCTCATTCCAGAAGCACATCTCTATGAGCTGCGCATGACCTTGATGCAGATGCTCATAACTGATAAAACCAGCTTTTTTGTCGACGATGAGTGTCACGTCGTCGTCCTGATTCTCGTTCTGAAGGTAGCGTTCCAGTGCGTCTCTGATGCCGAATGTCGACTCGTAATCCTCACTGTTACTATCGTAATTGAGGAGGTACGACCATGCAAAGTCGAAGATATTGGGAGTTGCGCCCTCGAAATTCACCTTGATACCCTCTTGCGCCCATACGCTCATCGTACACAACGCCAACATGATTGCAAATGATAGTCTCTTCATAAATATCTCTTAATGTTTAATGCTTATATCAGAATTTCGGTACAAATATAAGCATATTTTTGTAAAGTTGTAGCAAAACGAACCGAAAAATCGGTTTTTGTATCATTTAGCGACAGATTTTAGCCTCACTAAAACGATCTGTCGCAAATCACCCTGCCTGTCGCAACTTAATGCACTTTTGCCTAAATACATTTAAATGTAATGGCAAATATTCTGTCTCTGCTGGTTTGCCCTTTTAGTCATTCTGGTTGAAGGCTAGAGTGACTTTGACAATCTGCAAAAAGCAAAGATAGTTCGGTGACAGATTTTGATCACTTATCAAATCCGTGACCGTTCCATTTCAGCGTCTTCTGGGTTTTCTTCCCATTTTCATCCCAGAATGTCACGATGATGTCTTTGCCTGAACGAGGCAGGGCAAATGAACACTCAATACTAGGAGATTTTGACTCATAAACAGCCTGTACTCCCGCATCTGAGTGATACTTCATAGTCTTTGCGGCATTGTCGTAGCGCATGAAGGTTAAACCGTCATACTGACCAGGATAGTACTGCCCATCCCTGTAGAAGCCATGGTTGTACGCAAATAGCTTGTGTTTCCCGTCAGCCTCATTCCAAAAGCACATCTCGATTCTTGTCATGAACTCACAGGCACCTTCAGAATATTTATATTCGTAGACAGCAAAGCCGTTCTTTGCATCAAGTGTGAAGGTATCACCTTCGTCCTGCTTAAGTCCCTTGCGATGGCGCTCCCAAGCGTTTCTGATGCCATTCATGTATTCAGTGTCGCACTCTCCGTCTTCACCATAAGTAGGTGCAAGATAGGCTGTAATAAAATCGCTGATGGTGGGCTTGGCACCTTGATAGTTTACTCGGATCGCCTCCTGTGCCACCATTGCCAACGTACAGAACACAAACATGATTGCTAATGATAATCTCTTCATATTTCCTGATTTTAATAGTTATTGTTTCGGTTCATCAGACAAATGAAGTGACGGTAAACCATTCAGCAAAGAAATAGCTGGAAAAATCGTATCTTTGTAGCGACCAAACTATAAATGATATGATTAG
>ONAE01000116.1 GCA_900315695.1 uncultured Prevotella sp. | reverse complement strand
TTAAAAGGAATGAGCCCGGCGCAATACCGAGCTCACTACTATAGAGAGTTGAATAATTAATGTTTAATTTAATGTCCAACTTTTCGGGGTCACTTCAATCCCTGCGAACCCTATATGCTAAATAACCAAATAACCAATAACCTAAAACGAATTTATGCAAATAGAATAAACGTATGAATCAAAGACACTGCAAAGATAAGGGGAATTTTGGCTCTTTCCAAGAAATGTGCATGATTTTTGTCGGAGTTGTTGCGACGACGGAAGGCTTTTGCGACAGAGTAGGGGAATGATGCTTTTTCGTGTCGTATAATTATATTTTTCTCCATAAGTTTTGGCAGATTGGAGATTTAGCACTATCTTTGCAGCGATGTTTGAGAAGGAAATCAAGGAATACAAAGACATCCGAAAGGAATATCAGCAGAAGATAGCCGACAGGATGGGAAGGAAGGAGTGGTTGGAATACAACGAGATTCTGTTCTCCGCTCACTCATGTGCCATCGAGGGAAACTCGTTTACTGTCGATGATACAAGAATCCTTCGCGAACAGGGAATGGCTATGGTTCCTGTTGGGCGATCTTTGCTCGAATGTATAGAGATGGCCGATCACTTCCGCGCTTTTGATTATATGGTGAGCCATCTGGATCGTCCCTTTGATGAGCCGTTATTAAAAGAGATGAACCGCCTGGTAATGGAGAACACTCTTTCTTATCGCGCTCCTGATGCTATTGCAGGCGAATATACCACTGAGGACATGGCCGCAGGCGATACTATCTTTGGCGAACATGAAACGCTCATCGCCCGGGTTCCTAATCTGATGGCTTCGACTCAAAAAGCTCTCGACGATGGACAGCATCCGATGACAGTAGCAGCTAAATGGCATGGCTATTACGAGTATCTGCATCCTTTCCGTGATGGAAATGGAAGAACAGGCCGATTGCTCTCAAACTATATCCTGCTACGAGCTGGTCATCCTATACTGATTATCAGACTTGAAGACCGAGCAGAATACATCTCGGCCCTCAAGACTATCCGATCAGAAGGAACTGATGAGCATCTCGTTGCCTTCTTTTTCAAAACCGCCATCGATCGCATGAAAAGCGAACTGGCTCAGAAGCGCAAAAACACCTTGCCAACGATGTTTTTTTAGATGATATGAAGAATTGGCTTCCGCAGGGTCATCATCAAACGATGACATTCGGGATAAAAGAAAAACCTCCTACTGGGGAGTGACCCTAGTAGGAGGTTCTTTATGTTGAAAGATGTTTACTCGATGACTACCAGAGCATCGTCTTCCATCACACTCTCACCAACCTTTACGCAGATGGCTGTGACTTTACCGTCTTTTTCGGCCTCGAGGTTGTTGGCCATCTTCATGGCCTCCAACACAACCACAGTATCACCAGCCTTCACCTCGTCGCCTTCAGCCACAAGGATGTCGGTAATCACACCGGGAAGTGGAGCCTTTACGGCATTGGCCTTATTGACAGCAGCCTTGTTGGCAGCAGGAGCAGCGTCGCTGGCTGCGGCGGCAGGAGCCTTCACAACTGGCTTCTTCTTCTCCGGCTCGGGCTGTTTCTCCATCTCAACTGTGTAAGTCTCGCCATTAACGGTCAGTGTGGCAATATTATCCTTGATATCGCCTACCACGACCTCATACTTGTTACCATTGATGGTATATTTGTATTCTTTCATGCTTTACGGATGTTGTGTGAATGTTTGCGCATAGCCGTTCCACTGAGTGGGGTGCGCGTTAATTGTAATGATGCCGGTCTCCACATCGTGGACATTGTTGCCCAGATGCTCATGGAGCGCCATAGCGATCGCAGCATATACTTCGTTGTTATTCATGTGCGCGTGATTTATTACATTGGAATGTTACCATGTTTCTTAGCGGGCAGAGCATCGCGCTTGGTAGCGAGCTGAGCCAGACCACGACAGATGCGGAAACGGGTGTTACGCGGCTCGATCACATCATCGATATAGCCATACTTGGCTGCCTGATAAGGATTAGCGAAGAGCTCGTTGTACTCGTCCTCCTTCTCGGCGATGAATGCCTTCACATCCTCACCAGCCTCCTTCTTAGCCTTAGCCTCCTTGGCATAGAGCACGGCAGCGGCACCAGAAGCACCCATCACAGCGATCTCAGCAGAAGGCCATGCATAGTTCAGGTCGGTGTGGAGCTGCTTAGAACCCATCACGATGTGAGAACCACCGTATGACTTACGCAGGGTGACAGTGATCTTGGGCACGGTAGCCTCACCGTAAGCATAGAGCAGCTGGGCACCATGCAGGATGACGGCGTTGTACTCCTGACCTGTACCGGGCAGGAAGCCTGGAACGTCAACCAGAGATACGATAGGAATATTGAAGGCGTCGCAGAAACGAACGAAGCGTGCGCCCTTACGAGAAGCGTTTACATCAAGCACACCAGCATAGCAAGAAGGCTGGTTGGCCACGATACCGACGCTCACACCATTGAAGCGGGCAAAGCCTACGATGATGTTCTTGGCGAACTTAGGCTGTACCTCGAAGAACTCACCATCATCTGTGATAGCTGAGATGACCTTGTACATGTCGTAAGCCTCGTTGGGGTTCTCGGGGATGATCTCGTTCAGAGAGTCTTCCATACGGTTGATGGGGTCGCTTGTGGGCTTATAAGGTGCTGTCTCCATATTGTTAGAGGGGATGTAGCTCAGCAGCGTCTTCAGCATCTGCAGACCTTCCTCCTCAGTAGCAGCAGTGAAGTGGGTCACACCCGACTTGGTGGCGTGAACAGAGGCTCCACCCAGATGCTCCTGGTCGATATCCTCACCAGTAACGGTCTTCACCACCTTCGGACCTGTGAGGAACATATATGAGGTGTTCTCCATCATCAGAGTGAAGTCGGTGAGGGCAGGAGAGTAAACGGCACCACCAGCGCAAGGACCAAAGATACCTGAGATCTGAGGAATCACACCTGAAGCCAGAATGTTGCGCTCGAAGATCTCAGCGTAACCGGCCAGCGCGTTGATACCTTCCTGAATACGGGCACCACCTGAGTCGTTGATTCCGATAACGGGAGCTCCCATCTTCATGGCCATATCCATCACCTTACAGATCTTCTGGCTCATAGTCTCAGAAAGAGAACCTGCATGAACGGTGAAGTCCTGTGCGAAGATGAAGATCAGACGGCCGTCGATCGTACCAGAACCTGCTACGACACCGTCGCCCAGGAACTGCTTCTTCTCCATGCCGAAGTTATGACAACGATGCTCCTTGAACATATCGTACTCCTCGAACGAACCTTCGTCGAGCAGCATCTCAATGCGCTCACGAGCTGTATATTTACCACGTTCGTGCTGTTTCTGAATGGCTTTCTCACCACCACCGAGACGGGCCTGTTCGCGCTTCTCGATGAGTTGCTTGATTTTTTCTAATTGCTTTGACATTATATTCTGAAATTTAATCTTTTAATGTTTAATCTTTTAATGTTTAATGTTAACATTAATCACTCTGGATGCTCGCAAAGCTCTGTGAGAACACCGCAGGTTGACTTCGGGTGCAGGAAGGCGATATTCAAGCCCTCAGCGCCCTTACGAGGTGCCTGGTCGATGAGACGTACGCCCTTCTCGCTGACTTCTGCCAACGCGTTGGCAACACCATCCTCAATGCAGAATGCTACATGGTGAACGCCCTTGTTGCCCTTGTCGAGCCACTTTTGAATTGTGCTTTCAGGTGATGTCGGCTCAAGCAGCTCCAACTTTACCTCACCACATTTCAGGCCCAGCACGTCTGTGAAGAACGGCAGGCTTTCCTCAATGCTCTGAACGGCAATGCCCAGATGCTCAATGTGTGAAATCTTCATATCTGTAAAAATTAGAATATTTGTAATTTGATGTGCAAAGGTAATAAATCTATTTTAGATTTAGGCATTAAACTCTCAGAATTAAGATATGTGTGTCTTAATTAAGAATTATTAAAACTCTGCGGTGATTTTTCCGTTGATTTGGCGACCGGTGAGGTAGTTTGGCACCGCCCACTGACGATTTGTGACATCAGTCACCCAATAGTAACTGTTCACATTAGAGATGCCAAACAGGTTCAGACAATCGACGCCCAACCAGAGATTCTTCACGCCTCTGCCATCTTTGATCGCACGGAAACTCATACCGATGTCGGCACGCTTGTAGGCTGGGGCACGGAACTGATGTGCCTCAAGACCACGATGGGGCGCACCAAAGGGAAGTCCGTCGGCAAAGGCCAGTCTGAGGGTCATCTTCCAGCGGTCTGTACCCGGGAAGTAGTCGGTGAAGTGGAGGTTCACGGCCCATCGCTGGTCTGTGGGCATCGGGATACTTTGGCCGTTAATGGTCTGGCGTGTACTCATCAGCGAGAACGTCAGCCACGAGTCGATGCCTGGTACGAACTCACCGTAGAGCTTCAGATCAAGACCGGCAGCGTGGCCCGAGCCCATATTCTGGCCGTAATAGGTGACCTTCATGTTCTGAACGTTGTAGGGTATCAGGTTGGATATCGATTTGTAATAGGCTTCTGCCGTAAATTTGAAAGGTCGGTTGAGCAGACGGAAACGATAGTCGAAGGCTGCAATGAACTGGAGGGACTGCTGACTTTTGATCTTATCGTTGAGTACCACTCCCGTTGTGCCCGTCTTCACGTCGGTCTGACTGACGGTGTCGCGCATCTCTTTATAAAAAGGTGCCTGATAATAGAGACCTGTGGCAAAGCGGAAGGTGCAGTTGGGGTTGAAGGCTGGCACGTAGGTGATGGAGGCGCGGGGCGATACGATGGTCTCTTTGTTGAACGACCAGTTGGATAGCCTGACGCCATAGTTCAGCGTGAAGAAGTTGTTGCCTTTGGAGAATTTATAGGTGTCCTGAACAAAGGCTTCAATCCGATGACTCTTCACATCAGTCTTGGCTACGAGCGTATAGATGAGGTCCAGACGGTCAGCAGAGTGGGGGATAGAGTAGCCGCTGGAGTCGCGCATCTCGTATTCCTTAGCGTCTTCTTTGATGTGCTCGATCTTGTAGGTCAGTCCTGCCTCGAAGTCATGACGGCGTGTCTGATGTCGGCCTACGAGTTTGAAACTCACCACATTGGATGTCAGGTAATCGCGGGCATGTTCCATATAGGTACCAACACCGAGATTGTCCTGCGTCTGTGCGTCGTCGAGCCAATACTGCCCCATGATATCATAGGTCTCTTTCTCCTTCGAGTGGAAGGCGGATGTCATGAATTTTATGCTGGTAGAATCGCTGAACTGACGGGCGATACCAATGGTGCCGAAGAAGGTGCGGAACAAATCCTTTTCCTGGCCGTCGAAATAGACCTTAAACGACTTGACATCTGCCAATGTGCCGAAACTTGTCTCGCGGTCTTCGGGGTTGAAATCATAGTGGTTGTCTGAGATATTACCGATGAAATCTACCGTCCATCTCTTGTTGGGTTTGTAGCTGATATATGTCTGATAATCAAGAAATTTTGGTCGATACTCTCCTGTTGTTTCTAAGGACCCCAACAAATACTTGTTGGTCTTGTATCTGAGTCCGTGCAGCATGGAGAACCGCTTGTTGCCGACACCGAGATAACCGCTGGCACCTAACAAGGAGGCTGAGAGGTTGGCCTCGAATCCTTCAACGTGCCGATAGGTGATGTCGAGTGCTGATGACATTTTGTCGCCATATTTCGCTTCGAATCCGCCAGTCGAGAAACCGATTTTCTCCACCATGTCCGGATTGATGATGGAGAGTCCTTCCTGTTGTCCGCTACTGATCAGCATGGGGCGATAGACCTCCACCTGATTGATATAAACCAGGTTTTCGTCGAAGGAGCCGCCTCTGACGTTATACTGACTCGACAACTCGTTGTGGGTGCTCACGCCAGCCTGTTGCTGGATCAGTTCCTCTACGGCATTACCTGTAGTAGAGGGCGTCTGTTTCATATCTTTGACGTCCAGTTGTTGTGTCTGACCAGTCTGTCTGCGCTGCTGCGTCACCGTCACCTCCTGCAATGCCTTCATCGGGTGCATCACGATCTGAACCCTCAGCTGTTTCTTCGGACTCCTGAACACGCGTTTCCGCGGGGCATAACCAATCATCGAGAACCTCACCTCGATGGAATCGGCCGACTGCAGATGTAGTGTGAACTCACCTTTCAGGTTAGTCATCGTCACCTTTCCCTGGGCTGGGCACGACACCGTCACCAGCTCTAAGGCATGCTCCTCTTCATCGACCACTTTTCCCCTCAGGGTGAAGTCGTCGGCATAGACTTTCAAGGTGCCCATCAAAAGCACCAATATGGTTAAGAATTGTTTCAAATAGCGTCTCATTCTGATATAATAACGGAAAAACAACACATTTATTTGCTATAAATTCATTTTTTCTTGGCTGTTTCGATATTATTTCCTATATTTGCACTATAAAAACCATAAAATGTTACGATTATGAAGAAATCTTTACTCACAATGTTTGTGTCTCTGTTCAGTATCATTCTGGCAGTGGCAGCACCTGTTGACGAGCAGAAGGCCCGTCAGTTAGCAAGTGATTTTCTGAGCAACATGAATCCTCACGGCACACGTTCTGCCAACCAAGAATTGACTCGTGCCGTAACAGGAGTAGCTGATGGCAATGATGCTGCCATTTATGTGTTTAATTCTGACGAATCGTTCGTGATCATTAGTGCTGACGACCGTACACCAGCCGTACTTGGTTATAGTGATCATGGTGCGTATGATATGAAAAAAGCACCTGATGGTCTTAAGGCTATGCTGGGTTGGTTTCAAGCCTCAGTTCGTAATTATTCCACCACTCGTGGGGAAGTGGCTATACATGATGCTATCAAACCTTTGCTGACAACGAAGTGGAATCAGCATTCCCCGTATAACCTGTTATGCCCTTACGATGAAAAAAATGATGCGCCCTCTGTTACTGGTTGTGTGGCTACAGCGATGGCTCAGATCATGAAATATCATGAGTACCCTTCTGCCTATAACTGGAGTCTGATGAAAGACGACTATGACTCTGGTGATGAATCTGAAGCTGCAAACGAAGTTGCGAAAGTGATGAAAGATGCAGGTGCATCTGTCTATATGGAGTATAGTGCAATTGTTTCTTCTGCTATTGTAGATGGCATTTCTGAGGCATTCCGTAATACTTTCGGTTATTCTATATCGACCGAATTAGTGTCTCGTGCATATTTTACGGCTCAGGAATGGGATGAACTTATTTATAGCAATCTGGAGAATAAGATGCCAGTCTATTATAGTGGAACAGCAGTAGATATCGATGATTCCAAAGGCTATTTGCAAGGCGTTGAGGCTGGTCATGGCTTTGTTGTTGACGGTTACGATGGCAAAGGCCTCTACCATGTTAATTGGGGCTGGGGAGGCCTGAGTGATGGTTTCTTCCTGTTGTCATTGCTAGATCCTGATAACCAAGGTGCAGGAGGTACTTCCGGTTCTGAAGGTTATACTATTAAAGCATCAGCTATTGTTGGAATTAAACCCGTTAAACCCACAGAAAAAGCTGTAACTACTCGTCGTCTTCGAGCGTCTTCTTTCTCACTGGTTGATGGTCAGACGACGCTCAGTCGCTCTTCGTCCTCTGAGGATTTCCCTTCATTTAAAACCAACATCGGAATTGGAAATTTTATCACAGGATCTGAAGATGGGAAATTTGACGTAGGTTTGCTACTTTGCAAAGGTAATGAATTATTATCCTTATTGGATAGTAAGTCTTCTACAGATTTTCCAAAAGGCAAGGGATACTTAATTGATTTAGAAAGTAAAATAGGTAAAGGACTGTCTAATGGCACTTATCAGCTTCGTGCCGTTTGTCGAGAATCCGGTAAGGAAGACTGGGTCTTCTGTCAGCTTGCAACTTCTTGCTATGTTGAAGCAGTTGTAAACGATCTGTCGCTGACATTGGTAGTTCGTGGAATTGATAATGACGGTGTAGCAAAGTTTACGGCTAATTCAAAGGAAATCAGCTCTAATCCTTGCGAACGTCGCCCCATTACTTTCAAACTGAACCTTACCGATCTGAATAAGGAGAGTAACTCACCAATATATCTTTGGGGAAATGAAGATCCAATGAATACAGTTCTGCTGGCTGGTATAGGTTCTAATCTTGACCCAGGTGAGACAGGCGATGTTGAAATACATTATACCCCACAGCGTAGTGGTGATTTTACATTCTATATCTCAGGTTCTGCTACAGACTATACTGAATCACTCGTTGAAACCTTTGAGGTGAACGTAGCTGCCAGAGTTCCTTATGATCTTGTCGTTGATGTTGCGCTTGATGTAAAGGACGCTGATTCTGAGAACAAGGTGGCAGGAACGGCCCTGGAAGGTGTAGCGAAGATCAAGAACAATAGTAGCGAGGCTTATCAGGATCCCGTTCGTATATGGCTGTTAAAAGAAAATCCTTCCACAGGTAAATATAATAGTGTAACTCGTGTTGTGAGACCAGCTGATATTCCTGTAGGCGAAACGGCGGAGGTGCCTTTTGAATTCTATGATCTGAAAACGGGTGTGAAATATGCATTGGTGGTTGAAATGTATGAGAATA
>ONAE01000118.1 GCA_900315695.1 uncultured Prevotella sp. | reverse complement strand
GGTAGATGCGGTTGCAGTATTCCAGTATCAGGTGCAGATAAGCCAGCAGCACATTTCTTAAAGATGGTGAATCCTCATGTGTCTGCAGTTCTTGTCGCATCTGAGCTACCAACTGCGTGATGCAGAGCCATTCGTCAGGCTCCATGCGCAATGAACCATCGAAGAAATACGAGAAGAACTGATAGCGGTCGATCTGACTCTCCAATTCGGTGCCATGCAACAGTTCAGGAGACCACAGCAGCACCCAGCCACACAATGAGATGCGCTCACCATTGTCTTCCAATCCGCCAATCTGTCCTGGTTCCACGGCGATAATGGAGCCATCGCTCACCTGCAATTTCCGCATGCCATAAGAGAGATTGAAGGGAAACTGCCGCTGGATGAACAGGCCATACACGCCATAGTTGTTCAGGCTATGACGGAAGGGCGCCAGCTCGTCGTAATGGATAATGCTGACCAGCGGGTGCAGCACTGGTGCATCCACAAAACGAGCATAGTCGTTGGGGGTTTCAACCTTCAAAATATTCCTCATATCGGTGGCAAAGATACGCAAAATAATCTAATAATGGTATGTATTTTACGTTTTTTAAGCACTTTCTGCGAAATTGGTATATAAACAGCCAATTTGTGTAATACCTATATAATAGAATATGCGTAATTTTGCAGTCGAAATGAGATTAAAAACTTTAAAACGATAAAAACATGTTAGGCAATTTCACATTCCACAATCCCACGAAGTTGCACTTCGGTGAGGATTCTTTAAGCAAACTGAGTGAAGAACTGAAAAACTATGGCAAGAAGGTGATGCTCTGCTATGGTGGTGGCAGCATCAAGCGCAACGGCATCTACGACCAGGTGATGGCAGAACTGAAAAAGGCTGGCTGCGAGGTCATCGAGATTGCTGGTGTGATGCCCAATCCTACTATAGAAAAGGTATTGGAGGGTGCTCATACAGCTCGCAAGGAGAATGTCGATTTCATCCTCGGCGTGGGTGGCGGCTCTACCGTTGACTATTGCAAGGCCGTAGCCGGAAGTGCTTGGTACGATGGTGACCCCTGGGAGTATTACTTCAAGAACTGGCAGCCGATGACCTGTCGCTGGATTCCCGTAGGCTGTGTGCTCACGATGGCTGGCACTGGTTCTGAGATGGACAGCTGTTCAGTAATCTCCAGTCACTCGGAGAACCGTAAGTTGTTTTATAACTTCCGCAACCCCGATTTCTCCATCCTCAACCCTCGTTTCACCTTTACTGTTCCAAAGTATCAGATGGTGGCTGGTATCTATGATATCATGAGTCATATTTTGGAGCAGTATCTCTCTGGTACCGACGACAACACCAGCGACTATATCGCCGAAGGTCTGATGCGCTCACTCATCGTCAGCTCAGGAAAGGCTATTCTCAATCCCGAGGACTACGAGGCCCGCTCGAACATCATGTGGACAGCCACATGGGCACTGAACACCCTGATTGACCGTGCTAAGGCTACCGATTGGATGGTTCACATGCTGGGACAGGCTGTAGCAGCCTTTACCGATGCCACACATGGCCACACCCTCGCTGCCGTCAGCGGTGCCTACTACCGTCTGATCATCAACAAGTCGAACGATGCCGTACAGAAGTTTAAGCGTCTGGCTATGAACGTATGGAATGTTTCTGCAAAGGCCAAGACAGACAAGCAGGTGGCAATGGAAGGTCTGGAGGCTATGGAACAGTGGATGCGCGAACTGGGACTGGCGATGAATATCACCGACTGCGGTGCCAAGCCCGAACAGATCGAGGGAATGGCTGATGCCTGTCCTATCTGTCAGGGTGGATATTACATCCTGAATCGCGACGAAGTAGTACAGGTGTTAAAAGATAGTCTTTAAAAGTGAAAGCTAAAGTATTATTGCTGAGTCTTATGATGGCAGCAAACGGTTTCGCTCAGGGCGTGATTGATGTGCACAGTCACATCATCACTCCTGAGTTTGTGTATTCACTTGAAAATGAGGGCAGACTGCTGGACGAGGGATTCCCCTTGCCGAAGTACAATGTGAAGAATCATCTCAAGTGGATGGACGAGGCTGGTGTGCAGACATCAGTATTGACACTGGCAGCGCCACAGCCTTCATCTGCTGAGGTAGTGAGACAAACCAATGAGGATGCCGCTCGTATCAAGAAGGAGCACCCAGACAGATTCCTGTTCTGTGCAGCCCTACCCCTACCCGACGTCAATGCCGCCATCCGTGAGGCAATCTATTCCCTCGACACGTTGAAGGCCGATGGCATCAAGTTGGCTACTAACATTGGTGGACAGTATCTTGGCGCACCTGAACTTGACACGCTCTTCTCGGTCTTGAACGAGCGAAAGGCTGTGGTGATTCTGCATCCGCATCGCCCTGAACCGGTAAATAAGCAGGTGATGCAGCAGACACCGCTGGCCATGCAGGAGTATCTCTCGGAGACCACCCGTGCCGTATCGAACATGATCAGTCGCAACCTGTTGGCTCGCTATAATAACATCAAGGTGGTGGTGCCCCATTGCGGTGCCTATCTGCCGTTGGCCATCCCTCGCATGAAATCGCTGACGCCCGTGATGCAAGCCAACAAAATGGTGGGAGAGATTGACTATGAGGCCAACCTCCGTGCCCTCTACTACGACCTTGCAGGAGCACACTCGCCAGAGGTTATTCGCATGCTGCTCACCATCACCACGCCCGACCATCTGCTCTACGGCTCCGACTATCCCTACGTCGCTCCACAGGTGCTCAAGCAGAGTTTGGCGAGGATGAAGGACTATCTCTCGAAAGAGCCTGATCTCGCACCATTCCGAGAGATGATCCTGTGGAAAAATGCAAAGTGGTTGTTTGACCAATCGGAAGAAAAGCCATCGGCAGAGACAACTGCAACAAACATGATTGTCCGCATAGCAGAGATTGAGGTGTTTCCACAGTATTTGGAAGAATACTTAGCCAAGCCTATCAGCAGCACCTGAAGACCGACCACTTCCAGAAATACAAGCAGGGCACGCTCCACATGGTGAAAGACCTGAAACTGCCCACGATGAAACCACTCGACCCCGAGACAATGAAACTGATATTCAGAAAACAAAGATAATATATGAGGATTATCACAACCTTCATCGCACTGCTATTGGCAGTAGCGAACATAAATGCACAAGAGAAGATGAAAGATAATGTGAATTTTAACGTATGGCCAAAAGGCGAACTGAACACTGCTTACGCAAAGTATTTCATCGGTAACAGTTATCTGGCTCCGCTCGATGCCGAGAATGGCGGACCCGTGAACGTCACCTTCGAACCTCGGTGCCGCAACAACTGGCATATCCACCACAAGTCAGTACAGGTGCTGGTCTGTGTGGCTGGTCACGGCTGGTATGTAGAAGAGGGTAAGGAGCCTGTAGCACTGCACCCTGGTGTAGTTGTAGCCATCCCTGCCGAAGCAAAACACTGGCACGGGGCAGCCAAAGACTCGTGGATGCAACATCTGACGTATATGACGAAGGTGGAAGAAGGGGCTTCTAATGAATGGCTGGAGCCTGTCACGGATGCGGAGTACGACAAACTCCCTGCCAGCGGTGCGTTGCTCAGCGTGACCGATGCCGAGTACATCGGGCGCTTTGAAGCCTTTGCATACGGTGAGGTGGTGGAGCAGGTGAAAACGCAGCTTGACGACCGCACGCGCTATATCTGCTATATAGCTACACTCTTAGGCTGTCAGGGCATTGACGAATACTGTGAACTGCTGCCTAAAGCATTAGACAACGGTGTGTCGCCTGTTGAAGTGAAGGAAATCGTATATCAGGCTACGGCCTACTTGGGCATGGGGCGCATCCGTCCGTTCCTGACTGCTACCAATGAGATTTTATCCACTCGTGGCATCATCCTGCCTTTGGCTTCGCAGCAGACCACCTCGATGGAAACCCGTCGTGAGGCTGGCACTCAGGCGCAAGTAGGCTGTTTCGGCGACGGGATGCGTGACTTTTGGAAGTCGGGCCCGGAGGATAGCCAGCACATCAACAAATGGCTGGCCGACAACTGCTTTGGCGACTATTATACTCGAAAGGGACATATTGCAGGCAACTACCACGTAGGCAACGACAAGGACATGCTCATTGCCGTCATCTCCTCCAATCTTCCTTTCATCGGCTATCCCCGTACACTTAATGCACTGAACTGCATCCGTAGTGTGGAGTCAGAAAAATAAATCATAGATGGAGGAGCCATACGTGCCTCACAACCTTTCTGGTGTTATGGCTGTCAACAAGCCCATCATGAGTGAAGAACCCGTTTGGGTGAAAGCAAGTAAAAAGCAATAAACATACAGATATGAAACTAAAAATAATTACCACTATATGTGCTTTGTTCTCCATGCTCAGCACTGACGCTTTGGCTAAGACACTTGTAGTATATTACAGTTACACTGGAAACTGCCGCGAGATAGTAAACACGCTGACCACTCAGATTGAGGCCGACGTGTTGGAGATTCTTCCTGCTGAAAAGGGACTCAAATACGAAGCTAACAACTATGCCCTTGGCACACAGTTGCTGAATGCCATCAAGGCTAATCCAAACGATGCTGGCAGTTACCCTGCCATCGACCCTGTAACGACATCACCGGCCGACTACCAGAACATCATCATTGTCACCCCACTTTGGTGGAGTCAGATGGCTGCTATCACGCAGGCCTACCTGTTCCAGAATGCTTCAAAGATGGCGGGGAAACACGTCGGACTGATTGTGTCGAGCCATTCGAGTGGCATTAGTGGTGTGGTAAGTGACGCCGAGCGACTGTCGCCTCATGTCACGTGGATGGGCGATGCCTTGTGGATTAACGCCAGCAACCACAGCAATCGTGCCTCGCTGATTGAAGACTGGCTCAAGACACTGAATTTCGATAAAGAGAATACTACTATGGATAAAATGTATATCACTATCGGTGGACAGACGCAGAGCGCGACACTGGTCGATAATGATGCCACCCGCGAGTTGGTTGCTGCACTACAGAGTGCACCCATCACAGTCACACTCAACGACAACAATTTCGAGATATGGGGCCCTTTGGGCAGATCGCTGACAACGAAAGACGAGCAGATGAATACGCAGCCTGGAGACATCGTGCTCTATAACGGTAGCAACATCTGTATATTCTATGCTAACAACTCTTGGAGCTATACACGTTTAGGCAAAATCGAAGGATTGTCGGAAAGCCAGCTGCGCACATTCTTAAAGGCCGGCGAAAGCAACATTAGCGTGACGCTGTCTCTGACATCTGGCACAACAGCCATCAAAAACATTAATAACATCCAGAAAGAAGATGAAGCTTATTACTCACTGAATGGTGTGAGGGTAAGCACCCCCTCTAAGGGTATCTATATCAAGAATGGCAAAAAGATCATATTATGAAGAAAATATTAATAGCCGTAGCGTTGGTAGGTGGAATGCTCACAGCCTGCACACAAAAAAGTAACAACAATCAAAACAACGAAAGTATGAATACAACTTTAACATTGACACAAGAATGGGACAAGGTGTTCCCATTGAGCGAGAAAGTGAACCACCGTAAGGTGACGTTTGAAACACAGTATGGCCTGACACTGGCTGCAGATCTCTATACGCCAAAGGATGCCGAAGGTAAGTTGGCCGCTATCGCTGTCAGTGGTCCTTTCGGAGCCGTCAAGGAGCAGTCGAGCGGACTCTATGCGATGAAGATGGCAGAACGTGGTTTCGTGGCGCTGGCATTCGACCCTTCCTATACGGGTGAGAGCAGCGGTGAACCGCGACGCACAGCGTCTCCAGACATTAACACCGAGGACTTCATGGCTGCTGTCGATTATCTGTCGAAGCAGGACAATGTGGATGCAGAAAAGATCGGTATCATCGGCATCTGCGGATGGGGAGGCATCGCCTTGAATGCTGCCGCTGCTGATACACGTATCAAGGCTACGGTAGCCTCAACGATGTACGACATGACGCGTGTGAGCGGCAATGACTACAACGATGCTTTCGACAATGAGCAGTGGCGTCACAGGAACCGTGAGAATCTCTCAAAACAACGTCTCGCTGACCCCAACGCGATGGCTGGTGGCGTGTTGGACACCGTGCCCCCACAGGCACCCCGTTTTGTGCACGATTATTTCGACTACTATAAGACCCCACGCGGTTATCACAAGCGTTCTGGCAACTCTAACGACGGTTGGCGCGTCATCGGTACTCAGGCATACGCCAACAGCCGTTTCCTCTACTACATCAACGAGATCCGCTCTGCCGTTCTCATCATGCATGGTGCCGATGCCCACTCACGCTACTTTGGCGAGGCTGCCTACCACTATATGGTAGATGGCAAGGCCGAGGGTTATAAATTTGTTGGTGAGCCAAACCCCAACCCAGAGAACAAACAGTTGCTGATCATACCAGATGCCTCTCACTGCGACCTCTATGATGGCGGTTACGAGGAAAAGGCAGGTCAGGGTCAGCCAAAGAACATGATTCCGTGGGATAAGCTGGCAGAGTTTTTCACCAAGAATTTGAAGTAATATGAGAAGAATATTTTTTGCTATATTAATCAGCATCCATTGACTGTTCGCGAATCCACTGGAGCGACATGCACTGCATCTCCTTATAAATATCCTAAACTATTTTAATAATTGCTGCAAAAATAGCAAATTTGTGGCAAATTAAGTATTTTTGCCCCAAAATTTGTGAACTGAAATATGTATAGTCGGAATTATAGAGTAACTACAAGCACCTGTGACAGCGAAGGACGACTAAAATTATATTCAGCCCTCCAAATGATGCAGGACTGCTCAGAGATGTGGATTGACTCAGAACCTGGCGTCAAGCAGTATTTCATGGAGCAGAACATGGCTCAACTGTTGGCAACACGTCAGGTTGAAATCGTCCGAGTGCCAAAATACAAAGAGGAACTGACGGTGACGACCTCCGTCTATGGCATGAAACCCATGTTTGGATTCCGAAACACCTTCATCTACGATGCACAAGGCTATCCCTGCTACAAGACATGGAGCATGGGAGCATTTGTTGACAAGTCGGCTGGCAAACTGAAGCGTGTGGATGATGCCACGATTGCCTCGATGACGCTGGAGCCACAGTTGGAGATGAACTACAAAGATCGTCGCATCATTCTGCCCAAAACTAATGGGGCTGTTCTTGCCCCCATCCGTGTACTACGTGCCGACATCGATTACAACAAGCATCTGAATAATGCCAACTATGTCCGTATAGCGATGGAACTGCTGCCAGAGAATTTCGTGGTAAGCGGTCTTCGTGTAGAATATCGAGTTGCAGCCAAGCTTGGCGATTGTCTGACTCCTACTATTTATAAAATAGCAGATGGTATGATTGTTTCCCTGTCTATCGGGAGTGAGGTAAGTGCCATCATTGAGTTTACATAAGTTATGCCCAAGGAACGGAACAAGGCATATGCCTTTCGAGTTATCAAAAAAATATTAACATGAGGTCGTGTCAAAAGTAACAGACATGACCTTTTTTAGTTTTTTTATGAAACAAAGCCCCGACTTTCCCAAGCCAGGGCTTTGTCATGTCCCAGATTATTTGTATCTTTGGACATAGTTTCAAACTTATGGCAAAGTTACAATTTAAATTTTACAAAAGTATCACTTTTTAGCATAAATATCTTATATTCAATAAGATAATACGAGTGATACTTTTTATTTATCTATCACTTTTTGAGGCTAAATGCAAGATTTTCTGTAAAAAGCTTGCATTTGGCCTTAAAAATTAGTATCTTTGCACTCGGCTTGCACTGTGCTTGCCAATCATTAACCAACTAAAATATGAAAATAACAATTATCAACTCTGAAAGAAATGAAAAGAGGTACACGCGTGAGGAACTTGAAGCGTTCGTTGCGCAGTTGAGTGATGGCACCTATCGTCAGCAGTATGTACGCGACTTTAACAAGGAGGTATGTTTTGCGGCAGAATGGGTGAAACTAAATGGTGAGTTGAAAGCGAAAAGCCACAACTGCCTGATATTGCTCTCGCTGGAGAACCTGCGCGACCTGAGCACCGTTGAGGAATATAAACGACTGGCCATCCTACAGCCCTATACCCTACTCTGCTTTATGGGGCACGACGGTCATTCGCTCCACATCGTATGTCCATACACGGTGTCGGATGGCCATCTGTCGGAGACAGCCTTGCTCAACGCTTTCCGCAAGCTGCATTACATCTATTCGTCACAGTTGGGTACGCCACTGGCTGAGCACGAGCCAACTTTCGAAACCTGCTGCAAGGCAAGCTACGATCCACAGCCATTCTATAACCCTGTAGCCATTGCC
This sequence comes from uncultured Prevotella sp., assembly GCA_900315695.1. Classification (GTDB taxonomy): domain Bacteria; phylum Bacteroidota; class Bacteroidia; order Bacteroidales; family Bacteroidaceae; genus Prevotella. The sequence goes on along the minus strand of ONAE01000118.1, from coordinate 1,232 downwards.
ATCGTTGTATCTTCACAGCCAGAAGACTCACCCGAGTTCCGGCCTATGCAGGAGGATATCAGCGACTACAACTATCCCGAAGAGATTCCTGGATTGAGTCTGCGCAACAGCCGTATGCGACGATTCCACGATTGTCTAGACGCTGTTATCGAGAAAAATAGCGACCTACGTAACGACGAGGAGTTCGCCATCATCGTACTCGAACAGTTGGCTGACGGGTGTCGTCAGATAGGATTGCCTCAGGCATGGTGCGCCCGTGTCGCATCATTTATCCCCATGTTTTCCGAAAGCCTTGACACCAATGCCATCGAGTCCGCCTTCAACCTTCTGCCCTACTCGCCTTTAAAACTGAGGCCTACATGAAGGAACACTATACTTTGCGCCTCAACGTGATGACTGGCACACCCGAATATCGTATGAACGCTGTAGGTTACGGTTTCCTGCCACTAGACCAGGCTGCTCGCAACACCATGGCTATCAAAGCGCTGAAGGCTGGTGTGGAATCGTGGGATAAGGATCTGAACCGCTATATCGACTCGAATCTCATCCCCAAATATTATCCGATGGAGGATTATCTGCGTCACCTGCCAAAATGGAACGGCAAACACGACTATGTGGGCGAACTGGCCCGACGGGTAAAGACGGACAACAAGCACTGGGAAAACGACTTCCATACCTGGATGCTCTCGATGGTGGCGCAGTGGATGGGCAAGGACCGCCAGCATGGTAATGCCATCGTACCCCTGCTTATCGGTCCGCAGGGCTCTGGTAAGACCACCTTCTGCCGTCGTCTGCTGCCAGAATATCTGCAGGTGTATTTCAACGACCGACTGTCGATGAAGAACGACAATGACATCTTCCTTGCCATGTCGGGCTATGCGCTCATCAATATCGATGAGTTTGACGCCATGTCGAAAAATCAGCAGCCAATTTTGAAGTACCTCATCTCAAAACACGACATCAAGTTCCGTCCGCCATACGGTAAGGTGATGGAAGAGCGCCAGAGGTTTGCCTCGTTTATTGCTACCACCAACAACCGCCGTCCGCTCGTGGATCCTACGGGCTCACGACGTTTCATCTGCGTTTATGCCGACGAGATTGACAATACTGGTCTTATCAACTACGATCAGCTCTATGCCCAGCTCTATACCGAGCTGCAGCAGGGTCATCGCTACTGGTTTGAGGACGAGGAGAATGCCCGTATCATGCAGCAGAACGAACCGTTCCAGCAG
>ONAE01000158.1 GCA_900315695.1 uncultured Prevotella sp. | reverse complement strand
TTGGCCGTCTGTATATCAGAAATACCATCAGAGGTGTGATGATAACCAGGAGCCACCTGAAGAGTGAGACTGGGGAGGATATATGAATAGACCAGACTGATGCGCTGGGTGCGTGAACTAACCAATTGCGGATTACCTTGATATATGATTGTTGGAGATATCACTACAGCAGGGTTCAGATAAGAGATACCCGGACGATTGATGCTGGTGGTATAGTTCAGTTTCAGCGACTGGGCATCAGTCAATTGGTATTTCAATGAGGCTTGTGGTACCCAGTCGTTCAGGTGCTTATTAAAGGATTCCTTTTTGCCATCAGGATAGCTGCCTTTCATAAAACTGTATTCATAGCGTAGTCCAGCGCGTGCAGACCATTTCTCCCTGTTGTAAATATAATCGGCATATCCTGCCAGCACACGGGTTGTATGCTGAAACTCATCATTGATCAGCAAATCATCACCAAAGAACTCCTGCGTATTGTGACTGTTGTTGTTGCGATCGATATATTTAGTGCCAATCTCTAATTGATGACCTTTTCCCAGAGGACGAAGCCAATCAGCTTGAAACGTATGTTCTGTAAAGCGTTCACGCTCTGTCTGCAGACTACCTGTATATGAGAAAGGAGCGTTCATCAGTTCAGAGTAGGTGTTCTCCTGATCAGAGTGTTGACGCGTGAGGGCGAGCATGTAAGAGAGAGTGAACCGCTCGCCCTTCCGACGCGTCTTATGCTCATAATCGAGCCTTCCGTTCCATGAAGAATGACTATAGCCTGGCATCCAGTAATGATTGTTGAAGCCATAGATGGGCTGATCAGAAGCACTATATAAAGAAGTCTTGCTGTCACCTTGTACGTTCAGCTTATAGAAATATCCCCCAAATGATGCAGAGACCAGATTGAGAGAGTCGATGTCGTAACTGGCATTGAGGTTGGTATAGTGGATGCCCCCAGGGTTTTTACCATCAGAGTGTAACAGCATCTTATTGCCTGTATCGAGAAAGCTCCGTTCCGTATGTGTGCTGTTCTCCGTCTCTCTACTTGACATTCCCCCATAGCCATAATCGACAGACATCAACAACTTACCTAACTGTCCTGTCAACGAGGCATAGAGGTTGGGGTGATTGAGTGAGGTATAAGCGGCAGAAACGACTCCTGTGATACCACTCATCTTACTGCCGTTCACCATCACGATATTCAGGATGTACCTCTTTGGCATTCTTCGACAGACTGGGATCAAGATGTCCGTTCTTATAGATCTTGAAACTGCTATTGCCCTTCACGAGGATGTTATCCTGTCCATCAACCGTCACCATCGGCACCTTGCGCAGCATATCCATCACTGTCTGAGTCTTCGATTCCTCATCAGCCTGCACATCATAGCCGATACGGTCTATCTCCTGCTTGATAAGCTGGCGCTGGGCCTTAATCTCTACACCTTCCAACTCCTTGTTCCAAGTGATAGAGTCTGTGCTTACGTGGGTTGAATCTGCCTGCGTTTGGGCCGCAGTTTCCCCTACTCCCGCTGCCAGAAGCAGCGAGAGTAACATGATTCCAATATGTTTCATCGGTTTATTTCTTGAGTTGTTCGATGCTCAAGTCAAAGAGTTGTTGTATGAATTCGTCTGAGGTATTGGCTTTCAGTTTTTTGATCTCTGCTTCAACCAGTTTCTTCTCAGCATCATCAAGCGACTGAGCATCTTTGTCTTTGCAGAGCTTATAGATCTGTGTAGCCCAAGTATTGGCAGCAGGACCCTCCGGTTTCTTCTGGAAGAGTGTCCGCAGATTATTGAATTTATTAATCCATGCCTCCGATTCGTTGCCACCCACCGAACTATGCAGCGTTCCAAAAGCACCTGAAAAATCTATCCTCTGACCGTTGATCATAAGACTGGTACTCGTCTTTTTCTGTCTGAACTTCTGCGTAGTAGCATAAGTCTTGATGATGCGCCCCGTGATAGAGCCGTCCTTTTTCTCCACCCACTCCATTGCGTAAGCATATCGATGCGTTCTGAGTGTATCCTCAGGATCCAGGAAACAGGCGTAAATCCACTTCGAATCCTTCATCCCTCCTATACCAACACCTTTGTTGCCATTTCCAACAGCGAGTGATATATAGTTCTCGGCACCACCGTGAGAACCCGTACTGACACTATAGGCTGCTTGCTCATCCTTAGTAAATGCCTTGCTAATAGCAGTAATCAGATGCTTATTTGCCTTGTCGGTAATCTTAAACTCATATTCATCGCTCATTCCTTCCATCAACCCTGTGTCTGGGTCTCTTTCCAAGAAATGATTCGTATAAGTCTCCTCTTGTCCCTTACTTTGCCTGAGGGCATCGAAAGCCTTCTGAATATTCTCTTGTGCCATCACTGTTGAAGACACTGCCATCAAAATGGCCGATAGGATTAAGTTTTTACTCTTCATATGCAATGTCATTTATTTGTTCGTTAATATATACTATGGTACCATCTTCTTGTTTCACAGGAATAAAGCCGTAAGCAGCCAAATGGGCCTCGATGATCTCCTGCTGGGCCTGTTCTAACTGTAGTTCAATATCTCTCTGCTCCTGTTCTGCCTGCGCCATCAGGGCATAAGCCTTATCGTAGTCGTGCATCGTAGGCTTCAGTTTGCGGATACTCCGTTTCTTGGTCTGAATAGGCAGAATCTCCTCTTTCTGCTTTGGCATCGTGTCTGGCGCTATCTCAAAAGGAACTTGTTCTGAAGACTGCACAATGGTGTCTGACTGTGCCATCAGAGATTCTGTTTGCTGTATGGTTTGTTGACGGGGGACAGCTACGTATAAAATACCAGCTATGACAGCAGCAGCCACACTCCAACCTATCCACCGCTTGCTGGTCTTTGGCTGAGGTTTCATCGCCTCAATCTCCTGAAACAGCAGGCGATAGTCCTCCCACTCCTGAGGTATGTCTTTTCCTCGAAAGTAGTCGGCGAGGATATCTTCTTCCTCCAACGTCGATGTGCCGTCCATATACTTGTCCAGCAGATCCTTGATGTATGCCTTTGTGTAACGTATCATATCTGATTCCTCCGTTTTATTTCTTCTAATAATGTTCGTCGTGCCCTTGCCAATAGTGTGCTGACTGATGTGGTCTCGATACCCAGTAGGGTGGCTATCTCTTCGTGACTTCGTCGTTCCACCTGTCGCATATATAATAAGGTGCGCTGTGTGGTGGGTAGCTGTTGGAGCTTTTCAGAGAGCCATTTGTCGTCTTCCTTCATCTCTAACACTTCTTGTGGACTGGTGGTCAGACTAACAATCATGGCTTCGTCCAACGCTTCTGAGGGTTTTCGCCGCTGGTGGTTCCTGAGCTGGTGTCTTGCCATCAGCGAGACGAGGGCTTCCACAGAGCGATATTGTTCCAGTTCATCGTGCATTTGCCACAGGCGGAGCATCACATCTTGTGCGATGTCCTCTGCTTCGTCTATGCCCGCTCCGTAGTGTCGGCTTACCTTGAGCGCCTTCTCTCGCCACGTGCGGGCCATCTGTTCAAATGCACTTCTTTCCATTTATTCCTGCAATACATCTATTAGACACATCAACGCATCAAAACCAAACTTTGATTATAACAGTTTAACATTTCACCAAACTTTCCACTTGTCAATCTCTTCTTTTAACAGTTTGACTGCTCTTTCACATTCTTCTGGATAGGCAAGTGTCTGCACAAACCAGAGTTTACGATGCTGAACAAACTTTGCATAAAAGCGACGACCCGTCATCTGCCCCGTTTCAGTATAAAGATGTCCTGAAAGGATGAAGCATCCGTCGCCTTTCTGT
>ONAE01000119.1 GCA_900315695.1 uncultured Prevotella sp. | reverse complement strand
CAGTAAACACATCCACGATGCCGAGCAGACGAAATCCGAGACAGAGCAACGTACGAAGGAACTGGAACAGGCCACCCTGCTGGCACGTCAGGCCAGTGAACAGAAGACACAGTTCATGCAGGACATGTCGCACCAGATACGAACGCCCCTGAATATCGTTCACGGCTTCTCACAAGTGCTGCGCGATGATTGTGAGTCGATCCCTGATGACGAGAAAAAGCAGATTGCCAAGACGATGTACGTACAGACTAACGCCCTCGACTATATGGTAAGCAAGCTGCTCATTGCATCACTCATCGAAAGCCACCAGTCTATCAGCACCAACGATACCGTCTGCTGCAACGAGTTGGCCCATGAGGCCTATGAGAATGCAAGCGACCTCATCACCCATACCGCTGAGATGCACATGGAGAGCCATCTGCCTGATACGTTTACCATTAAGACCAACGCCCACTATCTGCACATCGTCCTCACAGAGCTGCTCTTCAATGCCCTCCATTTCACGACAGAGGGCAGCGTCACCATGCGTATCGATGCCGATGACGCCCATATGCGATTCACCATCGAGGATACAGGCCCTGGGATCCCGGCAGACAAGGCCGACTTCATATTCGAGAAGTTCACCAAGATCGATATGTTCACAGCCCCATAGATTGGGGCTTTGTCATGATTGGGGGAATCAGGCAGAGAGATACTTGAGCTTCTTGTAGGTGTCCTTTTTATCTGTCACAACTGTCACAAACCCGCGAGACAGCCATTGGCGGTTCTGGACATCGGCTCCCTCTTCTTTCATACCGCACTTCAGACGAACGTTCCTCAAATCGTTGAGGGTATAGACATTGGGAAGCATAAACAGTTGGTTCTTGGGCCCACGAGAAGGATTGGCAAATTTATCAGAACCCTGTTCCAGCATATAGCCGAAGAAGTGAATCTTGCACCAGAGATCGTTACGCAGCGACCAGCTCACAAAGGTCTCGATATTCTTCTCCCACTTACAGCCGTTGGCCACATAGAGCACACAGGCCTTCAGATAGGCTATCACCAGCGCACGATGCGATAACTGATCAAACACCTTACTCTGCGACAGCACAGCTATATCCTTACACTCCTTGGTGAGCTTCTTGATCAGCTTGATAGCCTCAGGACAGCCGATCGTACCTCGCGAGGCACAGAGGTTGGCTATATACGGCTTCAGCGCTTCATCGAAGCTGGCATCATAATCGCCAAAAGCCAACTGCTCTGCACCAATCTCACGCTCAGGGATGGTGATGAAGTTGATGCGCTGCACTGGACCATCCTCTACCACCGACTTGAAATACTGCCTTGCCTTATGGGGCGTGGTTGATGCATTCCAGTTCAGGCGCACGCAAACGGTCTTGGATACCGACTGAGTACCAACACGTGTCTGACCGTAACGGTTGCCAGGATCGAACGACAGGCACATCAGCATGTACTGGTGGCCAGCCTTGCCATTACCCTTCAAGGCATCGAACATCTGAATCTCGTTCACCTTCACATACAGGAAATGTCCTTCAGCCTCATCCAGTCGGGTCACGAGTGCCGCATTGGTCATGTCACCGTGAATCTCCTGAATGATCAGCCCTTCAGGGCGGTTGGGCTTGTCCTTATTGGCACCCTTCGAGTTACACTCCTGCTTGTACTCATCCTCGCGCCTCTCATTCACGGCATCTCGTTCGCGGATATCAGCCATGATGTGGTTGATAGGCTCATCTATGCAACCCTTACCCGTTCCCGATTCTGCTACCAGACAATTCATCAGCGTGGCCTCATGCTTGACATTATCGGTGTATTTGAACCAGGTGTCATAAAGATGAGTACCCAATGAGGGGAATACTGCATCAGCCACAGCGGCCTTATAGATGCCAGGGGTGCGCGAGGTGAGCAATCGGATCAGCTGAGGCAGCTTGCGGTCGCTTGGGAATGCTGGTGGAGTGGCAGCATTGAAGTAGAAACCAGTGGATTCTAACGTTGGTTCTACAGGCTCCTCAGCAGGCTTCTCCAAAGCATCCAGCACATCTTGCATCGACTTGGGCATGCCTTCGTAAGCACTCTGCAAGGCACTGCGGATCTTGGCACGCTTCTCTTCCACAGGGAATCCGTCGTAGCAGGGAATCACCTGATCCAGCCAGTTGAAGTTGCGCCCGCAGATGTGCTGAAGGTCACGTGCCAGCTGGTAGGTCTTGGTGTCTCGATCGCCGATGGTAGGCTCATAGCCGTGATTGTTCAGCTCCCAATACTTGCTGATAATCTCTGAGAAGGGATGGCCGTGATAGTTATCGGGGAAGGTGGTCGGGCTTTCCTCACTTTCCACGACTTCACTTTTCACAGCCTTAGCCTCATCTTCCCAAGGGCGGTAGTGCTTGTTATCACTCTTTGCGCCCTTGCCTACCTCTTCAAGTCCCTTACGCGCGCGTTCCTTTAATAACTGATACTCTCGCTCACTCTCCTCAACGCTGAGCGTGCTTTCGAAAATGGCATCATCCAGATAAACCAGATCGTCAGGACTGCCAGTGGTGGAATACACCACGCGACCCAAATCGTGACAGTTGGTGTCCATCTCCATCTGGAGAATCTTGGCTATGCGAACCTGATTTTCGAGAATGGTCTTGCCAAGCTGCCGACGGCAAACCAAGTGCCAGCCACCACCAACAGAGCGTTCAAGCATCAGCAGACCGATCTCAGACTTCAACGACAGGATTTTTTCCTTCACTGCCTCTGCCTGAGCAGGATCATAGCAGTCGATGTCGTGGAAGAAGCAGTCGCTGGGATGACAGCATCCTGCCACTTTGCCATCTGGCATCAGATCGTTGTAGGCCATCTGAACCAAGCGGCTCTTGGCTTCGGCATCACCTTCACGTGCTGCTTTTACATTTAAGAGGTTAGAAACTGAGTTACGCTTTGCGAGAAAAATCTCGCGATTCAATACTTGGCAGACTACCTTGTGTCCGCCTTCGATAAGAATAGAATTCACCATATTTTTTATGTTTTAAAAAGTTAGACGGTGCAAAAGTAGTAATCTATTGATAGCCTCCAAATGTTTCCCCGAAAAAATGCAGAAATTTTATAATAAAAATATTAATCGCTGATTATCAGATAGTTACAAAACCAAATTTTAACTTTTGGATGCACAAAAAAAACGTTCGATTGACTTTTTCCATCAATCGAACGCTAATCGAAAACCAGTAGAATCTGAATCGAGCGCCTACCCTACTGCCTGACCTGCCAGATACTCCTTCACCCAATAGTAGCACGGGTGCTTCTTGGCATCACCTATATACTTGGAGATGGTCTTGTCTTTCTTTTGGATGGTTGTGCAGGCAAGTACTGACCGAGCCAAAGCCAAGTCGGAAAGCCCTTCTCGCATCACCCCCTCGTCTTTCAAGATGCCGATGATGCCAAACATATCCACCAGACTGCGATCAGCCCAGCTCTCGATGATAGTCTGTGCATACGGCGACTTAAACAAGGCCTCTACAAACTTCTCGCGCCAGTTAGCGTCATACTTCTCTTTGTCGCTGCAATGCTTGTCGAACCACGAGCCTTTGAGCAGTGCCTTGAATTCAGCCCTTGGCTGCACAGCGTCCAAGTCGGCAGCAGAAGCCGAAGCCTCTGCGCTATCTGCCTCGTCGCTGACGGGAGTCAGCTGATTCCATCGGCCACACAGCCCATCGGTCAGCACACAGATATAGTCAACCAGCTGGAAGAACTCCAGCTCTATCAGCGCATTCTTATCCTTCATCGGATACAGCAATCGGGCATACTCCCGCCATGAGCGGTCATCATCGCGCAGCGAATCCCAACGCTTGGAGGGCACAAACCTCATAAACTTCTTGATGGTGTCCTCGCGCTCCTCATTGAGTGCCTCGATGAGTCTCCGCCCCTCTGGGAACATCTGCTTGAACTCCTCGACCTTCGTCAGCGAGGCATGATGAGCCCTGAGCATCTGCCAGGCAAACCACATATCGGGCTGCTGACGGAGGGTGCTGAAGAGCTTATGATGCTGCGCAATGGCCTCTGGAGTCAACGAGCCTTGAATCTCAATGAGCAGGCGCCTGATCAGCCAGTCGATAGAAAACAGTCGGTCGGCATCCACCAGCAGGCGCTCACGGCTTAAACTGCTGCCGCGAGACAACGGATTATTGAATCCGCCCATATACGAGTCATTCATCCAGCACGATCCCCCCTGAATATTTAGAATACAGCCAGTCTTCCATATAGCCCATCGTCAGGTTATAACGGTCGGTAAGGTCAACGGGCACATCGTGTTTCTCTATCACCTGCACTAACTGAGGAATCAGCTGGTCGTAGAACATCTTGAAGCCCTTGCGACTGCGGATCACCGTCTTGGCAGGCAACGCCCGATCCACCACCTCTATCACCTCCTTGGCGGTTACCACATAATCCTCAGGATAGTCGTGGGGCACCCAGCTCCACAACAGATCCACCACCCGCATCTGCTCATCGTTCAGACCCAACTGGCGCCCTCGCTCTGCATGCTGCTTCATCTCTGTGAGAACCTCAATGGCGTCGTTGATAAACTTGTCGGCATTGTCGATTCCCTGCGGGTCAATCTCATCAGTGGCGCTGCTCTCGGCATAATAATCCTGAACGGCATCATTATGACCCACCACTCTGTCGAGCTCAACCCTTATGAGAATTTTGGCCACCATAGCGGCCACACGACGATAAGGCGTCTGCTGAAGCCAGTCTATCAGCTGCTGGTTGTCGATGGTGAACTGCTGCCGTAGGTCGTCAGTGTCCATCTGGAACCCAGGTGCCAACAGATCAAGGCAGAACGCTTTGCAATAAGAGAGAGCATAGCCCAGTTCTGCCACTTCGAGATACCAGGCCACAAGGGGGGTATCCTCTTCGTCGTATAGCGGATTTTCCGTTCTGCGCTGGTTGTCATCATCCACAAACTGGCTGAGATACCAGTTCAAGACAGCAGCATAGGGACCCATGCCAAGCATCTTGTCGATCTGCGACAACTTCAGCTCACGCCGCTGGTCGGCATCCATCGAGGCCACGCGCTCCAGATCTATGTCGCTGAACACGTTGCGTTTAAGCAGGTCATGCATCCGGGCAGGAGTCAATTCATTCGAATTCATTAACGTTGTTATTTTTAAAACAGCTGCAAAGTTACGAAGAATTTTCCACACCGCCAACCCCGCTGCAAGAAAGTTGTGACAGTTGTGACAGTTATTTATCCACAACCACACACACCTTATTATATTATTATATATATACTATCACTACCGTCCCGTTAAAGTGGACTAATCGCTCTTTGAAATAATTGAAATTCAGTCTATTAGGTAGTTTTTTGAAATGAAACGGACTTGATTTTGTAAC
>ONAE01000121.1 GCA_900315695.1 uncultured Prevotella sp. | reverse complement strand
ATGGGTGAGTGGCTGAAACCAGCAGTTTGCTAAACTGCCGTACGGGTTCCCGTACCGGGGGTTCGAATCCCCCTCCTTCCGCAGGGGTGATACTCCAAAAGATGCAGTGCGGTCGATTCATCTAATGGTTAGGATACAAGATTCTCAATCTTGGCATAGGGGTTCGATTCCCCTATCGACTACGAAGGAACATTCGAAATCCTCTGTAAATCAGTGATTTACAAAGGGCGTTAATTAGGTGTTAATCTTAACCAAGAATAAGAAAAGCGACCAACTGTTAATCTTTTCTTCTTTTTCTCTTGTTTGTTCTTATTCTACTATAATTTGAGTACCTTTGCACTCTAAAAAGATTAAATACAGGATAAGATGGAAACGCAGAATTGCTGGGAACCAGTCATAAATGAAAAGGAGAATATCATTAAGACTTTTGTAAAAGAAGCACTTGATAGTCTTGAAGAACGTCTGATACGGACTGCCGAGGGTGCATCTGACGAGTATATGGTGAAATTGGAAGAGGACGAATATGCCAAAGCGGTAAAGATTCTGACGGACACTTACGCTGAATGTCCTTATGTGAAGCATATCCAAGATGCTCTCGATAAACCTGATTTCATTTGGGACAGTCTGTTTATAGAGAACATTGGCCCTGATGCTGTTAATAAGTGGTATCGTAATCCGTTAAAAGCAGACATTCAGGCATTCAAGAAAGACAATACCATCTATGATGCCGAGAATCCCTATTTCTCTTATATATATAAGGTGGTACTATATGAGAAGTACATTAAGTTCTTGTTGGAAGACAAGAAGAAACACCGTTATCTCATAGAAATAGCAGAGGAAGAGCGGAGGTGGAAAGAAAAGCAGCGGGAAGATGCCGAGACCGATGCCTTCATAGCCGACATGGAACAGAAACTGGCAGAACGGAAAGCCCATGCCAAGAAAAGTCCTACGCCCCCAAGTGTCACTAAGACTACTCCATCGGTGACACCTCCAGAGACACCTCCTACTTTACCTTCTTTTGAGCATTCTCTTACCGACAGTCAGATGGACTATCTGGCTGGCATTATCAACGAACTCCATATATTCCGCGAAGCGGACATAACCACAGAACAGATAAAGTCCATCTTCAACTGTTCCCCTTCTGTTGTCCTTACCTCGAAGAACAATCGGCTATTAGCCCATTTGTTTGACCAATTATCCAGACGAGGATATATCACGGAGAACTGGCAGGCAGTCATTGCCAAGAACAGGCTATTCAAGTCATCACAGAAAGATGACTTCCTTAACCAAAACGACCTTTCCACTGCCACGAACAAAGTACAATCTGAAAGAACACTAAACATCGCCAACAAAGTAAAGAATAGGCAAAAAGGTTGAGAATAGGTTAAGACCTTAAACTATTTACTTGACACGTAATCTTTCAGGCAGTACTTTTGCCCTCGAATTCAAAATTTCGGAGGGTGCACACTCCTATTGTCTAATTTAACAAATGTGATAGCATATGTGTGAAAACAAAAGTATTGAACAGAGAATCGAGGAATTGGAAAACCTCGTGTATCTCAACAAGAACGTGTTGAGCTTTGAAGAGGCTTGCAAGTTCACCAACCTGTCGAAGAGTTATCTCTATAAGTTGACTTCGACGCAGCAGATTCCCCACTACAAACCTCAGGGGAAGATGATCTATTTCGAGAAGGACACCCTTGAAGCATGGCTTCGTCAGAATCCCGTCAAGACCCAGGCTCAAATCAGTCAGGAGGCTACCCACTATATTCTAACTCACAAGTAAGGCTATGGAAACGAATAATACTAACATGGCTCCGGCAGCCAAAGAGGAAATCCGTGAGCACGGACTAACCAAGAGTGAGTTTGGGGTAATCTGGCAATCCATCCGACTGAAAGCCACCGATGAGTACACCGTTCCACCTGAGATCCTTCAGGTAAATGGCTCCACCATCGGCACTCTTGGCAACTTCAGCGCATCTACAGGTAAAGCCAAGAGCAAGAAAACCTTCAATGTCTCTGCAATCGTAGCGGCAGCACTCTCCAACAGTGAGGTGCTGCGCTACACGGCTGCATTCCCTGATGATAAGCGAAAGGTGCTCTACATCGACACAGAGCAGAGTAAGTACCACTGTCAGAAGGTGATGAAGCGCATCCTCCAACTGGCAGGACTGCCTACTGATGAAGATTGTCCTAATCTGGTGTTCGTGGCTCTTCGGGAAATGACACCTGAGCAGCGGCGCACCATCATTGACTACATGCTGTTCAAGATGAAAGGCATCGGACTTGTAATCATCGATGGCATCCGTGATCTGATGTATGACATCAACAATCCTACGGAGTCCACCCAGATCATCAATATGCTGATGCAATGGTCGAGTGAGTACAATCTGCATATCCACACGGTGCTGCATCTGAACAAAGGTGATGATAACACTCGCGGACATATCGGTACCGAACTGAACAACAAGGCTGAGACTGTTCTCCAGATTACCAAGAGCCTGACAGATGCCAATATCAGCGAGGTAAAGGCAATGCATATCCGGGATAAGGAGTTTGAGCCTTTCGCCTTCCGTGTCAATGCCGATTCCCTGCCAGAACTGGTAGGTGATTACGAGTTTGACAAAAAGGACTCCAAGCGACAGTCTCTAACGGAGTTGTCAGAACAGGAACACCGAGAGGCATTGAGCAAGGCATTTGCTAATGGTGACATTCCTGGGTATAACAATCTGATAGACGCTCTGGGCGAAGCATACACCTCTATTGGCTATTCCCGAGGACGAAACACCCTTGTTGCCCTCAACAAATGGCTAATCGCGAACGGCTATATCGTCAAGAAGGACAAGAAGTATAGTTTAGCACAGGGCGTATATAAGACGGAATAATGTAAACCAAGTGCAGGAAGAACCACGCAGCGCAGCCCCAACGGTATTTCCCAAAAGAAAATACCGTAGCTTATTAGGGAATTTTTCGAGCCGCATTACACGGTAACGCTAAAAATTCCCAATCCAAGGCAAAGCCGACGCAAGCGAATAATCACAGAAACAATAACCCCGTAAAACGAACAAGAAAAATGGGCTACGCAGTATTACACTTAGATAAAGCCAAAGGTGCTGACAGTGGAATGTCGGCACACATTGAGAGAACCATCCATCCCAAGAATGCTGATTCGACGAGGACGCATCTGAACCGTGAACTGATTCAGTTCCCTGATGGTGTGACGAATCGCACGCAGGCAATTCAGCACCGCCTTGATACGGCTGGGCTGAAACGTAAGATAGGCAAGAACCAGGTACAAGCCATCCGCATCCTTCTGACTGGCACTTATGAGGACATGATGCAGATAGAGAAGGAAGGCAGACTTAATGAATGGTGCCAGGACAACATCGACTGGCTACGCAAGACCTATGGAACCGACAACGTGGTATCGGTAGTGCTCCACATGGATGAGAGAACACCCCATCTGCATGCGACTGTCGTTCCAATAGTAGAGACAGAACGCAAGCGCAAGAAGAAAGAAGAGGAAGTGAAGCGCACCTATCGTAAGAAAGCCCCAACCCCAAGACTCAGCGCTGATGATGTAATGAGTCGTGCGAAGTTGAAGAGTTACCAGAATACTTACGCTGCCGCCATGCAGAAGTATGGACTTCAAAGAGGTATTGACGGTTCAGAGGCCCAGCATATCTCCACACATGAGTATTATCGCTCACTGATGTTGCAGGGCAAGAGTCTTCAGGAAGACGTGGACGAACTGCTGAAACAAAGAGAACAAGAAGAAAAGGAACTGGCCAAGGTTAAGGCAGAGAAGAAGACAGAAGAGTTGAAGAATACTGCCGCCAAGACAGCCAACGTTGCCCTCAAAGGACTTAATTCTCTTCTTGGCAGCAACAAGATCAGCAAACTGGAAAAGGAAAACGAGCGACTTCAAGGAGAGATCTCTAAACGTAATGACCAGATAAAGAAACTCCAATCTGAAGCTGAGAGACAGAAAGAGTGGCATGCTGAAGATATTCGCTATACCAAGTTACAGATGCAGAAAACCATCAACGAGCAGAAGCGCATTATCAACAAGATCCTACGCTGGTTCCCTATCGTTGGTGAGTATCTTCGCGTCGAGAGCGAATGCCTTATGCACGGGTTTAGTGTAGAACAGACTGATAAACTGGTTCATGGAGAGTCCTTGACGTTTCGAGGCTATTTGCAAGCCGACAAGCGAAGTCCAAGAGTTTGGGCAGAAAGTGTAACTGCTCACATTGTGAAGATGGCAAAGGACAAGTTGCAACTCACAGTTGAGCAGTCACCCATAGTTCAATGGATTCAGCAGCAGTTGGAACGTGATAAACGAGAACATAATATTGAGGAAATGAAAAAGACAAATCAACAGGGATTTCACCTTTAATTGTATCAAAACGGCATCAATTAGTGCCGTTTCTTTTACTTTTTTTCTTTTTTGACAATTATTCCAAGAAAAATGACTATCTTTGCAACCGTATTCCTTAAAGGATGCAAGACATATTGCTCACTTTCCGCTACGAACTTCCACCTCGAACAGGATTGACCGAGCAAGACTATTATCTAAGGAGTGTACGTTTAACAGCGTAGGCTCACCATTAGATAATAGAGGCTGTGGAAGGCCTGTAGCGGAAATGGCGGTCTGCGCTGTTTCTGTTTCCCAGAGGTTAGTGCTGACTTCCAGTTGACGAAGAAGTAATAACTAAAAGAAACGATTATGAGCAAGAAAATTTTTTTGGCCTGTATGTGCGTTTTGACACTCAGTTCGTGCAAGAAGGACTATCAGAAGTTAGCAACAGAGTTTGAGCGTGCATTGCCCGACTCAATGGAAGTGCTGACGGAGCAGATTAACGAGGTTGATCACTTCATCTACTACAAGAGCAAAAACAATACGGAACTTATTCGCTATGACCTTGACAAAGAGTCAAAGGAGAGTGTCAGCCCGAAGTTGGATAAAGGCGAGAGAATTTACGGAATCTTTGCTGGCAAGGAAAACATTGCATTCTTGAAAGATAATAATAGCTTATCATCAATGATTGTTCTTTATAACCTAAAGACACAGAAATTTACAGATGGTCAGGAGTTTTATGGTTATGGTAGTGACAATAATATAGCCTATGCAAACGAGGCTGATAGTACTATCACGGGATATATCCAAGACCGATATGGTGGCAAAGAGATATTCGTTTACAACTTTGACGGTAAGTTAATCAAGCAAGAAACGGAAGAAGAACCTCTTGGCGACCTTGATGTGCCAAGCCTGAAATACTGGCAATGTATGTATTGTGGTCTTGTAATAAAATCATCGAATAAACCTGAGGAAAAGCAAAACGATTGCCCTAAACGAGAACATTCATATTTGATGTACACTCCCCATGTTTGGCAATGTATCGGTGATGCACAATAATAAACTTAACACATTATCAAAATGAAGAAGAATGATTTGGACCAGCTTATCAGAAAGTTGGAAAATGGAGAGTACACCTACAAATATCATGGAAAGAAGATGTCTGAGGGAATGCAAGCAAGTTATGCCCAGTATATCAAAAATGATTTCTATGATGAATTATTGTCAGATGATTATGACACCACTGAGAAAGTTCTTAATCAGATTGACGATTCCTACGACTGTGCCGACACCTCATATATGTATCCAAACGGCAGAGACGATGAATAATAAACTTAAAACATATCAGACAATGAGAAAAACAATTCTTCTATCAGTTCTTTTTGCCCTGCCAGTAATGGCAAATGCATTCAACGGCAAGGCTAAGGTTGGTGGTATTTGGTACAACATCGTGACCAAAGCCGAGAAAGCGGAAGTGACGGCCGACTATCCCATCCAACATTATCAAGGTCGTGTGGTCATTCCCAAGACGATTGTCTATGAAGGAGTGACTTGTAAGGTAACGGCTATCGGCGAAGGGGCTTTTGCACAAAGCGAGGTTCAACAAGTCGTAATTCCCAATAGTGTGACCTCTATCGGGAGTCGAGCATTCATCTACTGTGGCAAGCTGAATAGTGTGACAATTCCTGAGAGTGTAGAGACGATTGGCAGCTACGCCTTCAGTGGATGCTACAACTTGAAAAACATTAAACTACCTCAGGATTTAAAGTCTATAGAGGAGGGATTGTTCAAAGGATGCAATCAGCTACAAGCGATAACAATACCAGAGAAGGTAACGAAAATCGGACCGTATGCCTTCAATGGCTGTCGTGACGTGACGACGGTAAGTCTCAATGAGAAACTTGACTCTATCTGTTCTAATGCCTTTTCTGGTTGCGGTTTGCTCTCTGTCGCCATCCCTAATACAGTTCGTTTTATTGAAAGCGAGGCATTTAAGGAGTGCCCTAGTCTAAAGACATTGACTATTGGCAGTAGCGTTGAGAAAATAAACCATGGGGCATTTGAAAAGTGTGGAGACCTCAAAGATGTCTATCTGAATGGAGGCAGATTGCCCAATCTGGTAAATAATACAAACCCTTTTAGAGGTTCCGAAGTTGAGTATGCAACCCTTCATGTTGCAGAATCGTTAGTAGAATTATGTAAGCAAGTGGAGCCATGGAAAGGATTTGGCAAAATTGCCGTCAATCCAGATGCAACGACCGAAGAAGTGGTCGCTACAGCAGATGAAACCATTTACGAACTGAAAGATTGCAATGGACAGATTCCAACCCCATTCATGAAAAGGTACGAACTTGAAAAATGGCTGGAAGAAAATGCCAAGTTCCCAGAGGAGGCAAAGGCAAAAGGTCTCACATCTAGTACCGTAGGAGTCGATTTTGTTGTAGAACCCGACGGTTCTATCAGCAACGTAAAAGCTGATGAAGGAAGTTGGCCTGAACTTATTCCAGAAGCAGAGAGAGTTGTAAAAAGTATGCCGAAATGGAATGCTGGTAAAGTGAATGGGAAATATGCAAGAGTTCGTGAAAGAATAGCGGTTCATTTCAGCAGATAAGATTAAAACAGGGCTTGCATTCTTGATGTGCAAGTCCTGTTCGTATAGGGACGGTTTTTTTTTGAGTTTTCATACTTTCTATCCTTGCGGACAATTAAGGGGTGATCAGGCTGCCATACTTTTCCCCGTATACCTCTGTTATTCATCAAGCAGATCACTAAACATCAATCGTGTCCTGAGCTTTCGAGGATTCTTTATTCGCTCTTCACGTTCCTCATCGTCCTTAGGTGGCTTCGTGTAGAAATCTTCGTCTATCTCACGAGGGAAAAGGGGCTTGAAACCATTATGTTCATAGAAGCGTAACACGTCAGGTTCATTCTTGGCATCAACAATTGCAAAGCGACATCCTGTCTTATTTGATTCATCAAGGAACCACATTCTGATAAAGTCAAGCACCTCCGAACCTACACCTTTTCCTGAGAATTGAGAAGCAACCGCCAATCGTCCGACAAGTACACCTGGGTACCGAGTCAACATCTTTTCTCGATTAGCCCCACATGGCATTGCGTCGGCTACTCGGCAAGTCATAGATACGGATGCTGTCATTCGATACAGTAAAACAGGCAACAATAGTCTGTAGGTCATCCTTCATTCGAAAGCAATATGACTTTCCCATACGGTAACGGGTATAGTCCAGCGCATCCTTTCGGAAGAACTCATCCATATCGTCATCGCCACACACAAAAGGATGACACTCTTCAAGAATGTCATCAGTCAGTATGTCGAGTACGCAGTTTTCTTCAAGAAACGCCATCGTGGAATCAGTAGTTGATGTTCGACCTCTCAAGAATCGTGCGCATAGCTTGATAGCGAGGATCTTCCTTCAGATCTCGCTTCGGACGCATGTCATACTTGCGTTCCGTCTCGTCTGCCATCTCACGGAAACGACGTGCCTCGTCACCGTAGAGAGTGGGAATTGCTTTGATTGCTAATGCCATAATTATATCTCCTTTATCTTTTCTGCTGCAAAATTACACTTTTTTTCTGAATCGACAATGCTTTTGCCAAGAATAATATAAATATTTTGAGTTTAGTACGCCCTTTTGCTATATATACGCAACATAAACTAAACTTTCTTTTCCCTTAAGGTTGATATTGACTTTAAGGGAAAAAGATAAGTTCAGAGTATGTCAATACTTGGCATACTGTTGATTGCCTTCTTCTTTTCTTCATCGACAGCACGGACATAGATTTCTG
>ONAE01000124.1 GCA_900315695.1 uncultured Prevotella sp. | reverse complement strand
TTATATTCATCAAGAACATCGACAACGTCGTTCCCGACCGTCTGAAGCCCGAAACCGTGGAGTGGAAGCAGGTCATCGCCGGAGTGCTCGTATCGCTGCAGAAGCAGGCTTTCGAGTATCTGCGCATCCTTGATGCAGGCGCTACAGAGGCACAGCTCGAAGAGATTGCCAAGTTTGTCAGCGAGTGCCTCTGCACCGATGCCAAGGGCAAGAAGGCCGATGCCGCCTATCTGCGTACGAAACTGAACCGCCCGATGCGTGTCTGTGGCGTCGTGAAGAATGTGGGTGAACCTGGCGGTGGCCCGTTCCTCACCTACAACCAGGACGGCACCGTCAGCCTGCAGATCCTCGAGAGTTCACAGATCGACACCAACAACGAGGCTTATATGAATATGTTCACCCAGGGTACTCACTTCAACCCCGTAGACCTCGTTTGCGCTGTGAAAGACTATCAGGGCAAGCCATTCAACCTGCCTGAGTTCGTCGATAAGACAACAGGTTTCATTTCTTCCAAGTCGAAAGCCGGAAAGGAATTGAAGGCTCTCGAATTGCCAGGCCTTTGGAATGGTGCGATGAGCAACTGGAGTACAGTTTTTGTTGAAGTACCGCTCGGCACCTTCAATCCCGTTAAGACGGTTAACGATTTGCTCCGCGAACAGCATCAGTAAAAGTTGGATCCCCTCGCTCGATTGAGCGAGGGGTTTTTATTATATCGTCTTGAAGAATAGCAGATGCATATTCATACAAAAACATTAGTAAAGTTACAAAAAAACAAAAAAACTGAATGTATTTCAAAGGATTTTTGTAATTTTGCGAGCGATTTTCAGAAATAACAACAAACAAACCCTATAATACACTATGGTAAAGATCTCGAAAGAAGCCGCTCTTGAATATCACGAGAGTGGCAGACCTGGAAAAATCGAAGTAAAGCCAACTAAGGCTTATCGTACACAAACCGACTTGAGTCTCGCCTACTCTCCTGGCGTGGCTTATCCCTGTCTGGAAATTCAGGAGAACCCCGACAGTGCTTACAAATACACTGATAAAGGCAATCTGGTGGCAGTCATCTCTAATGGTACAGCAGTGCTCGGACTGGGCGACATCGGTGCCATGAGCGGTAAGCCTGTCATGGAAGGAAAAGGTCTGCTTTTCAAGATCTATGGCGGTATCGACGTGTTTGATATCGAGGTGGCAGAAAAGGATCCTGAGAAGTTCTGTGAGGCTGTGGAGCGTATCGCCCCCACTTTTGGAGGTATCAACCTCGAGGACATCAAGGCTCCTGAGTGTTTCTACATTGAGGATCGCCTGAAGAAGACACTCGACATTCCCGTGATGCATGACGATCAGCATGGCACAGCCATCATCTCTGCTGCTGGTCTGAAGAATGCGATGGAGGTGATCGGTAAGGATATCAAGAAGGTGAAGATTGTAGTGAACGGTGCCGGTGCTGCTGCTATCTCTTGTACCAAACTTTATATGGCTATCGGTGCACAGAAGGAGAACATTGTGATGCTCGACTCAAAGGGTGTCATCTCTACAGAGCGTCAGGACCTGAACGAGCAGAAAAAGTTCTTCGCTACCAACCGTACGGATATTCACACCTTGGAAGAGGCTGTGAAGGATGCTGACGTCTTCGTTGGTCTCTCAAAAGGTAATGTGCTGTCAAAGGACATGGTGAAGTCGATGGCTAAGGATCCCATCATTTTTGCTCTAGCCAACCCTGTACCAGAGATTTCTTACGAGGATGCTATGGAGGCTCGTCCCGACGTGCTGATGTCAACAGGCAGAACAGACTATCCCAATCAAATCAACAACGTGATTGGATTCCCCTACATCTTCCGTGGTGCACTCGATGTTCACGCAACAGCTATCAACGAGGAGATGAAGTTGGCAGCCGTTCATGCCATTGCCGACTTGGCCAAGCAGCCTGTGCCTGATGTCGTGAATGATGTATATAAGGTGAACAACCTGACATTTGGACGTAATTACTTCATTCCGAAGCCTGTTGATCCACGACTCATCACGGAGGTGTCTTCAGCTGTAGCCAAGGCTGCGATAGAGAGTGGTGTTGCCCGAAAGAAAATAGTAGACTGGGAAGAGTATAAGAATTCGCTCAGTGTACTGCTCGGACAGGAGACCAAGCTCACCCAGAAGCTCTACTCTACTGCTGCCGCACATCCACAGCGCGTGGTATTTGCTGAGGCCGTTCACCCCACCATGTTGAAAGCTGCCGTACAAGCAAAGGCCGAAGGTATCTGCCACCCCATCCTCTTGGGTAATGACGAGGTGATTGCAAAGCTTGCCAAGAAGCTCGATCTGAACTTGGAAGGTATAGAGATTGTGAATCTGCGTCACCCGTCAGAGCAAGAGCGTCGTGAGCGCTTTGCCCGTATCCTTACGGAGAAGCGACAGCGTGATGGTTATACCTTCCAGGAGGCTAACGACAAGATGTTTGAGCGCAACTACTTCGGAATGATGATGGTAGAGACTGGCGAGGCAGATGCTTATATCACAGGTCTCTACACCAAGTATTCAAACACCATCAAGGTAGTGAATGAGGTGATTGGCATTCGTCCTGAATACAAGCACTTTGGCGCTATGCATATTATCAACTCACCTAAGGGCACTTTCTACATCGCAGATACACTCGTCAATGAGAATCCAAATCAGGAAACACTCGTTGACATTGCCAAGTTGGCTTCAACAGCTGTTCGTTTCTTCAACGAGAAACCAGTCATCGCAATGGTGAGCCATTCAAACTTCGGTAGTAACACTAGCGATGGTGCGAAGAAGGTGAAGTATGCTGTGAAAGAGATGCAGGAACTCTTCCCCGATCTTCTCATCGATGGCGAGATGCAGCTTGGTTTCGCACTCGACAATGAACTGCGCGATGAACAATATCCTTTCACAAAGTTATTCGGTAAGAAGGTTAACACACTTGTATTCCCCAATCTGACTTCCGCCCGCTCTTCTTATAAGATGCTGCAGATGCTTGGAACCGATGCTGAAATCATCGGTCCGATCCAGATGGGACTGAACAAGCCGATCCATTTCGTTGACTTTGGTGCATCCGTTCGTGACGTTGTGAATATCGTGGCTGTTGCCACCATCGATGCCTACGTTGATAAAATCAAGAAAAAGCTCAACGCAGCCGGCAAATAAGGCGTTACACCTTATTATATATAAGAGAGCTGTACCCTTTTGGTGCAGCTCTTTTTGTGTCCGAACACAAGACAAGCTCTATCTGGTTACCTTTTGTCCTTGATTTATATCAATTAAGTAACAAAAAGAAAGTTATTTGGCGATTTTTTTGATAAAATGTTTGGTATTTCAATTTTTTGCTGTAATTTTGCAAGCGAAATCAACAATAGAATAGTAATTCTCATTAAGTAATAACCACAAAAAATTTAAAAAGATTATGAATGCAGCAAAAGTTGTAGAGGATCTGAAACAGAGATTCCCCAATGAGCCGGAGTACATCCAGGCAGTTTCTCAGGTACTTCCTACCATCGAGGAAGAGTACAACAAGCACCCCGAGTTTGAGAAGGCAAACCTTATTGAGCGCCTTTGCATCCCCGATCGTGTTTGTGAGTTCCGTATCACTTGGGTAGATGATAAGGGAAATGTTCAGACCAACATGGGTTATCGTATCCAGCACAACAATGCTATTGGCCCGTACAAAGGCGGTCTCCGTTATCACAAGTCTGTAAACCTCGGTATTCTGAAGTTCCTTGCTTTCGAGCAGACTTTCAAGAACTCTCTGACAACTCTGCCTATGGGTGGTGCTAAGGGTGGTTCAGACTTCTCACCCCGTGGCAAGAGCGATGCTGAGGTCATGCGTTTCTGCCAGGCATTCATGAATGAACTGTATCGCGTAATCGGTCCTGACGAGGATGTACCTGCTGGTGATATCGGTGTAGGTGGTCGTGAGGTTGGTTACCTCTTCGGACAGTACAAGAAGCTGACTCATCAGTTCCAGGGTGTGCTCACAGGTAAGGGACTCAGCTTTGGCGGTTCTCTGATCCGTCCTGAGGCTACCGGTTATGGTTGCGTATATTTCCTGACCTCAATGCTCGCTACACGCAATATCGACCTGAAGGGTAAGAAGGTGCTGATCTCTGGTTCTGGTAACGTGGCTCAGTATGCTACAGAGAAGTGCATCCAGCTGGGTGCTATCCCCTTGACACTCTCTGACTCAGACGGTTACATCTACGATCCAGACGGTATCGACGAGGCTAAGCTCGCTTATGTAAAGGAGCTGAAGAACGTAGAGCGCGGACGTATCAAGGAGTATGCTGAGGAGTATCCTAACGCTGTATATCATGCAGGTGAGCGCCCTTGGCACGAGAAGGCTGATATCGCTCTACCTTGCGCTACCCAGAATGAGATCAATGGTGAGCAGGCTCAGGCTCTGATCGACAACGGTGTGATTGCTGTTGCTGAGGGTGCTAACATGCCTTCACTGCCTGAGGCTATCAAGATCTTCCAGGAT
>ONAE01000125.1 GCA_900315695.1 uncultured Prevotella sp. | reverse complement strand
AAGTCATAAACTGACAACCTGTATAGGAATAAAAACAATGAAGTGTAAACCAAGTTAGGAATAACAAACAATACTGTCAACCAAATTCAGTACACTACAATGGTGTGGAAAAACTATTGGCCCAGTATATCCATAAAAACAATTCTGAACGCATAGTTAGCAAAAAAACTATGATATAGATGCATATTTCTTCACTTTTTCTCATATTTGATGCCAATTTATGCTTTTTTTACACACAAAACGCTCATTTCACAGAGAAAAATACTATATTTGTGCATGAAAATTGGCTCAAAAGTATAGCCAATAATAAAGGTCGATTTGTTAATATTGTTTTTTACTATTAAGATTATGATAGAACAAGAAAAAGTGATAAAAGTATTCATTTCAACAGGTGATGTTAGTAATGAAAAGGGTGATGACCATTATATTGTAAATGGTATAGATAATCTGTTTTGTGTTGCTGATAGTCTTCACTTTAATGGAGGTGATGCTATCTATGTTCATCTTGACACTCCCATTAGTATTGAACAAATGAATCATAATTTGGTCATGCTATGCAAGATTCTTATAGACAAGGGACTCGTAAATACAGCTAAGTTTAGTCGTATGCCGCTTCCAATCGTAGGTGGCAGTTATAATACAACCTTTGGAGATAATAACATGTTGACGAGTGAAAGGTATATGATAAATTATACAAATTGATTTATTTCTAATCTTACAATTTGAACATATGAATACATTGACAATAACACTTTCCAACGATTATTCCTTTGACAAGGTAACAATTGGAGCCAACATTAGCAAAGTTTCACTTGTATGGGGAAAAGATATTTCAGAATGGGAGAAATCCTCATTGCAGTTTAGACTAAGAAACTTTTTATTTAATATCCTTCAGAAGTACAGAAACATAACTGTTTTGGATTTATCCCATTTAGATGGCTTAAAAGAGTCTTATTACCCAGCAAAGTATCTATATGAGATATATTATCCGGACTCAATTGAATCAGTAAGTTTTTATAATAATCGGACGCTTAAAAAAATAAGTGCACCTGGCGCAAAAGAGATAACTATAAAACAAGCTCCAGCTCTCGAATGCATTGAATATGGAACAAATCTTAAAGAATTAACATTATCTGAAACGGGAATAACCCATCTTGATTTGCCCAAAGACATCAAGTTAGGTCCCGCCGCTTTCAAAGGATGTGAAAAATTGGAATCTGTTATCCTCAGGTCAGGAACCGATGTACCACCCTCTACTTTTGAGGACTGTATAAATTTGTATGAGGTTACCCTCCCTGATGATTTACATGTTATCGAGCCTAATGTGTTTTCAGGTTGTTTCAATTTACGATATGTGTACGGAGGAAAAAACGTGAAGCAATTATTTCCTTCGGCATTTGAAGGATGCTTCAATTTGGAAATGATTGAATGCAAGGATTTCTATCGGTTTACTGATTTAAACTATTCTGATAATCAGTGGATGGATAAGTTTCGCCCATATACGCCTTTGGCTGATGTTAAAACTCAAATTAAAAAGTATGTTCAAGAATTAAAAGAAAATGTGGTTGATAGACCAGAGGAGTACATTGCTGATAACTTTTTTCACAAGACAGAATATCATTATGGATTTGTTATGGAATATCAGTCAGGGATACATGGTTGGATTGTATGGTCTCTGTCTCATAATTGTTTCTTTGCAACAAGAGGGGACAAAATCCGTTTACAGCAAGATGATCTTGTTACTTTTTCAATAGAACGCAAGCCATCAATTACTATTGAAGATAGTTTATTTATTCAATTCCCTATGACTTATATTGACGAATCATCTTCATTAAAAATTATAGAACGTGACGGAGAAGAGTCGGATGGATATGAATATCTTTTGGAATACTTTAATCCTAGAGTTTCATTTCTTGAACACTACAAAAAGATAACTCAAGCGGTAGAAGTTCTTGATATTCCAAGTATAATAGAGTCATATTCCATTAAGGCAAAAACTTGGTGGCAAACATACCCAGGTCGAGATGATTCTCAATTTTATGTAAGAATTGCCAAATCTGATTATTCTGACGTATATTTAGACACACTTCTCCCGCAAGAAAATAGCGAAGATTATGATAATGGATGTCGCCCCATAGGATTCGATGAAGCTGAAGAGACAAGGAAAATGCAGGCGTCAGCAGATTCTGAGGCGAAAAGTATAAGGGAGTCTGCACATAAACAATATTCAAAAGATGCACATATTTGTAAACTATTGGAAGATGTCATTAATAAGAGAAGAGAGTTGGAGAAAGATATTGAATATACATATCACATACAAGCCATTAAGAATTTCTTCAATTGCAGGTATATTGCATCTGGTAATGGTGAAAACTCTTTAATTGAATTCTATGGCTATACTCTCGGTGATATTCTAAAGGACAAAAAATATAATGACCGCATTAGTTGGTCATATAAACATGGTTGGGTGGAAGAAAATGACGATTCGGAAGAATCAAATGCTTCATATGATAAAGACCAATATGAAGAGCCCGTCTACTAATATACTTCGGGAGGCTGACGCTGAATCGCCAGCGCCAGCCTCCCGAATCTCTTTTCTGTCTATACATTTATTCTTTACGCCGCTTTTCCACGCTCGTAAAGGTATCGCGGAGCGAAGCCTATCTCGTCGCTCCAGTCGACGGTGAAGGGGTCAAGGCGGAACGACTTGAAGTATTCGAGATCTTGTAGCTTGCGACAGATACCCTTCTGCATCAGCGGCGTAAAGTCCACCAGCCGCACCTCGCCCGTGTTAAACGTCAGTCGCAGCGTGTAGTCGTGCACGTACTCGGCGGAAACGACTTTGAGCAATGGATTGTTTGTTGTCATATTCTTTTCCTCCTATATTAATATTCCAAAGGTGCAATCTTCTTGCGTCTTGAAGTAGTTGGCGATGACTTGGTTCATTGTCTTAGTGCTCATAAGTGTTTCGTTTAATAATTCAGTGCAAATATATGAAACATTTCCGAATTATGATGCAATAGCCCCAATCTTTTTGAATATCTTAAGGCAAGCGTTTCCTACATTATTATAATAATGGGGCTAAGTTTTAACCTCTTCCAATGCTCCTGTCTCTGAATCAATGATAAACCCACGAACCACGATATCCTTCGGCACCAGCGGATGGGTCTTGATGGTCTCAACGGTCTTACGGATGGAGGTCGGTGTGTCCTTGAAACCCTCCAACCACTGGTCGAGGTCAATGCCACACTTGCGGATGGTATCGAGTGTCTCATCCGTCACACCACGGGCAATCATCTCATGGTGGAAGTGGTCGTAGCTCATGTGGCAGGCTCCGCAATGCGAGTGTGCCACCACCATAATTTCCTCCACACCTAACTCGTAGATGGCTACGATAAGGCTACGCATGGCAGAGTCGAAAGCAGAAATCACCAGTCCTCCAGCGTTCTTGATAATCTTGGCATCACCGTTCTTCAGACCGAGAGCCGCAGGGAACAGCCAGTTTCTTGTCAGGGTACTTGTCGGTGATATACTTCTCGTAGCCTTTTTGCTCTACGAAACTCTTATTGAAGTCAATAATCTGGTCTATCATATCACAAAACATATTAGAACTAAGGGCAAAGTTACTTATTCATTGTCCTTTTGTTGTAATGTCCAACCATTATCACCATGATATATCATCTGTCTGGTCATGCCTCCGTCGATGCAGATGTTCTCACCTGTGATGAAACCAGCCTTGTCAGAGCAGAGAAACAACACCATATTGGCTATATCCAATGGATTGCCAACACGTCCTGCTGGCTGCTGAATGGTGTCTGGACCTTCATAGACGGTGTATGCTGTGTCAATCCAACCAGGCGAGATACTGTTTACTCGCACCTTTCCAGCTAGGCTGACTGCCAAGGCGTGAGTTAAAGCGGCTATGCCACCTTTTGCTGCCGTATAGCTTTCCGTCTGTGGCTGACTCATACGGTCTCTCGAAGAAGATATATTGACGATTGCTGCTCCCTTTGCGAAATGTGGAGCGAAGAGTTTGGCAAGATAGAACGGAGCTGTCACGCCAACATTCAGGGCATATTGGAAATCCTCATAACTGCACTCGTCTATGCCCTTCATCAGTGGCAGGGCATTGTTGATGAGATAATCCACATGCCCATGCTGGGCAATCACATCCTTGGCAAACTGCTCCAACACCTGTTTGTCAGCAAGGTCGCCAACGAAGTGGTCACCCTGCTGCTTGTCTATTACGCAAATCGTAGCTCCAGCTTTCTGGAACTCCTCAGCGATGCATCGTCCAATGCCTTGTGCACCACCTGTTATGACGACTATTTTATCCTTGAATTCCAT
Organism: uncultured Prevotella sp.; assembly: GCA_900315695.1. Taxonomy (GTDB): domain Bacteria; phylum Bacteroidota; class Bacteroidia; order Bacteroidales; family Bacteroidaceae; genus Prevotella. Next base: position 3,634 of record ONAE01000125.1, on the reverse strand, counting down.
ATTTTTTCAGTTCGATAAATTGGTATTTACCTTCTTATGTACCTTACGGCTCCTCCACTGCCAAAAGGATAGTCAGAAACATCTTTGTTAAGGTATGCGGAATCATTGAGTAGCTTACCTTCAAAGATGCAACGGTCAAACTTGAACTTCGTACCATCTTCCGCAACATCCGTCCATTCCCACGATGAGACTTCTATTACGCTTCGGACAACCCCTTTGTATACACCAAGCACATATTTAATCTCTTGGGGAGCATTCTTGCTGATTTTCCAGTACTTGCGAGTCGACTCATAAATATCAATTCTGCGATATACTCCATTGGCTTTTGCTTGGTCAAAACTTTTGTTTAGACTAACTAAAAGCAATGTTTCCTTTTGATTTATGTCTATTTTCATGCAATTGTATATTGAATCTATTTCATCGACATCTTTAATACCCTCGTCCCACTGATGATGACCAGCAGCAATATTTGCCAATATGCTTGTCTTGTTAAACTTGCGATATGTCAGCAAGTCAATAAGTACAGACTCTACAACATATGCAGTTTCTTCAGTCAGATTGTGTCGTAAAATGTAGAGACCTACCTCTCTACCATCCCTTAAAATACTTCTTATAATATCAAGTTTAAGACTTTGGTCGCTATCGTCTAAAGCGTCTTTCGCATGTTGAAAAATTCTGTTCCCTTTTCCCTTTCCTATATAGAAGATTCTATTATCTCTCGGATCAATTAAGGCATAAACATAATATGCCAAAGATTCTATCGTCCGTTGGTTGAACCCATTTATCATACTCATAAATTCCGATTTATCTGTTATTGCATCTTTGTCATGTGATAGCCCATCCGCTTCAGTTGCATGGCAGCACCAAAGAGGTAGAGCTGATGCAGACAGACCACATAGCCATTGAATGCCTCTTTTGTGCCAGGCTCCAGATGCTGATGCATCAAGGCATTATAGACCCGTGAAGCACACTCGCCAGTGACTTTCTCCAAAGCTGTGTAGTCTGCGCCCTGCAACAAGAGGACATCTTGGCGAATATATTCATCCATCGAGTCGTAGCCGCGCTTGTCGCGCATGTAGGCATAGAGGTCGTCAATCTTTGAATAGATGTCCCATTCCGTGTCCCACATCTTGGCTACGGCCATGCCGATATACATCATCCAACCCAGTGAGGCAGAGGGATAGTCCTGAAACTCTCGTATGCCGTCAGGGATGTAGGTCTTGGCTATCTCTTCCCATTTGTCTTCAACATCGGGACACTCTGGCAAACGTTCATCAACCTCCTTCATTGACTGCAGGAACTGGTGTAAGTCCTTACGCAATATCTCTTCAAAATTCTCCATACTTCTATAACATGTTTTCTAATTGTTCTACTGCTTGTGTAATATCCTCTGGAAACCGTTTGTGGTCACGGAGGAAGTCAGCCCTGCCGCCACTGATGGCATCATATAATTCCCGACTCATGTCATCTGCATAGGACGCAATAGCATACTCAATATCATCCTTCTGCCAGTCGAGGGAAGAATGGATATAGACATTCCGCTTCTGATGCAGAAAGCTATAGGCGGTCTCTATGCTGTCCTTTGTGATCATTGATCGTAGCCGATGGGTCTGAATTGTTTCTGAGGCTCACTCCATACGAAGCCATACTTCATGAGATAGTCCTTGATTTCCTTGGGTTCTCTGCTGAAGGCATAGCATAGTGATTCCAGCGTGTCAAACTCCTCGTCTCTTAAGAGCATGTTGACGCTCGAAACCAGAATGGCAGGGTCTTTGGGAAGGTAGTCCATTTCACAAATACTATTAAATCAAAGGACAAAGTTACTCATAATTCCTTGATTATTCGTATATTTGCGCCCAAATTTAGAATAGTTTAGTAATATGACACAAGAACATATGACGGTTTGCGGTTGACATTCCCCATGAGTGACTTTACTCTCACGTCAGCTTTGATGACATGAAAGAAAAGTTTCTCGATGTGGGAACAGGACAGAGGGTTTTGGGCTGTATTTTGGATAATTTTACGTGTTTTTTGCCCCGACTTTTGGATTAATTATTTGGAATGAAGCCATCAGAAATAATCTTGAATTGTAACAAAATACCTACTTCATGTTAATCTGCTTTTGCTGGCCGTCACAGGTGGGCAATGCTCAAAACACCGCGTTTTAGGTATTGTGCACCTTATTTATTTACCGTACCTTTGCACCCGATGAAATTGTATCAACTATATATAAAAGATATTGAGTTATGGGACTATTAAAAACATTTTTCACCAACTGTGCCTGTCCGCAAGGACGGATGGGACGCGCGATGCTGAAGTTTATGAATCTCTGTCATGCACCGCTGACGAACTGGGGACTGAAACTGGTCAATATTCAGGATGGCTGGACGATGCTTGATATCGGCTGTGGTGGCGGGGCAACCTTACAACGGCTGCTGAAGCGGAGCGAGGGGTCAACGGTCTATGGCATCGACATCTCTGAGGAAAGCGTAGCGAAAGCCAAGAAGGTGAATGCCGAAGTGCTCGACAAGCGGGTGTTCATCACTCAGGGGTCTGCCGAAAAGTTGCCTTATGAAGACGGGAAGTTCGATCTCGTGACAGCAGTAGAGACGGTGTATTTCTGGCCAAACCTACCTGACTGTCTTCAAGAGGTGCGCCGTGTACTGAAGCAGGGCGGAAAATTCGCCATTCTGGTAGAAGTAATTGATGGCGACTCCATGTGGACGAATGTCGTAGAGGGCATGACGGCCTATTCGCCGGAGGAACTGAAGACGCTGCTCGACGATGCAGGCTTCATCCAGACCGAGATTCACCGCATGAAGCCATCGAATGCTACTATCATCGGCGTGAAAGCATAGTTTGTCTACGCCTTGACTTTGTCGAGTTCCATCGCGACTCAGCCGTTTAAGCAAGCTTAACGGCGCTCGCTGCTCTGTCACTTGTGGTTATAGTACCTGATGAGCAGGGCTACGCCTATAAAAGCCAGAACGAATTCAAGGACTACGATAAAGATATACTGCATAGTAATAATGGTTTTATAAGTTAGGCGAAATGGCGCAAATCCAATTATTGAGATTACACTTGGGTGAATCTGCATAAAGACAGTCACCAACGATGTGCGCCCCGTTCTCCCTGAGTTCACGGCAGAAAACATCGGCATAGATGCCGTTGTCACCCCTATTGCCATGAGCCACCATAACAGCGAGGTTCTTGCCCCTCAGACTGGCACAACGGAACATCTGGACGGCATACTGCCAATGCGGTGACAGATTGCCACCATCCTGAAACTCGACAGCAAGGACGAGACTCTGGCTGTTCTCGATCTGCCTGACGTTCATACTCTGGACACTGACGGTCTCAGCACCCAACTTGTCGGCTATCACTTCAGCAATAGCCTGACAACTGTCGTACACGACGACGATTGATTCATGTTTCATAATCCCACAAAAATGTTTGTTTCGCCTCACGCCCTTACATCGAGAGCCGTTTGGCATATTACCGAAAAAGGCTGGTCTTCAGACTTTCCTCCACTCCCAAGCGCCTTCTCGGGCAAATACCCAATGGCGTTTATGCTTAGGAGCCATAACGGAGTTCACTGCTGCGGGACAGTCGGAGATTCACACTCCAGTTCCCA
>ONAE01000130.1 GCA_900315695.1 uncultured Prevotella sp. | reverse complement strand
GTGGCGGTGATTGACCAGAACGTGGTGCTCTTTGATGACACCATCGCACAGAATATCCGCATGTGGGACCCCAGCATCGAGGATTTCACGCTGATGATGGCCTGCAACGATGCAGAGATACGTGCTGACATCGTGAGTCGTCCAGAAGGCTTTGATACGAAGATTGTCAAGGGTGGACAGAATTTCAGCGGCGGTCAGCGACAGCGCTTTGAAATAGCTACTGCACTGGCCAGAGAGCCGATTGTGCTCATCATGGATGAGGCTACGAGTGCCTTAGACCCGAAGACCGAGGATGAGGTGATGAAGCGCATCCGGAGCATGGGACCGACGCAGATTATCGTGGCACACCGACTGAGTACCATCCGTGACTGCGACGAGATTATCGTCATGGACCAGGGTAAGATCCTACAGCGCGGGCGACATGAGGAACTCATTGCGCAGGAAGGATTCTATCAGAAACTGATGAAGAGCGAATAACCATGGAAATCTATATTAATCAGATTAATAAGCGCAGGGCAGCTGAGCAAGCAGCAATGGCCGAGGTGAACGAGAAGACCCATCAGCGTCTGGGACTTCAGGGAGGCAGGCGCGTGGTGCCTCAGAACGACCAAAGTGCGTTGCGACAGGTGCTTGAGGCACTCGGCATCACAGACTACCAGCTGGATTATGATGATGTGTTATCGGTTGAGGAACAACTGACAGGCATCCTTCGTCCGCGTGGTATCATGATGCGCGATATTCATCTGACTGGAGAATGGTGGCGTGAGTGTGTCGGGCCACTGTTGGGCTATACCAAGGACGGAAGACTGGTGGCGCTGACCCCGACGAAGACCGGGCTGGGCTACCAATACCGCAAAGAGGACGGTATAGTCAGGCAGGTGGGTAAACGCGAGATGACTGAAGAGCTGGAACCGACGGCCATCACTTTCACCAAAGCCTTGCCGCTAAGAGCGCTGAAGATGAAGGACCTTGTCAGGTTCACGTGGCGTGTGGTGTCAGGGCCTAATGCCGTGCTGCTTACGGTGTGTGCCCTTGTAGTGGTGCTGCTTGGCATGTTTACCCCGATGGCCAACAAACTGATCTTCGACACGGTTATCCCTACCGGCGACTCCTCCGATCTGTTGCCTATTACCGGGCTTCTTATCGGTATTACCATAGGCTCTCTATTGCTTACGCTGACAAGAAATCTCTATATCATCCGTTTGCAGCACATCATAGAGCTGCACGTGCAGAATGCCGTTGTGGCCCGCACGTTCCTCTTGAGCCCCACTTTCTTCAGCCATCATTCCAGTGGTGAACTGACGGCAAAGATACAGAATATAACGACAGTGGCCTCGCTCTGCAATGAGAGCATCGTCGGAGCGTTGCTCTCAGCCGTGCTCAGTATCATCTATCTGGTGCAGGTCTATATTTATGGTGGTGCATTGCTCTGGCCTGCGCTCGGTATCATTGCCCTGCAGGTGCTCGTCATCTTTTTGTACTATCTTCGCATTGTCGGGGTTCAGAAGAAATATACTGAGGAAATGGCGAAGCTGAGCGGTCTGGAATACAATCTCTTTGCGGGTATCCACAAACTGAAACTTACTGGTAGTGAGAACCGTGCATTTATCCGTTGGCTCGACAACTATAGCAAAGCTACCTATCTGGTCTATAATCCAGATTTCGCCCGTCTGCTTTGTCCTGCACTCACTGCCTTACTGGGGCTTGGCGGCACGATGCTCCTCTTCTGGAGCACATTGTCGAACGGGGTTTCCTCTTCCGACTATATTGCCTTCAGTTCTGCTTTTGGCATGATAACCGCCTCGATAACCCAGCTGAACACTGTGGTACCGAGTCTGGCACAGATTAAACCGCTGTTGGAGAGCGTAAGGCCTATCTTGGAAGCCGTACCTGAAATGGAAGAGAAAGCACCGCAGGTTAATGCACTCTTTGGAAGTATCGAACTGAGTGGTGTGTCGTTCCGCTATCAGGAAGACGGGCCAATGGTTATCGACGACCTGTCGCTGAAGATTAAGCCGGGCGAATATGTGGGCATTGTGGGTAAGTCGGGCTGCGGCAAATCAACGTTGATGCGCCTGATGCTTGGATTCGAACAACCGCTGACTGGTGGTATCTCCTACGACAACTATGACTTGGCGAAGGTGGATAAGGCTTCGCTGCGCAGGAAGATCGGCTGTTGTCTGCAGAGCGGCAGCTTGTTTACGGGCGACCTGTTCCACAACATCACCATCACCGCTCCGTGGGCCACCCATGACGATGCGTGGGAGGCCCTGCGCATGGCTTGTCTTGAAGAAGATGTCAGAAAGATGCCGATGGGGCTTCACACCATCGTCACAGAAGGTGGCGGTGGCTTCAGTGGCGGACAGAAGCAGCGCATCCTCATCGCTCGTGCCCTCATCTCGAAGCCTAACATCATCTTCTTCGACGAGGCGACATCGGCACTCGACAATATCTCGCAGAAGGCCGTCAGCGACAACCTCGACCAGCTGAATTGTACCCGCGTGGTGATAGCCCACCGGTTATCGACCATCCGCCACTGCGACCGAATCATTGTCCTCGACAAAGGCAAGATAGCTGAGGAGGGTACGTTTGAGGAACTGATGGAGAAAAAAGAACTATTCTTCGAGATGGCACAGAGACAGTTGTAAAAATGAAATAATGCAAGATATGAGAAAGATGATCATGATCATAGCTGCTGTTGCAATGCTGACGGCCTGTGGCAGCGGACAGACGGGACAGGTGGATCCAGAAGCAGATACCACTGCGACCGTTCCGGTGGAGAAGCTGGCGTTGCCGCTGCCAGAGCCTGGGGTGGTGCAGACCGTGGGTAAGGTGGTGGCAGAGCGTTATGCCGACCTGGCATTTGAGACGGCACTGCCCATCGAACAGGTGCTCGTGAGGAACGGTCAGAAAGTTCGTAAGGGACAGGTATTGGCTACGCTCGACCAGTTTAAGCTCCGTAATGACATGACCCAGAAGGAGCGGGCCGTAGAACAGGCGCAGCTCCGGATCGAACAGGCTCACCTGCAGATGCAGGATGTGATCATCGCCCATGGCTACGATCCCGATAAGGCCGCTCAGATTCCATCGAACGTGACTCGCAACTCAGATTTGAAGTCGGGTTATACCTTGTCGAAGAGTCAGCTGGCCACCGCTAAGGTCCAGTTAGAGGCAGCCCGTCATGACTTGCAGAGTGGGGTACTGACAGCTCCCTTCGACGGGGTGGTGGCAAACCTGTCGGTACAGGCCCACCAGCTCGCTGTGGCAGGTAAGACCGTCTGCCGTGTGATTGCCACGGGCGACATGCTGGTGGAGTTCCGAGTGATGGAGGCCGACCTCCAGAAATATAAGGTTGGCACAAGGGTTCACATCATTCCCGTAGCCGACAAGTCGCAACAATATGAGGCCACCGTCAGTGAGATCAATCCTATCGTCGATCAGCAGGGTGCCGTCAGCCTCCGTGCCCGTCTGGCCAAGACCGCCGAACTCTTCGATGGCATGAACGTAGAAGTCGTCTTAATGTCTGAAAAATGAAGTTTATGAAAAAGAGTCTGCTGATATTTCTTGTATGTCACCTCTCACTTCTCACTACTTCTGCCCAGCAGAAGGTGGTGCTCGACCTCGACCGGACGGTGAGGCTCGCCACCGACAGCTCACTCTCCGTACAGAAATACCAGAATGTTTTTTATGCCTCACAGCATCGCTATCTCTCATGGATGGCCTCTCGCAAGCCGCAGCTCTTACTCGAATCGACCCCTGTGAAGTATGAGCGTTACATGACCCAGCGCTATCTCTCTTATGAGGATATCGATGAGTATCGCCAACAGCGGTTGTTATATTCGCAGGCCGGTATCAATGCCACCCAGACGATGGAACCCTGGGGCGGACAGTTCTATGGCACCACGCAACTGGGCTTTACGCGTACGTTTGGCGACCAGAACCAGAATCAGTTCATGACCATCCCTATCTCCGTCGGTTATAAGCAGGATCTGCTGTTCTATAACCCCTTGAAGTGGGCTCGACGGATAGAACCGCTGAAAATGGCGCGCGCAGAGAAGGAACTGCTTCGCCCTCGCCTTGGCACAGGATATGGTGCAGATGGCGATGGAGTCGCTCGCATCAAGCGACACCATCTATGCCATCGCCCAGCGCCGCTATAAGATTTCTAGTATCTCCAAGGCTGAGCTGAGCATCCTGGAACTCGAAAAGACCAACGCCACCACGGCACTCGCCAATGCCCGCATCGCCCGCAAGCGGGCCGTACAGGATCTTGCGACTTATCTTGGGATGGATCGGCGTACGGAGATCGAACTCGTCATCCCCTCTGTGGTGGGCACGTTGCATATCGAGGCTGACGAAGCCCTTACCTTCGCCCGTGAGAATAATCCTAAGTATCTGGAAACCCGTCAGGCGACCATCGAGGCCCGTCGGGAGGCAGAGCGTACGAAGGTGGAGAAGAACCTCAGCGTGAGTCTCGATGCCAGCATCGGTCTGAACCAAGTGGCTGAACGCTTTGCGGATGCCTATCGTAATCCGCTCACTCAGGATATGGCTACCGTGAAACTCACGATCCCCATCTTGGACTGGGGCAAACGGAAAAATACCTACCTCGCCGCCCGTAGCACGGTGGATGCGGCAGAGCGTACAGAACAGGAAGTGGCCCGTGATACCGAGCTTGATGTAACGATGACCGTCAACGAGTTCAATGAGCGTCAGGCTATCGTTGAGACGGCCAGCAAGGCACTCACCATCGCTGAGGATGCCTACGCCCAGACGCTACAGCGGTTTATCAGGGCTCAGGCTGATGCTTACAGTCTCTCGGTGGCGCAGAG
>ONAE01000131.1 GCA_900315695.1 uncultured Prevotella sp. | reverse complement strand
GATTAAAAGGAATGAGCCCGGCGCAATACCGAGCTCACTACTATAGAGAGTTGAATAATTAATGTTTAATTTAATGTCCAACTTTTCGGGGTCACTTCATTATAAGATGCGAGCCCTTTTTTTAGATAGCTTATTATTAAACTTAAATCTCCGTATAGATATGCTCCTTACCCCTGGGTGTCATCATCAGTTTGGGACAGTCACCTTGGGTCCACTCCTTCAGCTGCTTACGGGCAGAGTAGAGGGTCAGTCCGGAGGCGCGTGCGAACATGCCTGCCGTGATATAGCCCTGATTTTTCTGGATACAATCTCTCATCACCTGTTCCAGGCTCTCCTTATCAGCCAGAATGGCCTGGGTGTCAGGGTTGTGGTTGCGGCGGAACCCGTCGAGCCACTTCTTGATCTCCCTGTCCCACAACTTACCCGGATTATACTCCACACCGTCGAGTCTCACGTCACGGTCTTTCACCTCTTCGGCATCCGTCACCTGTCTGGCCAGTGACAGCTTGGGAGCAAACGAACCGATGGGCGTATCGATGCGATAGCCCTCAGCCAGATACCTTCCCGCTACGCGGAGGAATGAGTCGAAAGCTCGACTCAACTCCCCATAGCGCAGATAGTTCATACGTTCGCCATATTCCTCCAACTGCTTCATCGACAGTTTCATACCACTCTGCGGACGCACATACACCAGGTTCTTCCCATCCTTACCCTTGACGGGTGTAGGATGAACCTCATACCACATTCCTTTATTCTTCCTCGGCATAATTCTGTGTTTTAATTGTTTTCTTCCAAAGGTTCGTACCGATCTTTACAACAAGACCTTCTTTCACCCAGCGGCAGATGATGGTCTTCACCACAGTTGACTCATTATTGGCCTGGCGCAGGTTTTGAAATTCCTCTGCTGTAAACTCGGCAGAGAGAAGATCCAGATAGCGGATATTGCCCTTCGAAGCCTGCGGACTCAACTTGGCGTTATTGAGTGCATCGATCTTGTCGCCATAGATCTGCAACTGGTAGTGCAGACAACGTTCCGCATACCAGATTGCAAACTGGATGGCTCGCTCCGTCTCCTGACGACCTTCGAGCAGATAGGCGATGATACCGGCTCGGAAACCATTGAGGGCAGCACGACGACGCAACACATCGAGGGAATAGCGCAAGGTCTGCAGATACTCCTGACGTTTCCCTTCATCCCACGCCTCGATGGCCTTGTTGATCAGAGGCAGATCCACCTCGCCTTCCTCATCCATCAAGCAGAGGCACTGACGTTTCACCTTCTCCTCCTCTTCCTTGGTCCAAACCTTGAACTGAGGCATCTTGGCACCCACCATATCAGGCAGCACCACTGGTGTCACGCGGCTCACAAGTCCGCTCTCGGCATCGGCAAAGAAAGCCCTACATTTGTTGGGGGTACCACACAACACCATATTATACCGGAGGGTGATCTTGCCAGAGAATGAGTCCTTCGAGATACGATGCTGTCCCCAGGGCTTGTTGTCGTAGGCCAGACGGAACAGGTCGTTCTTCTCTGTCCACGCGCCACCCTTGTTGTTCTTCAGGACCGTCTCGATCTCAGGGGCATAGGTGAACAGATGCTTGTCTTTGGCATAGAGGGCTCGCTCCAAGAAGGCCGACACACCGATGTTGGGTTCGATGATGCGGATCTGAGCACAGGGATTCTCCACCTCCTCGCCGTTTTTCTTCGCCAGCGAGTAGGCCATCTCCTTCTGCCATTCCACCTCGTCCTGCTTGATGATAGGATCCATCAGCAACTCGAACTCAGCGTCAACAAACGACTTACCAGTAGCCTGAGGAGCCTCGATATCCACGATGAAACTGGGGGAATTCAACTTGCCGTCACGATATTTGGCTCGGATACCAGTAGCCAGTGTGCCCAGCATCGGCATCGCTGCGATCAGGGTGGCTTCCTTGAACTCCTCTGGGGCATGATCAGCCAGTTCCTGAAGGATGGCTGGCAGCTCATCGTTGATGGGGGCAGTAAGCGATTCTTCCTCCTCAGATTCGACCTCCACTACGGCACCCAACATCGAGAGCACCTCTTTCATCGGTGAAGGCATCTCGGCAGGACGGGTACTGCCAACGGCACTCTTGATGGTTGACATCACCTCATGATCAGAGAGTCCCCAATGTGGCAGAATCGTAAAGAGCTTCTGCTCATCGAAGTCGCAGATGAATCGCAGATAACGGCTCAAGGTGTAGAGGGCCATGTTACGCTCTCCTGTCACAGGAGCATTACCATAACCCAGTTTCAGGAGCAGGCTCTGAACGATCTTCTCGTAAGCAATACCTTTGAAAGCCAGAAGTGAAGAAGCATTGTCTGAGGCTGGAGTGGGAACGTCAGTCTTCTCCACCTTTACCTCTTTCCAGTCTGATGCCTCAAAGACGATGGGATCCAACAGCTTCACATACTGCTCACTGACCATGAAACAGCAACGGGCCAGGTCGGTGACATGCGAGTCGTAGCCGACACCCAGGCGACTCGCCAGCCTCTGGATGTCCTCCTCAATAGAAAGTCCTGGTGTACGCCAAGCCCAGATGTGGGTACCCCCTCCGGCACTCTCGGCAAAATAGACGATACGAAATTCCTCGATGAGTTTCTCGTCCTGAACTTTCTGTTGTTCTGCTTCACATCCAGGAGGATTTCCTCCACGTGATTCTCCGCCAGCAGTTGACGGTAAGCAGCCATGCTCGCCTGGCGAGGCTTGCTGCTAAATTTTTTTGCCATCATTATCATAGCGATGGCAAAGGTCGGGAGGGGTTTTGCACCTTCAAAGTGGGATATTTTCCCCTGATGGTGCAACTATGCCTTAGGATGTGCTAAGTTGTTGTATTTCTGATAGATATTTTTGAAATTTTCTTTTATTTTCGTGTTTTCATCACTCATTCCTTCCTGGATGTTCTTCCTGAAAGTATCCACATACTGCTTCTCAGTCAGTTTTTCTGCCAGATCGCGGTCTGAATGGCCTCCGAAGACTGCACTTTTTTTCAATTCTCCCACCAGATGGCAGAAGAAACGGGCAGTAAAGAGGTTGTTGTGAGGACTCTTGCGCGAAACTTTCAGATGGTTGAAGATAATTTCGTCCTCAATCAGTTCCTTCCACATCGCCTCATAATGGGGGAACCAGGCGTCAGATACCAGTTTGTCGAGTTTATGGGCTGCTCCCATCACGGCCTCACCCACGCGCTGAAGCTTGTTGTTCACCAACTGCTCATCGCCAAACTTTGTCGTGGGGTCGAGTTCTCTGGCAATCTCTGAGAGAGCAGCCAGATGGAAGATAAAGCGGCGCACCTCGTCGTCGCTGAGATGGGCGTCCAGGAAATCTGCCTCGAAAGTATCGCGGTCAGTAGTCCACTTGGCAAACAAGCCGCCTGGCACCTGCCCCAGTTCAGCGCGTTCCTTACTCCGTTCGGCATTCATGATGTCCTTCCAAGAACTGTCGTCGCTCACCACGCGGAGGGTGTCACGGTGCTCCTTCCAGTAGTTCCACCAGGGATTGCTGTCGCGCACGCGTACCAGTACTTTATTAAATAAGTTGGCCATCACCTTGTTGTTGCGCTGGCTCTGTTGCATCAGACTCACCATCAGACTGGGCAGCAGCGTGAGAATGCCCAACCAGATCAGCATCATCTGAAGGCTCTCGTTCATCTGCGTGGCGAGGGTATCCATCGCCTGGCGCATCTTTTTCAGGTGCTGGATGGTCTCTTCAGGATCTATGGCATTACCCTCTGTGTTCAGTTCCTGAATGATAGAAGCGAACATCATGAGATCGGCTGGCTTCAGGTGCTGAGCACAGAGGGCGAAGATGTGCTGCATGGGCATCACTTTCTGCTGGATGGAGGCCTGCTTTTCAGGCGACAAGGCGAAGTGCTGAGCCATCGACTGGTTCACCATGTCGAAGAAGGATGTCTGAGGCTGGGCGGACTTCTCGCTCAACAATAGCTCTATCAACTTCACTGCAGAGCCGCGGATCTCCTCGTTGGAAACGGTCTTGGCAATGCGTTCGAGATACGTCGTAAACAGGTAGGTGCAGGGCAGTTTGTTTAGTTCCATCAGCGCCATGACGGCACTCTGCATACGCATCAGGGCGGCATAGATCTCTGCTTCGGCGCAGGTATCCATACCGTCTTCCAACTCCTTTGCAAGTCCTTCCAGTCGCTCTGTGGCTACTTCCCAATGACGGCACAGCAGGGCAGTGAGTTGTTCCACCCTTTCGTCGTCAACGATTCGCTTGATATCTTCTGTTGTCATATTCTTTTCTTTCACTTTGTGGTTACGGTTACAGCTGTAACCATGTAACCTTTTCTCTGCGATAATGATGTATATTTGTATGTAAATTATTGATTATCAATATGTTCTTTCTATTTATTTTCTTATCAATTCCCTCTGCGGTTACATGGTTACAGCTGTAACCGTAACCGCTTTTGTTGAGTTCTGTGAGTAAATACTAATACTTTCAAGGACAAATACTAATGCCCGCAGGGAGAAATACTAAGGCTCGCAGGGAGAGAGAAGCCTCTTTTCCATCGTGCTCCTATACCCAAACTACCGTGTTCCTATACCCCAACGGCCTCGTGCCTATACTCAATTTGAAACGTATATTTTTCTCATCATAGTCTTTGTATCCTCGAAATCGCATGCAAAATTACTCATTTTTATTGAATTTCCCCCAGTCAATATACTTTTATTTTCAGTTTTTCACCCAATAGGTCGATTAATTCCCAAAAGTTTTGTACCTTTGCAGGCAAAGGTTTATCAATCATGTACGATCAGATTCGGGAAGATACGCTGTTTATTGTATTTTATTCCATCGTGACGGTGATGGCTGCGCTGGCATGCATTTATCTGCTGTTTCGTCAGGGCAATGCCTTTGCCAAGGACGTTACGCCGCCTGCACGCCTGCGCCGATGGGCTGCAGCCTTCTTTGCGGGCTTCGCTTTGAATCATATATGGTATATGCCAATCTTCTTTCTCTCCTCCAGCGAGGACATCATGCTGTGCGACCTGATAGGCGGATTGCTTGACAGCATGACGGTTTTTCCTTTGATGATAGTCGTATTGTTCACGATGCTGCAAGACCGCAGACGACCGATGTGGCCTATTGCCGTGATGTTTGCACCAATCGTTGTAGGAAACGTATTCAACTTTACCACTCGAAGTTATGACTTTCTGCCGATAGTATATATCTATGCCCTATTGATGTGCATGGGCTTAATTATATATATGGTACGCGCATTGAGACGATATGGTCGCTGGTTGCGCGACAACTATGCCGACCTGGAGCACAAGGAGGTGTGGCAGAGTTTTGTGGTGCTAGCAATCATACTGCTGGTGTTCGTTGTCTATGCGTTAACCAACGAAAACCAGATATTCATATATGTCATGCTGGTGATCAGCGCTGTGTTTATCTGTTATCTCCTGTGGCGTGTAGAAACGATAAGCGACCTGAGCATACCAATCCAAACGGATGAAGCCATACCCGTTGTTGGTGCAGAAGAAACGGACACCACGGAGAAAGTGGAGGATAATGCCCTGCCGCTCACCATGCGCAATAACATCGGACCCTTGCTGAAGCAGTATTGCGAGGAGCCGCAACTTTACTTACAGTACGACCTCACTCTTTCCCAGCTTGCCAACCTGATTGGCACCAACCGTCTCTATCTGAGCCAGCATTTCTCCAGTCAGGGAATGACTTACAATGCCTACATCAACGGTCTGCGCATCCAGCACTTCATCCGTCTTTACCATGAGGCAGCCGCAACCCATCAGCCGGTAAGAGCACAGCAACTGGCCTACCAAAGTGGCTTTCGTAGTTACAATACATTCAGCGTTGCCTTCAAGAAGATGAAGGGAATGACTGTGACGGAGTGGACGCGCAGACCAATTTCTACATAGCGACTTACTGAATCGTAAAAAATCGTCACCGAATCGTAAAAACTTACTGGTCATTGCCCTTTGATTATTGTGATTTCAAAGGGCAATGACTATCTTTGCACTATCATGAGTTATCCTAAAACAAATTATAGTGTAACAAATAAATATTGTAATTATGAGAAAACTTAAAATGTGGATGCTTGCCGCCATCCTGATTTGCGGCGTAAGCGTATTCATTGGGTGTTCGGCGAATAACGACAACCCGGGTAAGGACGAAAAGACCACTGCCGACCTCGTGGTCTATGGCAAGATTTTCACTTCTGAGAACAATCAGGTGGTGGAAGCATTCGCCGTGAAGGACGGAAAGTATGTCTATGTAGGCGACAAGGCGGGTGCCGAAGCATTTATTGAAGCAGGCAAGACCGAAATTCTGGATTACACAGGCAAGGGTCTAGTGATGCCTGGTTGCGGCAACGGTCACGCTCATTATTCGATGGCACACACGCTCCGGACCGCAGGAATGATGATGGATTCGGACGCAGACCCGAACAAGTTTCTGACGGAAATTGTTCCCGCTATGGTCAAGAAGGCGAGGGAAGCAGGTTCAACGTCAATCTTTGGTTTCGGATGGAATGTTCATGTCTTCGAGAGTAATATGCCTACTCGCCAACAGTTGGATGCCATCTGCAGTGATATTCCTATGTACTTCTCA
>ONAE01000134.1 GCA_900315695.1 uncultured Prevotella sp. | reverse complement strand
TGCTCAGAAGCTGATGGAAGCCGGTATTTTCACAGAGCTCTATGTAGAACCCGGAGTTCCTCACGCTTATGAGTACTTGGAGTGGACGCCTCAGGCACAAAGGTTTTTTGAACTGAGAAACCATGCGACGGCACGGATGCTTGGAGCTGAAAAAGATGTAAAAGAGTCTGCTGAAGCAAAAGCCTTCAGAGAGTTACTATTGAAGTATAACATGGAGCAGTGAACATCTGCCACTTTGGATTTATCATACCGCCCGAATGCAGTCGTTGACTTTCGGGCGGGTGTTAATTCTAAATCGTTAGGCTTTTTAACCTCTTCATGACTTTCAAAATCTGAAATAATAGTTTCAAAATCTGAAAAATATAACCCCTAAAGTATTTCGGATGATGCTATTTGGGGTAATTTGCTTACCTTTGTACAAAAACCAATAAATTATCAAGCCCTCAAGCTAAGCCCGCCGCCACTTACTTCGAAGGAAAAGTCTATTCAAAATAAAAACATATGTCTGTTGAAAGAACCAAAAGGATATTTATGATTGTCACTATGTTGCTGGCAAGCAATAGTGGCATACGGGCACAGAATCAAGTAGAATGCCATCTCAAGGCCGACTTTGTCAGTAACTATATCTGGCGAGGTCAAGATCTGGGGCACGTGTCACTGCAACCCGAGCTGTCGGTAGCCTGGAAAGGGTTGAGCCTGGCGGCATGGGGCAGCGTGGGGTTGAGCCACAGCAACGATGCTCGTGAAATCGATCTGACGCTGTCGTATGAGACTGGCGATATGTCCTTTGGCATCGTTGACTACTGGAATGAAGGGAATGACAATCGCTACTTCTTCTACAAATATGGCACAGGCCACGCGTTTGAAGGGTTCATTAGCTACAACTTTGGTCCTGTGAGTGCCTCGTGGCAGACCTACTTTGCTGGAAACGACTATCAGGATGATAACGGCAAGCGTGCCTACAGTTCTTATTTCGGGCTGTCGGCACCCTTTCGTCTGGCCACTTGCAATTGGGAAGCTGAGGTCGGCTTCGTGCCCTGGAAATCTGGCACTTATGAGGTCAACAGCTTCAGCGTCACCATCCATATTACCAAATCTTTCGATCTGCCCCTGTTCGGACAGGTCATTGCTAATCCCGCTAGCCAGCATTTCTACTTTGTGTTTGGATTCACACTTCAAGCAATATAGTTGAAAAATACAATGTTTCATAAACAATATCAATAATATAGTACAATAAAAAATAGTAACAATGAATCAGACAAGACTATGGATGCTTGCCGCCATCCTACTTTGCGGCACAGTGACTATCATGACGGCCTGTAAAGGTGGTGCCAAACAGGCTGAGAGTGAAACGAACGACTCGACCGCAGTAACCGACGTGGACAAGATTAAAGAGAGGATGTATGCGCTGTATGGCGAGAACAAGAAGATCACCGACGACAATTACGACAAGTCGCTGGCCGTGAAGTGTATCAACGGAACCTTCGTCGGCAGGAAGAACGACAATGTCATTGCCTATAAGGGCATCCCGTTTGTCGGCAAGCAGCCCGTAGGGGAACTGCGCTGGAAAGCACCAGTGGATATCGTGCCCGACGACGGCGTCTATGAGGCCTATTACAATGCAAAAAGTCCCTGCCAGGGAGTGGATGTCTCGCAAATTGCTTCCCTTTACGTGAAGGGTGAAGACTGTCTGTATCTGAATGTATGGAAAGCAGAGGGTTCATCAAAGGAGAAGAAGCCGGTCATCGTCTGGATTCATGGTGGTGCTTTTGAGACTGGCGGAACGGTTGAGCCACGTGAGGAGGGTTGCAATTTCATCAAGGAGAATCCTGACGTTATCCTGGTTGCCCTCGATTACAGGCTCAGTGCCCTCGGTTTCTTCCATCTGTCGCACCTGCCAGACGGCAAGGACTATCCCGACGCACAGAACTTAGGACTCATGGACCAGATCATGGGTCTGAAGTGGGTGCATGAGAACATTGCAGCCTTTGGCGGCGATCCCGGCAACGTGACTATCATGGGACAATCGGCCGGTGGCGGTAGCGTCAGCCTGCTTCCGCTCATCAAAGGCTCGCACCAGTATTTCCAGAAGGTCATTGCCATGAGTGGTTCCCCCGTATTCACGAGATCCACGGAGGAAGCCATCGCTTGTACGAATGAGGTGATGGAGGCACTTGGCTGTAAGACCGTTGCCGACTTGCAGAAGGTTGATGTTGAGAAACTCGTGACCACAGCAGCATCCATGCTTGCACTGCGTGTATGGGCGGAACGTGACGGCAACCTGTTGCCGAAGGACCCGTATGAGGCTTACGCAAACGGTGCTACAAAGGATCTGACCTTCCTTCAGGGCTGCACGAAGGATGAAGTGGGCTATTTTATTTACGGTTTCGGATTGGAAACCTACAATGCGTGGGCTGCTGACCGCAAGGCAAAGAAACTTGCCCAGCTGACGAAAGAAGAGAAAGCGCTGGTTGAGAGCTACTGCCAGAATGCGAAAGATGTAAGCGACGAATACTCCAGCACAAGTCGTCTGTTCGATCAGATCGTGTTCATCGCGCCACTATTCCGAATGTTGGAGAACCAGACCAATGCCGGCGGCAAGACGTATGGCTATTTCTTCACAGCCGAATCGTCTGTACCCTATATCAAGAGCGGACACGCCGTAGAGCTTTCTACCATATTCAATCATCCTGAGGAGACCCTCGTAACCGGAAGACAATTCGATGCGACCTTCGGGAAAACCCTGCGCAAGCTGTGGGTACAATTCGCCAAGACCGGCAACCCCTCGCTCAGCGCTGCCGAATCGCCTGACGGCAAGGCGCATGAGTGGCCGCTCTACGATACAAAGGACAGGAATATGATGATTCTCGACGAGAAAAACATCCATCTGGAGAAGGAATCCCAGAGAAAGATCCTGGATTGGGATAGAACCTATTTCCTGACCAAGTATTATTGCATTTAACAGGTTCGTACAAAGTCTATTTTAGCTATGAACCAGACTGTTCGTACAAACGTAATGAAGAAGATGATGACGCTTATCCTGATGATGAGCGTCATCATCAGCATGGGCATGCTTACCGGCTGCACGGGGAAGGCGAGTGCCGACCTCGTGGTTTATGGTAAGATATTCACTTCTGAAAGGCTACGGGTAGGCGACGGAACGTCGGGAATGAATAACCAGATAGTAGAAGCCTTTGCCGTGAAGGACGGCAAATACGTCTATGTTGGCGACAAGGCGGGAGCCGAAGCCTTAATTGAAGAGGGCAAGACCGAGGTGGTGGACTATACAGGCAAGGGGCTTGTGATGCCCGGTTGTGGCAACGGTCACGCCCATTACATGCTGGGACATGCCCTCCAGACAATCGGCACGACGATAGATTTTGATGTCGATCCCCAAAAGTTCCTGACGGAGATTGTCCCCGCAGCCGTCAAGAAAGCCAGGGAGAGTGGTGCAACATCTGTCTTCGGGCAGGGCTGGAATTACCTGAATTTCAAAAACAATCTGCCTACCCGCCAGCAGTTGGACGCCATCTGCAGTGATATTCCCATGTACTTCCTCGACGATGAATGCCACAAGGCACTGGCGAATACCATCATGCTGAAAAAAGCCGGTATTATTAATGAAGACGGTACTGCTGGAAGGACGGAAATACGCGGAGGTGAGATCGTAGTAGATTCCAATGGCATCCCTAACGGTATTCTGTCGGAACAGGCCCAAACGTACGTACGCTCCTTCTTAGACACCGAGAACCTATACCCGCTCGACAGGGCCATATCCAACTTGGCAGCCATCAAGGAGCAGCTGTTCTCAGAGGGTTATACGATGTACCACGAAGGCTGGGGCAATTATTTCGTGAACACCAACTACTATAAAGCCGCCCAGCAATTGGACCAGGAAGGCCAACTGAACTTCGTATTGGGCTTGCCCTACGAGATTGAAAGTTGGATGGATTTTGACGAGGCTTTGGCTAAGGCAGTTGACGCCAAGAAGTTCGCATCCACCCGCGTCATGCCTCGATGGATCAAGATTCTCTTCGACGGTACGGTGGAAACGGGTACAGGAATTATAGACCCGCTTTATCCCGACGGTCACCAAGGCATTGCCAACTGGACGGAAGAGGAAATGACAGAGATGACGCGCAAGGCGAATGCCAAGGGTCTTACCATGCATGTACATGTCATGGGCAACAAAGCCGTCAATCAGGTTGTCAACGCTTTCGTCAACGGTGGAAAGGATGAGATGCGCAATACGTTGGTACACGTGTATGGTGTCTTTCCAGAGGACTATCAGCGTATGGCAGACCACAACATACAGGTGGCAGGAGGCTTGCTTTGGCACCATGCTGACGAGCCGACTCAAGAGGATTTACTTCAGACGCTTCCTGAAGGTCTGAAAGACAAGGGCTATCCTATGAAATCGTTCTTCGACCATGGGGTCAACGTGTCCTCACATTCTGACTTCCCCGCATTGAGCGGCAGTCCTGACGATCCTTTCGGCATTATGGAGATTGCGGTGACGGGTGTTTATCAACCTGAGCATGCGAAACCTTGGTGGACGGAAGAACTCCTGACCCGCGAGCAGGTTCTCACTGCCTTGACCATCAATGTCGCCAAACAAATGTTCATTGAGAATGAGCGAGGCAGCATTAGCGCAGGCAAGTATGCGGATTTCCTCCTTGTTGACAAGGATGTACTGACCTGTCCGGTGACAGAGATTCACACCGCTAAGCCCGCAGCCACCTACTTCGAAGGAAAGAAGGTTTATCCAATGTAAAAAAAGGACCCGCATTTATGATCTGAACCCCGAAAGTTAGACAAAAAACTTTCGGGGTTTATTATGTCAAAAAGAAAGAAACATGGTTTGGCAGAATGTTTGAAGTACATGCATATG
>ONAE01000135.1 GCA_900315695.1 uncultured Prevotella sp. | reverse complement strand
CATCTTTGCCTCGAAGGGATATCATCTACCAGCTATCCGGATAGTCTTTACGACTCATGGAGATAATCCCTTTCCCCTAATGGAGATTATCTCCGTCACCCGTGGAGATCATCCGAGTGACCCGTGGAGATTATCTCCCTCCATCAAAGGAATGCTTCCTTTCCGGCCCGCCTGCCTCATTGCCATCGCAACTTGTTTGCATCGGCAAAGGTACAACATACTGCAAGGCCGAATCATACGCATCGTGCGCATTGATACGCATTGATACGATAAACATCATTTTTTTACGTATTATGTTTGGCGGTTTACAGGAAAAGCATTATCTTTGCATCCAAATTTATATACTAAGAAATAACATCATGCCAGAATACGACATTGCCTTGGAACTTGCCAAGCTTCACATCCTGAAGGGTGCAGACTTCGTACGTCAGTTGAAAATGCTGACAGGACTTAGCATTTTCAGAGCCATCAACAATGAAACAGATATATTTTCTACTGGTGGAGAACAAGGCGAAGATTATGAATATCTTTTAAATGCAGCACGTAAAGCCGTAACACACGGATATAAAGTGTATATTCTTCCCAATCCAAACAAAGTAAGGACTGCAGATTTCATCTTTGAACGGAAAGGTATCTACAAGATGTATGATCTTAAAACTATACAAGGGCGCAATTCTGTTTTCAATCGCTTAGTCGAATCAATCGGTCAGGTAAATCATGTGTTACTGAATATTACCTCTGATTACGATGCCCGTAAATTAGCATCCGATATAAAAGCATATTTCGAAATAAACATTGATGCCGTAGAGGTCTTGATTTTCAAAGGGAAGAAGCTGATTATTGTTGACCGCGATCTTACACTTAGCCCGCAATATCATAGACTTTTCCGTAAACGATATGAAAAATAAAAGCTACCTTTAGTGGTAGCTTTTAAAATGGAGCAGTTTCGATACGGGCTTACTCCCCGCACTCAGCGGCGTAGCCAAAACATACATTTTGACGCTGCAAAGATAAGAAATAAAACAATACCCTCCAAACTTTTTGCGAACTATTTTTCTTTTCGGAGGAAATTGGGGGCATTTACGGCTCGCCGAGGTATTCGGTGATGAGCCGGACGGCCTTAGGACTGAAGTATTTGGCATGAAGGCTCTGACTACAATCGGCGAGAGCATCGGCCAACGGCGGACAGCGCCGTATCCAAGCATTCAAGCGATTCAGCGCCACATGCGGGTTGCTATCAGGGAAATAGAGCATGGCAAGTTCGGATTTACCGTAGCTGCGTCTCAGTGCTTTTTCTGTCATATAGCATTAACATTAAAACGTGAAACATTAAAGATTAAACATTAAAGATTAAACATTAAAGATCAGGGGCAGCAGGGGCACTTAAATGATAAAGTTTCTCCTGCGTACCGCATGGGTGCGCACGCGGTACGCGGGAGATTCTCTGCTTATCAGGTGCCCCTGCTGACCCTGTCATGGTCGTCCTCCGGTAAGGCATCATACGCCAGCCGGCGACGGTTCATCTCGATCTCCTCGGGTTTGCATACCACGACACGGTAGCCGCGTCTGCCGTTGGAGCGGTGCTGAGCGAAGCCCAGTGCCTTCATCGCACTGCCCACTTTCTCGATGGTCAGATGCACCGCAGGGTTATAGGGAATTTTCCCCAGAATGTCGGTGGCCGTATAGAACTCCCCGTGCTCCTTGTCGTTGGGCTGACGGAAGTAATTGCTGATGGCCTCCTGCTCGGGATGCGGTGTCTCGAATATCTGGTTGTGCGCCTTCAGCATCTCCTCCTCATCCTTCGTAAAGTAGTGGCAGAACCCCTGCCGATAGAGCGCATACGCTTCGGCATAGATCGCTTCATAGTCGAACGGATACTTACGGGGATCCTCGATGCGCTCCACCTCGAAAGGCAGCCAGCGACGGTTACCTGTCGAGTCGTTGAGGAACTGCACGTTGTTGCCCGTGCCGCAGAACGAGGCCACATGAGGCATACGCTCCATGAAACGCTCAAAGGGGCGCCGCTCATCGATCGACGGCATGGTCACCACCGACTTCATCGTATTCACCTCAGAGGCCCGCATCACGTCGAGTTCCTCATAGCACACCAGTCCGTATTGCGACATGGCGATCAGGTCGTCCTTACCCATTCGGCTGGAGTTCACCTTGATGCGGAAGTAGCTGCGCAGCTCAGGCGGCAGGAGATGATTGAACCAGGTTGTTTTATAGATGCCCTGCTCACCGATAAACACAAGTATGGTCTGGTTCACCACGGTGTCGTCGAGCCAGCTGGCCACCATCGCCACGAGCCATTTCCGGAGACACTCATAGAAGAACAGCTGCTGCTCTACCCCGCCCTTCACCGTGACAGAGGCCGCCAGGAGCAGGATATGGTTCTGACCGTCCCAAGGCGGAAGCCGGTTCAGATAGTACTGGAACGGGTGGTAGCTCGGTACGAACCCCGAGCCCATCACCAACTCAAAGTCACGCTCCCGTGTGGGCTTCACCGTCTGAAGTGCCGACAGCAGGGTCTTATACAGGCGGTTCTCCATCAGCTGCCATTCGCCGGTGACGAACTGCTCCAGTTCTGCGTTATAGCTGAAGGGATCCTGTGTCAGCAGCCGCACTTCCACCTGATGCTTCACTGTGTTAAACCGCAGAAAGACGTGCGAGTTCAGGAAATCCTTGATCTCCCCAACGGTGGCATACTCCTCACGCCAGTTCTTCTTGTGTTCTTTCTTTTCGCCGCCCTCTGAACTACCTTGTATCAATAACTTGTAAACTCTTGTAAACTCAGAGGTGAATCTGCTGCTTATAACGGTAGAAAAGCGTCTTGATACTGGCCTCACTGCCCAGATTGGTGTATCGGGCGAGGAAGGTGATAAGATCTTGGTTAGTAAGTTCAATACCCCCGTGGGCATAGATGTCGAGGAAGGCCTGATAGACCTCTTTCTTGTGGATGCGCTTGAAGTTGAAACACAACTTGCGCGTTTTCTTATTTTGCATAATTCTAACTTTTTGAATGTTAATACTATGCAAGTCCGGATCTTGCGAGTGCAAAAGTATGAGGAAAAAAAAATAACGGCAAATATTTTTGTCCCATAGATGTCACATTTTTGTCACATCGGGATTATACATGCCGCGTCAATGCTTTTTTTACAGCACGAGCATTGCCTAAATTAGTATGTGTGGAGATATACCAATAGAAGTATTCGCGCGTTACATCAATGTAAGGAAATATACGCCTAAAAACATCATAGATTTGCTGTTTCTGAAATTTGGCAGGGCGTTCTCCATTTGGCTCAACATCAAAGTAGTAATAGTTTCTGGCAGCTGGCAAATCGCGCTTGCGAAAGAAGTCGAGACGTTCGATTTCTTTCAGGCATTTCTCCGAAGGCTCGTAGATGAGGTCGAACAATGTCTCCCCATCTACGAATAGCGCACAATCTTCGCCAGTTTCCGCCATGAAGTTCTAATTGGTTAAGAGTAATTATCATCTTAGTTTTAAGTTTTAGCCATAATGGCTTTGCCGTACAAAGGGGTAGCCCATGTACGAGAAGAAGACAAGTAAAATTGTCCTCTATGCGGAAAAGATATTTATGATGGAGAATTTTCAAGGCGGGCACCCATTCTAAGGAAGGCTGCCCAGCATTTAGAGTCGATGTTTGGTCTTCGCATCGTATTGTTGGCTATTGGTGATAAATATCGCCCCCAAAGTTACAAACAATAATTAAAACCGCCAAAAAATTCATTGAATTTTTATCAATAGCTTACATAAAAGACCAAAAATAAGTACTTTAGTCGAAAAATATAGCAAAAAAAACGTTTTTTTGTTTTGTATTGTCCTCACTTATTCGTACCTTTGCAATCGATCACTGGTAATATGCCGGTGTGACTTTTGTGGGTAAAATATAACAGCATTAGCAGTTATTCGGTGAACATAGAAACCTGAGAAATTTCTGATAACAAGTCGATATACTGATAATTGTGAATGTTCGCGCTTATAGCGTGGACGTCACTTATCATTCGGCTGGGCTTTCTCAGGGCCTCTATGTTCGGTAAGGAGCGGACACGCTTCTTTCGTACATAGGGGTCTTGTGATTATAAGCCCAAATGAATCCGATAAGTGCTTTTGCCAAAGCTATAAGCGTAAAGAATGCCAGAAAAAGAGACTGGTCCTTCCTGTATTGATATCAGGGAGGATGACCTGTCGGCTATATCACCAGAAGTATTGGCTACACTCCTGCGTGATCATACCACAGGACGCAACATCTTCTGGGCTACTCATGACTATGAGGCGCTTGGAAGTGCATACGATTATCATGCCCAGATATTGCCTGAACTAATTACAGGTGAGCATGGGATGGTGATCCGTCCTCGTGTGCTCAAATCAAAGGAGAATCAGACGGATCGTGCCAAGGATATGGCAGAGGTGTTCACACCTTCATGGGTCTGCAATGCTCAGAATAATCTCGTTGATGAAGCATGGTTTGGCAGAAAGGATGTCTTCAATGTAGAAGATAGTGAACATCACACTTGGAAAGCAACAACTGAAAAGATTGAGTTCCCAGAAGGTAAGACTTGGAAAGACTATGTGAGGGCTACCCGTATGGAAATGACCTGTGGAGAAGCTCCTTACTTAGCCAGCCGTTATGATACGACAACAGGCGACTCCATTCCACTTCAACAACGTGTAGGATTACTTGACCGCAAACTGCGAGTAGTCAGTGAGAATACGGAGACAAGTGGTGACTGGCTCGACTGGGCACAAACGGCCTATATGAACACGTACGGCTTTGAATGGCAGGGAGACAATCTGCTATTGGCCCGTGAGGCACTGCTTTGGACTTTCATCGAAAACTATCAGGCTAAGTTTAACAAGGCCCCAATAGTGAAGAGTATCAACTACATTGCTTACATCGTTTCATGGAACATTTGGCAGATGGATGGTCTGAAAGGCGTCGTGCCTGATTCCTGTCATGAAGAGACAGAAATGGTAGATCTCTTTAGTGGCGAAGGAAAAGTGAAACCATGCCAAGGTTGTGTTGACGGTGGTTATTATCACCATAACGGCATTTATTGCCTACTACGAGACTGGGGGGTAAAAGACCCCTTGACAGGAGAGAATAACAGAAAGATACGATTTATTGACCTCATACAAAAGTAAGACCTATGGCTACATTCGAATCCTCACTAAAATCACGCCTCATCTACATCTTCGCCATTGGCGATGACTGGCATAAGGATTGTCTGAAGATAGGTGAAACGACCTTGGAGGAGGATAACGGAGACCTCTTGGCTCCCAATGATCCCCTGCTGCAAGAAGCGGCCCGCAATCGCATTGACCAATATACCAAGACAGCAGGTATCGCCTATCAGCTGTTGCATACAGAACTGACCATCTACATCAAAGGTGGAACAGTCTGCTCATTCAACGACAAACAGGTACATGCCGTGTTGGAGCGAAGTGGTATCAAGAAGAAAGTCTTTGATACGGTTAAGGGGGCCAACGAGTGGTATTGTTGCGATTTGGAAACAGCCAAAAATGCCATCCGAGCCGTGAAGAGCGGACAGACCAGTCTGAAGCCTGGGGATATTTCGACAGAACAGACGCCTATCGTTTTCCGTCCTGAACAGACAAAAGCCATTGAGCAGACCTTCAAGCAATTCAGGAAAAGCAATCAGATGCTTTGGAATGCTAAGATGCGTTTTGGTAAGACGCTCTCTGCTTTGGAGGTGGTAAAGCGTGAAGAGTTTACTCGCACGCTCATCTTAACCCATCGCCCTGTGGTGGATGAGGGATGGTTTGAGGACTTCAATAAGATTTTCTATAATCGAAAGGATTATCACTACGGATCCAGAAACAAAGGTGAACTGTTCGGAAATCTCGAACGGTTGGCTGTTAAAGGAGATAAGAGGGAAAAGTAGGAAAAGACGATATATTCTTGTCTTTACTTGTCTTCTTTCTATGTAGAATGCCTTTATGGCTTCAGATTGTACTTCTGCTTTTACTGATGACTTTTCTTTCTTCTTTGACATGTGATTTGATATATTTTTTATTGTTTCGCAGTGCAAAGGTATGCATTTTATTCGTAAAAACCGAAGCTAAGATGATAAAAGTACCGAATACAATTGAAGTATTTGTAAAAGACAGAAGAAAAACACAAGATATTGATGACTTCTACCAAAGTCAGGCAGAAAGTCAGAAGAGGAAATTGGACACCATTCACGAGTACCTTCTATACATCATGTCCCCTTTTATTTACGAGGAAGACATGGACGAGTTCTGCACAGACCTTTTGAGATCTGAGCAGCTTCGATGTCCGTCATCTGGTCTGGAGCATTGCCATCAGATTGGGACTTGGCAAAGGCAAGGTTTACAGCAACGATGATTGCGCCTGTTATATCGAGCGTCGTTTTGCTTCTTTGTGTGTAACAGCCAGTGGGGAGCCATTGTCACATAGCACACTCAGGAACCTGACAGTCACTTCCAACAGCGACCAGATACATTGTGACATCCAGGGAGCAGACGGACTATTATTCCATATTCCTTCACAACTGGGCTTAGAGAAAGACTGAAGACAATCTTTCTCATCTCTCCTATATAAATACTTAGACAGCATATATTAGAGCCACATTAGAAGCCAAACTTTGATGTGGTCCTGATGGGCCTATGCCCTTTTGCACTGAAATCTTACTCCAGAAACATCCGAAATCCCAATTGTCATTCATTATACTTACATGTTCGATATTGTCAAAATCCGCTTCAAAATGCCGTTTTATCCACGAATAATAGCCAAAAACAAGGCTCAACTGCGTGATTGTTTCGTGATGCACCTGTTATCAAAAAGTGGCTTGCCCTCCGATTCATAACGGGGTTCCTTTGCAGCACGATTCCACTAAAGGGTCGTGTATGTATATGAGTAATGAACCTCTTACGTTCAATGACCTTCCTCAGGTCATCGCCGAACTTCGGGATGAAGTATCGGGCATGAAGGCGCTACTGCTGAACCTTCAGAACAGACCAACTCAGCAGAGAGAGAGAACAGACACCGCCCTGTCACGCCAGAGCAGGTTGACGAGTACACCAACATTCCCCTTGCGACCATCTATCAGAAACTCGCGAACAGGGAAATCCCCGGCTCCAAACCCGGCAAGCGATGGGTTATCTACCTTGACGAGATTGACAAGTGGCTGGAGGCGAACCGCAAGAATCCCATCCCTCTGACGGATGAGGAACAGAACGCTGCAATTCTTGCATCGCACAAGCGCAAGCCGAACAAGTCCAGTTGGAACGATGAAACTATTGTAAAACCATTTGATGGGGATAAAATCTAAAATCAAGCAATTATGTACGACCACAAAATTCATTACTGCTTCATTCTGTCCGAGGAACAGATGAAGTATCTCCGCAGCAAAAAGTACAAGATTGACCGCATGGAATGCTTCATGTCTCTTGTAGAACTTGCTGAACGCGAAACGAAACTGGTACAGATAAGCAAGACTCAACAGGTTGAAATCTTGCCCGGCCAAGTGATGGTTGACAACACCCAACTTGCCATGCTTTGGGATAAAGACCGCAAGACGGTTCCCAAACTGATAGAGGCGATGGAGGCTCTGGGGATTTCCTCTTCACAGAAGGTTGGAGAAAACCGCATCCACACGCTTCATGCTTTTTCGGGCTGGTATGTGGATGGCATGTTTGTCAAGAATCCCTTCGCAACAAGAAGGAATGCCGATGGCACTGCAATCGTCACCGCGGAAGTTCCACCTGCAAGGGTATTCACTATTGAGGTTCCAGATGACAAACACATCGGCGAGGAAGGTTCTGTTTCAGATGACGACAATTCCCAATTAAGTAGAGAGTGTGTGTTTCCGTCTTCCGATGGTCAAGTGTCCCAACTATCACTACAATCTAATGATAGTAACAATGTGGGTAAATCCGTGGAGGATGAAAGAACTTCCGGTTCTTCTCAGAACAACATTTCCCATCATTCTGCTGACATCCCTTCTTCGTATGTAGAAGCCGATGGCTGTCAGAAAGAAGGGAAAAGAAATGACGAACCATCAGCACAGCAAGAAGGACAACCGCTAAATCCTAACAGCACCTCGTCTGATAACAATGTAGACTACAGTCAGAAGTCTAATGGCTATTCCAATCCTAATGGCTTCCATAGCAACGAGTGACAGCCTTGAAGGACTTCGGTCTGCGACCTGCACCGCCCAACCATCCCAAGGGAAGTTTGCCGATGCAGGACGCAAGGCAGACCGAAACGGACTTCTAAGCCCTGAAGGGAACTTTGGAGTTCAAAGCCCCGATATTTGTAGTACAAAACAGGTGTCCCTGTTTTTGCACTCCTAAAAGTTTCTCGGGCTACTCGCAGGCTCGCAGACCTTGTCCTTCTTTCTAACCAGTTTTATATTCATCCCTATCATTAAAAGATATTGACATGAAGAAAAAGAAAATAATCAAGAAACCACCGACCAGAGTACATGCTTTCAGATGTACAGATGTAGTCTGGTCGGAACTCAAATTACTTGCCAAGGAATGTGGGGTAAGCCTGAACCGCTATCTGACCGAGACAGGCTTGAAGCATCATCCACGTCAGCGGCTCACCAAAGAAGAGGTCGATGCCCTGAACTCCCTTGTCTATGCCAGGACTGACCTGATAAAAATCACCAGCGTCCTCTCCAAGAAAACGGACGAGGAAAAGATGAAGCTCTTCAGGACGGAGAAATTCATGACATGGTGGATTCGTGCTGTTGCAGAACTCATCCGACATTGGTATAGCATCGAAGAGAACATTTCGTCTCCTGTACTGACCAAAGAAAAGAAGGAGCCATGATTATGCTTGCAAGAGTCGTACCCTACGGCGGCAATGCCGTAAGGTACGCATTGGAGAAAGAGAAGGCAAAAGTGGTCAAGGTAAACCACATGCCTGAAGGTATTGACCCGACCGCCATCTGGTACATGATGAAGCATCACTGCCAGCTGCATCAGCAGGACAGGACAGTCGGACGAACACTAGAACGCTTCATGGTTCAGTTTGTGATCTCCCCCTCCAAGGAAGAGGTGGCAAACTTCATCATGAAGGACTGGGCTAACCTTCAAGATGAATCGTTGGAAACTTTGGATGCTGTCGGTCTTATCCCCATGGGCATGAAGAAGAATGAACGTCGGTGGACTTCACTCCGATTCCAAGTCCGGTACGCTGCACCTTCACATGGACTGCTGCCGTGTTGACCTTGACGGAAACACTAATGATGTCCACGATATTCACAAGAGGGCAATGATGGCTGCGGAAATTATCAACATGAGGCATGGATGGAAGCAGCCAAAGGAGATACGTGACATGCGAAAGGAAGAGATTGAGGACTTTTGCGAATACACCCTTCAGAAGATGCAGGAGTTTGACGTTGACTTCTATTTCAAGATGCTTCGCATGAAGGGTTATGAAGTGACACCTCGTTACGACAAAGGCATGAAACTTGTTGGTTACACCATCGGCAAGAATGCATCTGTATTCAAGGCTTCCGAGATTGGTCGGAGATACATGGCATCACAACTTGAAGCCACATGGAAGAAGCTCCATCCAGAGCCTACTCAGGTCAGAGTGAAACCTGCTTCACTGACTGTTACCACATGCAGCCGTCCGTCTCGTCCTGTTACTCCAAAGCCGACATCTACCCAGACCAAAGTTCAGCCGAGTGTTCAGCCCAAGCCTACACCAGCCAAGACCGTTTTCAATATCGATACTGGCAGTGAGGTCAAGAAGGTCTGGATTCCAAATTCGATCAAGGACATCTTCTTCAATGAGGCTAAGGTTCCAGAGGACAATGATACTGCCACTATCGAGAACGTTGCCCATACAGCAATGCTTCTCTTTGTTGGCTACATTGATGCCGCAACGTCCATATCCGAATCTTGTGGAGGTGGCGGTTCTGCACCTGAATCTGATTGGGGCAAGAAGGATGACGAGGATGAACGTATGTTTGCCCGTCGCTGCCTATTGATGGCACATTCCATGTACAAACCAAAATCAGTTAAACGCGGTTTCCACCGTTAAAACAATCAC
>ONAE01000137.1 GCA_900315695.1 uncultured Prevotella sp. | reverse complement strand
CAGCACATGTGTGGTGTGGTCATCTTCCTTCGCTGTAATGATCATTTTGTTTCCGTCGATCTTGACGTCGGCTTCCACCTCGTCGTTCCACGACTTGCTGTAGAAGTCAGAAAGGCTTCCGGAGGCCTTTGTTGGTGAATCGAATGTAACGACTGCCTTCAAGTTGGTCGGGCACGCTTCGCCGTCCAGTTCGGCTACCATCCACTTGCCGACGATTTTCTCAGCAAGATTGATGTCTGGCTGGGGAACAGGAGCGGGGTTGTCTTCATTCGCTGCGCACGATATGAACATCGTTGCGGTGCCGCAGATTAGGATGGCGGCAAGCATCCAATTCATAATCTTTATCATTGTGTGTATTTTGTTAAACAATAATATGCAGGTTTTGGGAAAACTGTTTGGTGTGCAAAGTTAGTCAATTCCTTTTAAAAACACAATGATCAGAGCTCAATAACCAGTAAGTTTTGACGATTTTGGGACGATTTTTTACTATTTCGTGAGTCGCATCCACTCCGTCGTGTTCATTCCCATCGTCTTCTTGAAGGCAGCACCGAATGTATTGTAACTGCGGAAACCACTCCTCATGGCCAACTGTTGGGTAGTGAAGGAACGCTTGGAAGCGACAGACTCATGATAGAGACAGACGAAATGATTGACACGCAAATC
Source organism: uncultured Prevotella sp. (assembly GCA_900315695.1). Taxonomy (GTDB): domain Bacteria; phylum Bacteroidota; class Bacteroidia; order Bacteroidales; family Bacteroidaceae; genus Prevotella. Next base: position 4,078 of record ONAE01000137.1, on the reverse strand, counting down.
ATTAATATAGGCATTGTATGTCGTGCCCTGACTGGCGAAATATCGGCTGAGATAGGAGCGGTTTGTACCAATAGCCTTGGCAAGTTGGAGAAGGTTGAGGTCGTGCTGTAGGTAGAGCTGCTCGTCGATGCAATGCTGCTGTAGCAATAATTCAATGTTGTTGCGAATGGATGGTGGAAGGTCGTTGTCTTCCACATCCTCCGTGGCACCCGTTTCTTCTTCCGCATCATTAACGGGGAGACGCAGGTCGCTTAACGTTTCTACCCGCCACAGAAGATAGCAAATAACTACGACGAGGATGAACTCCATAACATATTCATATACCAGTTCACCTACATCAAGCGAATAGATGACGTACACCAGCAGCATGATACCCAGCACCACGAAACTCTGCCACACCTCCTTGTGCTCCAGGTCAGCATAGTTGTCGTGCAACCAACGCCCATATTGTCTGATTCCGCGTACCATATATATAATTAAAGGTCACCACTACGACTGGCAATGCACCACGTCAATCCTACAATGAGTGGCGCTATCATCACGGCAACAGGCCACAACGGACGCCTGCGGTCTTGCAGCATAGTGAGCAATACGATGATCGTCAGAGGAATGATCGTCATACTGTCGAGCAATCCGGCGATAAGGTAGCCCTGCATCAGATTATCAGGGGAGGTGATAAAATATGTTGGCAGGTACCACAAGTGGCACAAAGCAATAGCAGCAAAGAAGGCTGCAGTCCAGCGGCGCAGGCGGACTGGCGGCGTGATGTCAGGGGCAATAGCGTTGGCTCTACGGAACAGCAGATAACAACATGCTATCAAAGACAGCATGGCCACTGACGCATAAAACATAAAAAATAGAATAGTTTCCTTCATCATTCTGTTATCTACTAATAATGCCCTTATCTGTCAACAGTATCACACCCAGCGTCATGCACTCTGTCACAGGAACGGCGAGCCACATGCCTTGTGGAGAAATGAACATAGGCATCGTGATGAATGCCGGCACGAGGAATATCAGACCTCTAAACAGCATACACAGCGTAGCCCGCATGTTCTGCTCAGTAGATTGGTAATACCCGATAATAGCAACATTCATGGCAAAGAATATAGCAGAATAAGAGAACAAAGGAAGTCCCGCTATAGCCACCTCATAGGCGTTAGTACCTGCTTGCAGGAAAAGACCGACAAGTGGTTTAGCCAACAAGGTAAGAAACGTTGTTGCCAACACGCCACAGATGGTAGCAGTACTGAGACTAACCCTGAAGGCTCTTCGCACACGATAGCGATTGCCCGCACCGTGGTTGAAACTGATGATAGGCTGGGCAGACTCGGCTACCGAATTGTTGATCATGAACACGATAGGATAAAGATAGCAGGCTACACTGAAGGCAGCTACACCATCTTCGCCCAACTCACGTATGAAGACGTAGTTGCCGGTAAGCAACATTGTGGACATTGCCAGTTCTCCCAGCATAGAAGAAAAACCACTACGAACCATATAGCCGACATTGCGTGCTGTCAGATAGAAACTGGTAAGAGAGAGCTTTAGCCTGAAGATCTTGACGGTCTTTGCACGGAAGAACATATACCAGATCACCATTCCTGCTGCAGCGGCACAGCTGATCGATGAGGCGATACCACTACCTGCAATACCCATCTGCATCGGAAATACAAACAGCCAATCCAAGAAGATGTTCAACAAGCCAGGGAATATTTCCAACGAAGCAGCAAACTTTGGAGATCCGTCAAGTCGGATGACGAAGGTGCCAATCATCTGGATGATGATGCAGATGCAGCCGGGAAGAATGGTGAGAAGATAATCCTGACATAATGGCAATAGTGCATCACTGCTTCCCATAAGCCGCAAGAACGGTATGCGGAAGAAATAAACAGTAATAGCAATAATGACCATCAGCAGCGTTGCCACCTGGAAAGCTTGCGTGATATTGATGTTGGCGGCTTTGTTGTTGCCTTGTGACAGATGGATGCTGGCCACAACTGACACGCCCACACCGAACATCAACGCGATGCCCGTCGTAATCAAAAACAACGGTGAGACAATATTGATAGCCGCCAAGGCATTGCTGCCCACTCCCTGTCCTACGAAGATACCGTCTGCAACCGTAAAGAATGATGCAAACACCATTGATAACAACGTAGGATAGAAGATGCTGTTAAACAGCGGATCAATCCTCGATTTACCAAAATCGATGCTATCTCTTTCTTTGTCTTTTATCTTCTTAGCCATAATTTTCCATCAAGAACTATGATTCTCATCATGAGCACTCATGTTCTTGATAAACAGATTAACCAAACGCTTCAAGAAGAAAGTGTGTCTGACTGCATGGCGCGCATGGTCTGCGAATGACTTCTTGTCGCCAGATGGTTTAGCCGCCTCTGCCTCTGCTTCTGCCACTTGCTGCTCGCGCTTGTCAATCTTAGCACGGAAGCTTTCTGAAGCGTGATTATAAAGGAATGTATAGCAGGGCAGGGCTGCCTTCATGATATAAGGCGTAAGGAAGGTGGTCAGCACACTGGATGCTACGATAATAGGATAGATGATAGGATTGAGAACGCCCAGGCTGGTACCCAGTCCAGCGATGATGAACGAGAATTCACCTATCTGCACAAACGAGAAGCTGGTAAGCATAGAGTCGCGCATCGTCTGACCGCCCCACCAGCAACCCAAAGTGGTAAAGAGAATCATTCCGAGGATAATTATCAGGCTGACATAGACGACACTCATCCAATATTCCGCCAATGAAGCCGGATCAATCATCATACCCACAGAGATGAAGAAGATAGCAGCAAAGACATTCTTCAGCGGTGTCATCAGTTTTTCGATACGATGCGACTCTACTGTCTCGGCAAGGATAGAACCCATCACGAAAGCACCGAGTGCACTGCTGAACCCTGCTTCTTCTGCCGTCAACACCATACCCAGGCACAGACCCAAGGCGAGGATGATAAGCGTCTCGTCGTTCAAGTGTTTTTTCACTTTGCGTATCAGGGTCGGGATAATCAGTATGCCGCAGACGAACCATCCCGCGAGCGTAATGGCGAGATCCACGACCTTGCCCGCCAACTCGGCACCCTCGAACTGATGGCGGATGGCTATACTGGAGAGCAAAACCATCAGTACCACAGCCACTACATCCTCCACGATGAGGATACTGGTCGCTCCCTTGACGAAACGCTCCTTGCTCATACCTGCCTCGTCAATGGCCTTCATCACGATAGTGGTGCTCGACATACAAAGCATGCCCGCCAGAAACAGGGAGTTGACCATATCAAAGCCAGCATCCACTCCCGCAAGGTAGCCAAAGAGCATCATGCCCCCGATGATTGTCAACGCACCTACGGCTGCCACCTTGCCGCTGCTGATAAGGTTTTTCAGGCGGAACTCCAGACCGATGCAGAACAATACAAACAGTACGCCGATATCGCCCCATGCCTTCACATTGGCTGCATTCACAAAGGTCTCGCCAAACAAATACGGACCAACCAAGACACCTGCAACGATATAACCCAGCACCACGGGCTGCTTTAACAACTTAAACAGAATACTGACTACAGCTGCTGTAATCATCAAAATGTATAAATCTTGTACCATACTTAATATTTATAATTGGCATTTAATATTTTTTTAGTTATTATTTACCACACAAGAGCTATGACGATCATTAATCTTTTCATTTTATATTAGTTATGTTTTAAATGTTCAAACATGTTTTAAGTGTTCAAACATGTTTTAAGTAGCGTATTCGGCTACAAAGGTACAAAATATATATGAATAATTGGCATTTTCGCACGTTTTTTTTATTTTTACCAGCTAAATGAAATCCATAACAGAGCTGTTAAATCACACCGCCCGAAAGCCATCAGTTCACTTTCGGGCGGTTGAATAAAAGTGCGTTTAACATCACATTGAGAAGACTTTCTTGCCTTCGAAATAGGTAGCAGCAGGCTTGGCCTCATGGATCTCCGTCACCGGGCAGGTCAGCACGTCCTTGGTAACCAGCAGGAAGTCGGCATACTTGCCCTCCTTGATGCTGCCACGCTCGTTCTCCAGGAAC
>ONAE01000168.1 GCA_900315695.1 uncultured Prevotella sp. | reverse complement strand
AGGCCGCATACGACGCCTGCTATCACCAGCAAACCCACCTTCTGTCGATACGATAGCCAGTCTTTAAAAGCAAAAAAATCTTTCAGCTTCATTCGTTATTAGTATATTTACGTTGCAAATATACGGAAAATATTCCAAACTGCCTAATTTTAGGACATAATAATTGTTAATCCGCCAAGAAGTGGATGTTGCGACGATCGAAGTATGGAAGACAACTGTTGTGGTAGTGACCAACAACCACAAGGCATCACATTTCGACAAAGTGGATTTCACAAGAAGTCCCGGCTTGCACGATTGCAGGTCGGGACTTCAAATTATGCGGTTAATCAATACTCGCTTAAACTATGCTGACAATTTATTAAACTCGCTTAAACATTGGAGTATTATTTTCCAGGCATATTAGTTTACGAACTCTTTATCCTTCAACCATTTGTCAATCGTCTGCTCTGCCTTGTCCATCTCTCTGTCGTAGATGGCTGGCCCCTGAACAATATTTGCTTTGGGGAACATTTTACGGACAGTCGGGACAGTCCTGCAGAAGCGATTGCCGCCATGAGTGGTGAAAAGGACGATGGTCTTGCCGCTGAAATCATATCCTTCGAGGAAGGAATAGATGGCTATCGGCATGTCGTACCACCACAGGGGATAGCCAACGAAGATGACATCATAGTCGGAGAAGTTGTCCACCCTCGATTTCAGTTCTGGTTTCATGTGGCTGGTATTCTCCACCTTGGTTTCGTCAAGCAGGGCTTTGGGTTGCGTAGGATAGCTCCGCACGGTTTCTATCCTGAACAAATCGGCATTGAGTTTCTTGCTCAGAATATCGGCTACATACTCCGTGTTACCATAGAGATGGCCGTCCTTCACGACATTGCTGGCTCCAGACGTTGCATCCAGATCAGGATAATCGGGACTCGGCCAGGAGAAATAAGTCACGAGGAAACGGGAATCCTTGCCGATGGCCTTGATGCCTGCCGTCTGCTCTTCCTGGCTTTGCTCATACTTGTCAAAACGGTGGCGATACATATATGTACCTATGGCAGTTTCTTTTTCATATGACGTTTTTATTTCAATTGCTTGCCGTCAGCGAAAGCATTGCCTACGGACTTACCTAGCTGGATGTAAGTATGATGAACAGGATCGAAGGTGATCAGATTCATCTTCTCCACATCGGGTTTGCCATCTTCTGCCAGATACTTTTCATCACAGAGGATGTTCACGATTTCAGCTACGAGGTAATAGCCGGTCTCACTCTCGTCAATTTTCTGCTTTACACGGCATTCAAGCGTCATAGGAAACTCCTTGAATACAGGTGCATTCACATTGGGAGCCTTCTCGATAGTCCACCCCGCTTTCTGCATCTTGTCAGGGGTGTTCCTGCCACTGGCGATGCCCACATAGTCAGATGCTACTAAAGTGTCAGCAGTTGCGAAGGTAACTGTGAACTCAGGATTAACGGCAAGGTTGTCCGTCGTCTGATGTGAACCAAGTGAGATCATAATCTCATGCATATCCCACTGACCTCCCCAAGCAGCATTCATGGCATTGGGCTTTCCTTCTTTATCGTAAGTGCCGATAATCAGCACTGGTTGTGGCAGTAGCCACGCTGTAGACTTAAAACTCTTCATAATATTTGTTTTTAAATTCTCTTTTGCATAAATACATTTAAATATGGTGGCAAAGATGGTGCAAATCGAATGCAGAAAGCTTGCTTTTTGCTGAGATGCAGCCCATTTTCGCAACTTTTGTTGCAAAATTACCAATAAACAGCGTAAAATCGCTATCTTTGCCATCAGTTTTGAGAATTATTAGGATTTTAAGATGGATAATTGCTCCACGCCTTCGGAGAAAGCCACGTATCGGCTGATGCCTTGTGTAGTCAGCTGGGGATAATCGCGGTTGAAGCGGACAAGCGTGGTGTCTGGGAATCGTGCAGCCATCTGTTCGAATGGGAAACGGATGATGACGGGCGTGTTGAAACCTACACCAAACTCCAGTAATAGCATCCGCTTG
>ONAE01000138.1 GCA_900315695.1 uncultured Prevotella sp. | reverse complement strand
ACCAATCCGAATTCTTGCAGTTTCTTAATTGAACTCTGGACGCTGCTGGCTGACTTGAGACTGTGTCGGCGAATGAAGGCACCAGATGTGATCTGCCGGGCCCAGTGCTCTTTTGCGATGGCGTATAGCAATTCCTTCTGAGGTAAAGTCAGGCGAGCCATGATTTCACTGTAGTGCCTGTTGGCTTCCCTGACCATCTGGCTAATCACCTGCTCTGTCGTCTCTTTCGTACAAAGGGCGTCTGAAGCTGTTTCTGCAAAAGCCTCGCGCATAGTCTTCTGATTATAATAGGTGTTACCATCAAAGGTTTGATACACGTGACTGATGGCATCATCGGAGATCCGTTTCCCGTTGGAAAGAAAGTGATGCAGAACAAATTCGGCATACTTTTCTTCTTCAATGACATCGAGACTCTGAATATCAGCGCTGTTATAGAATGGTCGTGCAGAATCGAGGAACATCTCTTCTAACAGATGACGCTCACTTCCAGAGAAGATAAACTGCGTATTGGTCAGCTTCTGAATGTGCGAACGAAGCTCTGCCTCTATGTTTTTTTCTGGATAATTAATGATTTGTTGGAATTCGTCAATGGCAACAAGGCATTTTTTGCCTGCGCTTTCTAAGGTTCGGAAAATCTCCTCTAAGGAGTAAGTGGGATTCTGAATGTCGCCGATGGCTATACCAAAGGTAGGAATGGCCGTTACAGGATCAAATCCAATGTTACCTGTAAGTGACCGCATGGTGGCGAGTGCCAATTTCTGCATCTTCTGGCCTCGTGAGGCAAGGGTATTGAAGACTGCTTTGCCCAGTTCGTAGGTGAATTCCTGCAAACTGGATGTCTTCAAGATATCTATAAAGAAGGTTATGTAATTATCGCTGATGGTATGTTTGTCAAAACAGTAATACATGAGCTGCGTCTTCCCTACACGGCGAGGTGCCATGAGGACCACATTTGCTCCATTAGTAAGGCTTTGGAGAAGGCGTTTTGATTCCTCTTTCCTATCGCAGAATAGTTCTGCTGGGATTTTACCAGTAGTAATAAATGGATTCATAATTAAGCGTTTTGCCTGCAAATATAGGCATTCTTTCTAAAAGATGCAAGGAATTAATTTTGAATCATTATTTATTTTGGATTATTTAACTTGCATTATGTAAATTGCATAATGTAAAAAGATGAGGCAATCATGCCGCAAATTCCCAAAATTGTTGTACTTTTGCAACCAAACGTTTATCAATCATGTACGATCAGATTCGGGAAGATACGCTCTTTATTATCTTATATTCTGTGGTAACAGCCATGGCCATGATGGCAAGCTGTTATCTGCTGTCCCGTCGGGGTAATGCCTTTGCTACTGACATAAAGACGCCTGCACACCTTCGCCGCTGGACAGCAGTGTTCCTTGCGGCCTTCGCTTTGAATCACGTGTGGTATATGCCGATCTTTTTCCTCTCCTCAAGCGAGGACATCAGATTGTGTGACCTTGTAGGCGGATTGCTTGACAGCATGACGATTTTTCCTCTGGCGATCATCGTATTGCTCGCTATGCTGCAAGACCGCAGGCGACCGATATGGCCTGTTGCCGTGATGTTTGTACCACTCGCTGTAGGAAATGCATTGTGCGTTGCCACTCTTAGTTATGACTTTCTGCCAGTGTTATATCTCTACTTACTGATGATGGGCATGGGCATAATTATATATATGGTACGTGCGTTAAGACAATACGGTCGCTGGCTCCGCGATAACTATGCCGACCTGGAGCACAAGGAGGTGTGGCAGAGTTTCGTGGTGTTGGCTATCGTGTTGCTGGTATTCGTTGTCTATGCATTAACCAACGAAAACCAGATTTTCATATATGTCATGTTGGCAGTCAGTGCTGTACTTATCTGCTATCTCCTGTGGCGAGTGGAAACGCTCAGCGACCTGAGCTTCTCCCAGTCGTCTATCAATGAGGAAGCAGTGACCACACAGGAACAGACCACTCACAATGACTATGGCCCTTTCCTGCAGAAGTATTGCATAGACACGCAGCTCTATCTACAGCACGACCTCACCCTTCTCCAACTTTCCAAAGCCATTGGCACCAACCGTTTCTATCTCAGCCAGTATTTCTCCAGTCAGGGCACGACTTACAATGCTTATATTAACAATCTGCGCGTCGATCACTTCGTCAGTCTCTATCGTGAGGCTTTAGCTTCCCAGCGCTATATCACTGCCCAGCAGTTGGCTCAGGAGAGTGGTTTCCGCAGTTATAGTACTTTTTGTCGTGTCATTAAGGTCAAGACGGGAAAGTCGGTGACAGCCTGGATGAAAGATTGCGTGAGAGCGTAAAGTTACCAAATCAGCAAATATAGTTACTAAATCTGCAATAATCACGGTTCAAGACATGGGCCGTGATTCTTTTTTGGGGAGAATTTGCTAACTTTGCATTCAATGCTATCCAATCCGAATATTATAAATATGTGTAACAAATAAAAATTGTAATCATGAGAAAAATGGAAAAGTGTATGCTTGCCGCCACACTCATCTGCGGCTCAACAACGGTGCTCACTTCATGCAGTGACAGTAACGACAACCCTGTTGTAAAGGAGAAACCAACCGACTATTCCCAAGAGTCCAATTGGTACAAGATTCCTGAGATCACCAAGGAATTCGACACATTCTACATTTACTCGACCATCTACTTCGGCGCAAACGAGGGCGACCCTGACTACGCAACACTCGACAACCGCGAGATGCTGGACGGCATCAAGGTGGAGCACGCCATCAAGTCGAGCGTATTCGAGGAGTCTACGAACTTGTTCATCCCGCTCTATCGCCAGGCCAGCATGAGGCTTGCGGGTGACACCTGGAAGAATACTGGTAGCATCGAGGAGGCAATTAAGAGCACACCCTACGGTGACATCACCGCTGCACTCGACTACTACTTTGAGAACTACAACCAGGGCCGTCCGTTCGTCATCGCTGGCCACAGTCAGGGCTCGGCCATCTTGCGTCATGTGCTGAAGCACTATTTCAAGGAGCATCCCGACTACTACGAGCGCATGGTGGCCGCCTATGCCATCGGCTACTCCATTACGAAGGAGGACCTCGAAGCCAATCCGCACATGAAGTTCGCCACCGGCGAGACCGACACGGGCGTCATCATCAGCTGGCATGCTGAAGGTCCCAAGAGTGTAGGAAGTAAATTCCTGTCTGCTGCGATGCTGCCAAACGGCATCAGCATTAACCCGCTGAACTGGAGTCGTGACGAGACCTACGCACCCGCCAGCATGAACCTCGGCTCAATCGTGATAACAGACGAGAAGACCAACACGACCGAGATTCGCGACATCGAGGGTGACGCACAGGTAGACCTTGCCCGTGGCACCGTCATCACGAACGCCAAAGCTGTACCCAATGAAATGGTAGAGTTCGCCGGACCGCAGAGTTATCACCAGGACGACTACTCCATCTCAGCTTATCAGGAGAAATGACAAACTACTATATTCTCTAACAGGTTTATCATACCGCCCGAATGTCGTCTGTTGGCTTTCGGGCGGTATTTCTTTTAGTTCTTTGTCAACCAGTAGTAAAGGAAGTAATCATAGATATAGTAATTCCCAGTATGGTTTGTGATGATATCCTTTTCCTGAAGGGCGGACAAACATCTTTGTACTGCACTGGCCGATGAAAGATGGTATTTCTTTATGAATTCTCCACTTGTTGGCTTGGCATTCTTACCAGCGTGGGCCAAAGCGATGAGCAATGCTTTTTGTTTGGCAGAGAGTCTTGCCAGTAAGTCTTGATAGGTGTCGTCTTTTTCTTCTATAGCGTAGTTGATAGCCACATCCACATCTTTTATACCACAAGGATGATTCTGCTCAGCCATAGCATATAGTTCATTACATATCTTTTGTATATACCAGGTAGTACCTTCAAATTTCTCATAGATATAGCTGATGGCATCTGATTCTATCTGCATCCCTCCTTGTTCAAAATGACTTCTGATAAAAGAAGTATATGAATCAAGTGGAATCGGTTTCAATGATAACGTTGAAGCACTTTGATAGAATGGTCTGGCTGGTGAGGAGAACATCTCGCCCATCATGTGACGCTTGGAGCCTGAGAATATGAATCTTGCATTATTACAATCTTGAATATAAGTGCGCAACAAGGCTTCTACATTCTGCTCAGGATATTCCAATTATACAAATTTGCGTAACGCATTTTTGTATAATTTTAAAAATATCTGTTATCATTTAGCCAATCAATAAAAAGTGAGGCAATCATGCCGCTAATTCCCAAAAATGTTGTATTTTTGCAGGCAAAGGTTACAAAAACATATATTGCATTTAACAGAGCGTATGATTAATTTCAAACCCAATAAGATGACAAACTCGTGGGGAAAGGGATTTCTCACCAGCGTACTAGGCACTACCATCTCTATTCTTCTGACGTTCGGAACGTCAGCACTGATTGAAAGCAAGGAGAAAGCAGACATCCAGCGTCAGACGGCCATGATGGTGATTCACGACATCGATGTGTGTGTCGAACAGATGGAAGAGATGGCCAAGGATGAAGAGGAGATGAACAATGCCATGCAGTATATCCTGGCGCATCTGGACCAGATAGCATCACTGCCAAAGGATACGATCGAATTGGCGATGGATATGTTAATCGACTACGACCCTGACCGTGCCATCTTCGATGACGCCAAAGAGAATATCTTCAAAAGCAGCCAGGACATCTGGAGCAATCTGGACAACATGGCCTTCATTGATAATATGGAGAGATTCTATCGTGAAAGAAGGAAAGTTGAGACCTATATGGCGAATAACCCGATTTATGCCAAGCCTATCACCTTTGATGAATTTTGTCAGATCAGAATCAACTCTACGTCAAAAACCCACGAAGTTGGCTTCGCTGCCCTCCTGAAAGAAAAGCTGCAGGATCGCAAGGTGCAGTATTGTATCGACTTCTCCAACATGCGGACAAGAGTCTACCGTAGTATGGCGCAAAGGTGGAAAGATCTCAGCGACCGCAATAAGTTCATCATGAATATCAGCGACGAGGAGCTCTCTGAGTATATCAAGAATAGCCAGCGAAGCGGAAGCCCAGTCAGAAAGCGTGACCTGATGGGGCAATGGGAACGTAAGGCGAGTGGGTATCAAGACCATTGTTATGAATTCCTGGAAAATGATTCTTTCAGCATAAAGACTATAACGCATTATGCCAATCCATTTTATAATGATGAAATTGTTTTAACATATAAATATGGCGGGAAATGGAGTCTCAAGGACGACACACTGTTTATGGTGAACACTCCGAAATCTATAGAAGTTGAAATGGACACGTCGCGTATTACTTACAGGCCTGAGATGCGTGATTCCGTGCATCGTTACATCAGGGATCTGAACATAGCAGCGTGGAAAGAATCACTACGAAAATCGCTTGAAAGAAACAGGAGGGATACATTCCCCGTGACCACCAACAAGGCACATGACAAGAT
>ONAE01000143.1 GCA_900315695.1 uncultured Prevotella sp. | reverse complement strand
GATATTGGTATAGCTTCTGAGGGGCAGGAAGTCGATGTCCTGATGGATAATGTGCTCCGTCTCCGTTAGCATCTGAGCCTCACTGATCCAGAGGGCAGTAGTAGCCACAGTCACTGCAAAGTCGTTGATCTCGATGCCATAAAACTGGTTAATGCTCACCTTGACGGCATCAACAAACTCACCCATCATCGTCTGCCCATGATAACGTTCACGGATGGCTTCATTCTCCAAACGGCGCAATGACAGATAGGTCTCTGTGAGGAAGTTGCCTGAACCACAGGCTGGGTCAAGGAATGTCAGCGATGCCAGTTTGTCTTGGTAACTGTCGAGTTTCTTAAGTCGCTGCTTCTCTACCTTCTCCTCCAGAATCTCATCAAGTTCCCGTCGAAGGTCATTCAGGAATAGGGGATCAATCACCTTATGGATATTCTCGATCGAGGTATAGTGCATGCCTCCGCTGCGACGCGTCTCTGGATTCAGCGTGCTCTCGAACACAGCACCGAAGATGGTCGGTGATATATCGCTCCAGTCAAAGTCGAGACTGGCATTCTGCAACAGCGTCTGCTTCAGCTCTTCCGTAAACTGTGGTATCTCGATCTCTTCTTCAAACAGTCCGCCGTTGGTATAGGGAAATGCCGCCAGCTCTTCTTGCAGGTATTTGCTGCGTTTCTCCTTCGGCGTGTTCAGCACCTCGAACAGATCCCGCAGCGCCCTGCGCAGGTCCTTGGCCTCGTAAGTCACAAGGAAGTTGTAGAACTGGTCGTGTGTAAAGATACCTGCATCCTCGGCATAGAGACAGAACACGATGCGCACACAGAGGATGTTCAGCCAGCGTAATGCCTCGGGTGAGCTGTCGTCGTATTGCGTCAGAAGGGCTTCGTAGATGCGGCCTACAATCTTGCCAGCCTCTATCGATACCTCCATCTCCTTCGACAGGTGTTCGCTCTTGGCATCCACCAGGAACTGCAGCCGGTAGTACTCTTTGCCCAGATTCTCCAATAGAATCTGCTGTGGTTCCCCATTGGGCTGCTCCATGTCATAGACCAGAAACTCTGCGAAATTGCAGGTCACGATCCATCGGGGGCGCTCGGAGTAGGGGAGTTCTGCCGCATATCGCTTGGCCTGCTGAAAGGGATTCAACAGTGATCCGTCGCTTTGTTTGATGCCCTTACGCAGATCCTTGTCGATCGACTTCTGTTCTATCAGCACTTTGGTTGATGATGGTGCTGGGATTCTCAACACCAAAGACTTCCGTGAGCAACTCCGTCCAGAATACCTGCGAGTCGCCCTTCTCATATCCTCTGCCTTTCCACCGCTGGGCAAATGCCGCAGCGGCAGCAGCCTGTTGTTTGTCAGTCTTCATTAACTGCTATTCGGTTTTAGGCACTGCTGACTTATCGGGATTTGCAACGGGCTAAGACTACGTGACCTCAAGACATAGAAAAGGCGTGAACCGCCTTATCTACATCTTGAGGCCCTGAGAAAGCCCGTGTTACCAGATAAGTCATGTCCACGCCAAGAGACGCAGACATCAGTGACCAATCATCGGTAACACAATCTCATTGAAATTTCTCAGGTTTCAAGATGTACCGAATAATCAGCTAATGCTGTTATATTTTACCCACAAAAGTCACACCGGCATCATGCCGATGATCGGGGGACAAAGGTACGAATAAGTGAGGACACTACAAAACAAAAAGCGAAATAAATGCAGAAAAAGTCTCTTTTTGGGGGGCTGAAAAAGCAAAATGTACATGAATTTTGCGTTTTTGGGCGTTATTTATTAAGAAAATCGTTTGATTTCCTTAATATCTGCTATTTTTATGCTAACTTTGTAAGCAGAATTAAATCATTACCAATGTGACCTCAAATGAAGAATATTAATTATGGCTCATGCTTCTGGGCAGCTTTCCTGAAGATGGGCGCAAGACTTGAAAAATCACCAACTATCTCCTGATGACTTAGGAGTTAGTTAACGGGGATCGTACTGATCACCAAGTATCAAGCAAATAATAAACAAGATTATGAAAGAAATTGAAAGGACGAAAGCCCTTTCCAGCCTTTTCTATCCCAAATTCTGGAAGGATATGAAGGCGCTTTTACAGAAGTGTGAAATGATAAGTGATTCGATAAAGGCTCTTGAATTTGAGGCGATTGTCGATATAGAGTTCGTGTTTGCTAATGGTAATAAACAGAAGGTGTATTGTGAGCTGATTCATGCTGTCAAGAACGGGTGGGTAAGGGTGGATCAGAGACAGTTGGCCATCTATCTGGCAGAACACACCAATCTGGCAGACAACCCCAATCTCTTAACCCGCATCAATACGATTGCCCATTTTCTGAGCCAATATAAAAGAAACTTTACATGATTCAGCAATGGAACTATCAATATTACAACATCCAAAGGACAATAACCCCAGAACTGTCAGCATCGGGGCAGTAGTGGACATGATCAGAGCGGGCAGTTGGCCAGCAGGATACCCGCCGATCCTGCTGGTGCAGGGCGTGTTCGAGGGTGGAACGAAGCAGGCTGATATCATCAGAATGTCGGGATTGGCCGTGAGCTGTTTCCCTCCAGGCGATGGCAATAACCTGACAGAATTGCGTCAGGCGGCGCGCGATGACCCGCACACGCTGCTGATGTTTGGGAATGTTGACGAGGGGCTGACGGTGATCTATGCTTACGAGATCGACAAGAGCTACGATGTGGAGTCACAGCGTAAGTTCTATCAGAAGGTGCTCGTGTATGGTAACGACTACTATGAGGCGCAGCTGGAGACCCCGCCGCTCCGTAAGGGGAAAGACGTTGGTAAGCGGTGCACGCTCTGCCACGATCCCGACGCGTACTTCAATCCGAATGCAGACTGGTTCTTTGCCATGGAGATCCTGGAGGCGACGCGCCCTCGCTCGGGGAAGTTGAAGAGTGCCGAGGGCCTGCGCGAGCGGAAACCCAACTATCTGGAAGGCTATGCCACGCTCGAAGAGGTGGAGGCCTTTATGAAGCAGAACATCGAACTGAGAAAGAACGTGATCACCTCGCGACGGGAGTTCCGCTGGCTGGATGGAGGGCTGCCCATTGGCGATGGCCGGTGGCGGAACTTCGAGGACAAGGATCTCAATGACCTGTGGCGCATGATGGAGAAAACGAAGCCCACGAAGTTCGACTATGTGAAGCGCACCGTGGAGTCGAGCTATTCGAAGGAGTTCCATCCGTTCCGGGCTTATCTCGATAGCCTCCCGCCTTACGACGGCGGCGACCATATCAACGTACTGGCTGCATCGGTGCAGGTGGCGGGCGACTCCAATGACTGGTTCCTGTTCAGAAACTGTCTGGAGAAATGGCTGGTCGGCATGATAGCCGGATGGATCAGGGACGACACGGTGAACGAGACGGTGCTGGTGTTCATCGGCGACCAGGGCATCTACAAGACGACCTGGATGAGCAGCCTACTGCCGCCGGAACTGAGGAGCTATTTCTATACCCGCACGAACGTGGGTAAGTCTGACCGTGACACGCGACGGGTGATCACGCAGTTCGGACTGATCTGCTGTGAGGAGCTCGATGCAATGGGTAAGCGTGAGATGAACGACCTGAAGGCCGACATCACCACGGCGTTCTTCGACGACCGTCAGGCTTATGAACGCTATTCAGAGCATAGGGCGCACATCGCGTCGTTCTGTGCGACGGGTAACAACATCCGCTTCCTGAACGACCCCACAGGCACCCGACGCTGGCTGCCGTTCAAGGTGGAGAGCATCCTGTCGCCGCGCGACATGCCGTTTGACTATCAGGGCATCTACTCACAGGCATACTATCTGCTGCGCAACGGATTCGATTTCTGGTTCACTGCCGATGATGTCAGGCTGATCAACGAGCGCAACAGACGGTTCGAGGTCGTCAGTCTGGAGTTCCAGCTTGTCAGGCGCTATTTCCGCAAGCCGTCGGCGGATCAGGCCGGTGAGTTCATCGATGTGGCCACAGCCATGCAGGTCATGTCGGGCAACATCGCCCAGAAGCTCAACAAAGAGTCTGTTGACCTGGCCTTTACCAAACTCGGCTTCGAGAGTATCCTCAGCGAGGAAGGCGATTCGGGCTATCTCGCTGTCCGCAGGACGGTTGAGGAGATACAGTCGCTGGGCGTGCAGATGGCTTATAACGCCCGTCGTGCGATGAGCGATGAGCCGTTTTGAAAAGTTCCGCGCGTACGTACGTGAACGGAGATTGCTGATTTTCTTTCCTGTACGTACGCGGGAGAAAGTTTTAAAGTTTTAAGGAGACAAGGTGTTTAATTAAAGAAAAAAGCAATGAAAGCAAAATCAAAGAGTGAATTAGCAGAATTGGCTGGTGTAAGTGTTTGTACGTTGGTGAACTGGTTTAAGCCCCACATGGCGGAACTGGAGGCGTTAGGTATGAAACCGGGTATGCGGGTACTGCCCCCAAAGGTCGTCAAATACATCGCCGACAAATTCGACATCGATATCACCGATTAACGCAAAATAATGAGATTATCGCCGGTTATCTCTACGAAACGGGCTTAATACCGAAGTGAGGTTCTGAAATGTCGTACCTTTGTAACGGCAATAAGGCAGGCGGGCCGCAAAGGAATCATTCCTTTGATGGAGGGAGATAATCTCCACGGGTCACTCGGATGATCTCCACGAGTGACGGAGATAATCTCCATTAGGGGA
>ONAE01000144.1 GCA_900315695.1 uncultured Prevotella sp. | reverse complement strand
TCTGAACATAGCAGCGTGGAAAGAATCACTACGAAAATCGCTTGAAAGAAACAGGAGGGATACATTCCCCGTGACCACCAACAAGGCACATGACAAGATAGAAATGGTGGTGAGCCGAGATGACGACGGTAGTGTGGAAAGTCAATACTTAAAGCGCGTCAAGGAAAAGTGACGCGTTTAAATAAGGCAAAAAAATGAAGCGATAATGCCACTATTTCCCAAAGATTTTGTACTTTTGCACCCAAAGGCTTATCAATCATGTACGATCAGATTCGGGAAGATATATTCTATATCATGCTTTATGCAATAGTGACCGCTTTGGCCATGCTGGCAAGCTGTTATCTATTGTTTCGTCAGGGTAATGCCTTTGCCAAAGACGTTATGCCGCCTATACGCTTGCGCCGCTGGACTGCAGCCTTCTTTGCAGTCTTCGTCGTGAATCATGTGTGGTACATGTGGCCGACATTTTTCCTCACCTCAGGCGATGATGTGATGTTGGCAAATCTGGTTGGCGGCTTGTTTGATTGTATGACATTTTTTCCCTTGTCGATCATTATATTGTTGGTTATGTTGCAAGACCGCAGACGGCCTCTGTGGCCTGTTGCCGTGATGGTAGCGCCGCTCATTGTAGGAATGATGTGGTGCATCGCCAGCAGCAGCAGAACCATTTTTCCAATGCTAATCGCCTATTTACTGTTGATGAGTATTGGCTTAATAATATATATGGTTCGCGCGTTAAGACAATACGGACGCTGGCTGCGGGACAACTATGCCGACTTGGAGCACAAGGAGGTCTGGCAGAGTTTTGTGGTGCTGGCGATTATAGTTCTGGTGTTCGCTATCTATGCACTAACTGGCGGAGATCTGGCTTACGAATACATTCTTCAGGTGGTTGTCATCCTGCTTATCTGCTATCTACTATGGCGAGTGGAAACGCTAAGTGATCTTAACATACCCCAGCCGCAGAGTCTTCCCGCAGATGTGACTACCACAGAGGTGATAGGAGGCGATTCATTCTTGCCGACTATTCGCGATAATATTGGATCATTGCTGCAGCAGCATTGCATTGACAAGCAGCTCTACCTACAGCACGACCTCACCATTCTCCAACTTGCCAAGACTATTGGAACTAACCGTTACTATCTCAGCCAGTATTTTTCTAATCAGAGCACGACTTACAATGCCTACATCAATGATTTGCGTATCAACCATTTTGTCAGTCTCTATCACGAGGCTGTCGATTCCAAGCGTTCCATCACTGCCCAGCAGTTGGCCCTGGAGAGTGGTTACCGCAGTTACAATACATTTAGAGATGCTTTCAAACGCAAGACGGGACAGTCGGTGACTGCCTGGATAAGGGCTCTGCATGAAGGGATTGGAGAACCCTAAAGTGATGAAATCAGCAATAATGTGATGAAATCAGCAAAAATCACGGCTCAGGACATGGGCCGTGATTCTTTTTTGGTGAGAAATTGCTAACTTTGCCGAAGACTTTAAAATTATATTTAACCTAAAAAATGTAAATATGAGAAATTTGAAAAAGTGGATGCTTGCCGCCATCCTGATCTGCGGCACCGCAGCGATGTTCACATCGTGCGCAGCGAACGAAGACAACCCAAGTAAGGGAGACACCCCTTCAGAAAAAACCATCGCCGACCTCGTGGTCTATGGTAAGATCTTCACTTCTGAAAGTAACCAGATTGTAGAGGCATTTGCCGTGAAAGACGGCAAGTACGTCTATGTAGGCGACAAGGCGGGGGCCGAAGCATTTGTTGAAGCAGGCAAGACCGAGGTGGTGGACTACTCAGGAAAGGGTCTTGTGATGTCTGGCTGCGGTAATGGCCACGCACACTACATGCTGGGCTATGCCCTTAAGACCATCGGAACGATGATAGGGCTGGATGTTACTTCAGAGAAATTGCTGAAGGAGATTCTTCCAGAATCTGTCAAGAAGGCAAGGGCTGAAGGGGCCACTTCTATCTTCGGACAAGGCTGGCGCCTCCAGAGTCTCGACCCTCTGCCTACTCGTGAGGATCTGGATGCCATCTGCAGCGATATCCCCATCTATCTGCTGGACGAGGAATGCCATAAGGCACTGGGTAATACCATTTTGCTGAAAAAGGCTGGCATCATCAACGAGGATGGTACTGCCGGCAAGACAGAATTACGTGGCGGCGAGATTGTTGTAGATGCCAACGGCATGCCTACAGGTCTGATGAAGGAACAAGCCCAGACCTACCTGCGCTCCTTCCTGGACAACGACAATCTCTATACCCTCGACAGGGCTTTGTCTAACTTGGTGGAAATCGACCAATATCTGGCATCAGTGGGCTACACCATGTATCACGGCGGCTGGGGTAACTATTTCGTAAACACCAATTACTATCAGGCAGCTCAGCAGATGGACAAAGAAGATAAGCTGCACTTTGTATTAGGACTGCCCTACGAGATTGAGAGCTGGATGGATATGGACGAGGCACTGGGCAGAGCCGTTGATGCCAAGAAGTTCGCTTCGAAGCGTGTCATGCCCAGATGGATCAAGCTCCTCTTCGACGGTGGAGTAGAAGCTGGTACGGCTATTGTGGATCCCCTCTATCCCGACGGACACCAGGGCATTGCCAACTGGACGGAAGAGGAAGTGACCGAGCTGACACGCAAGGCTAATGCCCAAGGTCTGACCATCCACATTCATGTCATGGGAAACAAGGGCGTCAGTCAAGTAGTCAACGCCTTTATCAATGGCGGACAGGATGAGATGCGCAATACGCTGGTACACGTGCGCAACGTCAATGATGAAGATTACAAGCGTATGGCAGAGCACAACATCTATGTCACCTCTGGTGTGACTTGGCATCACATGCCAACTGGTGCGGTTGAGGTATTGAAGACCATGGTTCCTGCAGGTCAGGAAGACAAGTCTTATCCCTTTAAGTCATACATCGACAATAACATCCCTGTAAGCATCCACTCAGACTATCCTGCATTGAGTGGCAGCCCTGACGATCCGTTCGGCATCATGGAGATAGCTGTGACAGGTGTACTTTGGTCCGAGAATGGCACGCCTTGGTGGCCCGAGGAGCTCGGCACACGTGAGCAGACCCTCACTGCCATGACCATCAACTGCGCCAAGCAGATGTTCATCGAAGAGGAGAGAGGCAGCATCAAGACTGGCAAATATGCCGACTTCTTGCTCCTCAACCAGGACGTGCTGACCTGCCCGGCGACAGAGATCCACTCAACCAAGCCAACAGCCACCTACTTCGAAGGAAAGAAGGTTTTCTCTATGTAAATCAAACACACCAAAGAGGGATAAAATTATGAAGCAAACTATTATTCTCGGCAACATCATCACGATGGATGAAAAGAGGCCCTTTGCCAAGGCTGCGGTTGTAAAGAACGGTGTCTTTG
>ONAE01000145.1 GCA_900315695.1 uncultured Prevotella sp. | reverse complement strand
TCTTCTTTTGCAAGTTGAAGGAAGGCCTCTCGTTCTTTATCTGTCTTTACCACTTTAGCCAGTCTCTGGTACATCAGCACGGCATTTAATTCGCCTTGCAGACTACGCAATAGTTCATCAAATTGTTCTTGTGTCATATTATGATATTCCTAATAGTTCAATTTCAAAGATAAGTGTAGAGCCACCAGGGATGCCCGGCTGGGAAAACTTGCCATAGCCCATTTCGGCAGGGATATAGATTTCCCACTTGTCACCAATGTGCATCTGTTGCATGGCGATAATCCAACCCTCAATGAGGTCACACAGACGGCAAGCCAACGGCACACCGCCACGACTGCTGTCAAACTGTTTGCCATCGATGGTCTTGCCTGTGTAATGAGCCGTAATGATGCTGCGTACCGTCGGCTTTGGGCTGTCCTGATTACCCTCGCTTAACACTTTATAGTAGATGCCTTTGGGCAGAGCCTTGACACCTTCCTCTTTTGCTTTTGCTTCCAGCCAATCCTTATTGGACTGTATATATTCTCTTTTTGCCATAATTTTATGATTTCCAACGCCAGGTTTTCCTGACGAGTGTTGTTATTGTATGTGTGATAGTACGCAGATGGAAATTCTTACCCATCACAATCAGCAATACAGCAGAAAGGATAAGCACGATTCCAACGGCAAGTCTGAACGTAAATAATTCACCAAAGACCAGCACACCGATGGCTACAGCCGTCAATGGTTCCAAGGCTCCCATGATAGCCGTAGGTGTGGCTCCTACCTCATGAACGGCTATAGTCATGAATACCAGTGAGAGAACCGTTGGCACCAAACCCAACCAACAGGCAAAGAACCATGCTCGGGGAGATGGCGGCAACATCAGATGCAAGTCGGGCGAAGTAAATGAATAGGCCAGCAGACACGTCATGCATATCAGCAACACATAGAACGTAAGTTTCAATGTCGACATACGGATACTCGACTGGTTGACTATCACGATATAAACAGCGTAAGTAAGCGAGGAAACCATCACCAATAGTACGCCCATCATACTGAGCGAAATGCCAGCATCTCCCTTGTATAGTAGACCGATACCAATCAAGGCAAGGGTGATGGAAGTAATGGTTGCAGCCGTAACCTTCTCTCGGAAAAATGTGGCCATAATGACAGCTACCATCACAGGATAGACAAAAAGGATGGTAGAGGCAATTCCCGCATCCATGTAATGGAAACTCTGGTAATAGGTCAGGCTGGATGCAGCCATCAAAGCTCCGAGACTGGTCATCGTCATTAATTCGGTCCTTGTAACTGCAAAACTTTTACGATTAGCAATAAGGACAACACCCAGTATTACCGTAGCTATAGAAAAACGAAAGAAAAGGACGGACGACGTATTCACACCCTCCGCATAGAGCGGCAAAGCTCCTAACGGGTTGGTGCCGTAACAGACAGCAGCCAGTATGCCGCAGATGATTCCCTTATGTTTCATTCGCCTATAATCGTTACTACCAATTCTCTGGAACCACCGAAATTGCGGTACTCGCAGAAATAGATACCCTGCCAAGTACCAAGGTTCAATCGTCCGTCAGTAATAGGAATAGTGATGCTCACACCACTCAGCGTGGACTTGGCATGAGCAGGCATATCATCAGCTCCCTCCAAGGTATGCTCGTACTCTGGACGGTTCTCGGGAACCAGACGGTTGAAGATGGTTTCCATATCCACACGAACATCTGGATCTGCATTCTCATTGATGCTCAGTCCGCAACTGGTATGCTTCGTAAAGATGTTCACGATACCTGTTTTCGGCAGTTTCGGCAACTGACTCAGAATCTCACTCGTCACCAAGTGGAAGCCTCTACGTTTCGGCTTCAGGATTATCTCTATTTGCTGTACCATATCACTTAATTGTCATTGAAATTTTGACATGAATTTCTCTCTATCAACAATGAATCTCAGGTGTGTACCTTCGCCCACCTTGAACTCAATCTTCTTTCCGTCAACCTTGGTCACTTCGGCTACTGCCCTAACTACATCACCAATTTTTGAGGGCTTCAGATGGGAAGACTCGATATGACCACCAACAGTTGTGCAACCTTCAGGAAGTTCGTCAACAACGGCAAGCATAGCAGCATTTTCCATCAATGCCATCATCATAGGAGTTGCCAGAACTGGCAAGTCTCCAGACCCAACAGTTATTGCAATAACATCTTCTGTTACTGTCAATTCGCTCGTATGTTTTAGTCCAATTTCTATCATATCTTCATAAACAATCCTAATTGTTGGCACAAAAGTACTGAAAATCGGGCAGAAATGAGTAAATTTGTCCCGTTTTACAACAAAGTTTAAGAGAAACAATGGAACAATTTGAAGAACAGCTACATCAGCATTTCCATGATTTCATCCAGCGTGTAGTTGTTGACATCAACCTGTAGTTGGTCACACTTGTTCCTGTAACTTTCTACAAGTTTGTCAACCTTCCGTTTGATGTCTGTACCTTCTTTAAAAGTTAGTGATTTTGTCAGCTCGTCAGCACTCACAAATAGGCTCGTAGATAGCCTTTTTACCTTTCTTTTGTAGGTAAAACTAAGCTTAACATTGTACTTGCGGTCAACACGCATACCATCCTTTTTAACCATTGCTTTGATTGTCAACATGTTACACTTCATTTTAGCGGTAAACAATAGGTAAACAATCAATGGATTTTAGCCTATTTTTGAGGTTTTGGGGTGCTGATTATGTCAAATTCTGACAAAACAAAAAAGCTTGTAAGTGTTTGACCTACAAGCCTTTATCTTGGGTGCCCGGACGGACTCGAACCATCATTATGAATTTCTAAGATCTTTAGAAAACACACGTAGAATACTGTATATCAGTATGTTATAAAGATTATTAAAAATTTGAGTGTTCAAAAGAATTCATAAAAACTTAAAAATGTTCCATCAATGTTCCATCAATTCAAAAACTTTTTTGTACCTTTGCACCCGATAATCAAAACAAGATTAAGATGGCAAAAAAGTACTTTCTGAGGACAAAGGAAACAAAGGGTCGCGCTAACTTATATATAGAGGTACGCAAGCGGACCCCGATGATACGTGCATTGGTGTGTACAAACATCCCCGTGGATATTCAGACTTGGATTCGAGTGAACAAGTCCGCTAAGATATGGGAAACTTTCCGCCAGACCAAAGACGGTAAGGAATTGTCGGATAAACTGGATCTGATAGAGGCCTCCATTAATGATGTTATTGCCAACGGCATTGACATCGATGACGTGCATTATGAAGTAGAGGACGGAAATTCAGCCCTCAATTCGATGCTGCTAAATGCTGCTGTGGAGAAGATTGTCATGAAGGAAGTCTATGACAGAAAGGAGCAAGAGGTAAAAGAAAGGAGGGAACAGAAGAATCGGGAAATGAAATCGATTGTCGGTTTTTACGAGTATTTCCTTGACGGTATCAAGAACAAAGACATTCTTCATCACAACGGTGAGCACTATGAACGCTCGTCTGTTGTGGTATGGGAATGTTTTGGCAAGTATATAAAAGCTTATACCCCGGCAGATATGACCTTTGATGAAATCACCAAACCTTTTGCTGACAAGTTCTATACTTTCCTTGAAAAGAAAGGAATGATGCCCAAGACCATATCTAAATACGTTACTTGCTTTCGGAAACTTTGCAATTTGGCAGCAGAAGAAGGTATAAATGCTAATGCTGTTTCCCTTAAAGTCTGGAAAGAGAGGACTGTTAAGGCTAACGAAAAGAAAGCGGAACTCTATTTGACGGACGAAGAACTTGATGCATTGTTTGAGATGCAACTGACGGGCAAAGATGACGAAGTTCGAGACTTGTTCCTGCTTGGCAACTTCTCATGCCAACGTTTTTCTGACTATGGATCCTATACTCGTGACAATTTCAAAACGACAGAACATGGTACTCCTATTATTAGCCTGTTCCAACAGAAAACTGGCACCTATGTTGAAGTTCCTATTCTCGATGACCGTATGTTTGAGATTTGTGACAAATACAATTATCACTTCCCAACAGTTGATAAACGTACAATGAACCATCATCTGAAGCAGATTTTGAAGAAACTCTCCGAAAACGTTCCTTCATTGGCAGAGAAATATGTCACCCAGATTGACATGCGTCAGAAGCAGAGTGAGGATAACTTCGTGAAATGGGGTAAGAAAGTTGCAAAGGGCATGAAGTTAAATGATAGTGAACGCAGCCAATATGGTAAATTGAAAAAGTATGCTCTGGAACACAACGGTTCTCCCTTGTTCGAACGCAACAGCCATGGTGAAGTCATCATGCCGAAGTACGACTTGATATCAACCCACACAGCCCGCCGTAGTGGTATCACCAACCTATACAAGCAAGGAATCTTCAATACCCGTGAAATGATGGCCATGAGCGGGCACCAGAGCGAAAAGGTGTTCGAGAACTATATCAAGGTTGGCGTAAGTGAACAGGCAGACCGTATAGCAGAGAAAGTCCGTATGGCTAAGGAAAAGGGTACTAAATCCAAAAAGGAGGCATAGTAATGAAGAAGAAGGACGTTAACAAGATTAAACAGATATTGAAAGAATGGAGAGAGAGCCATCAAACTGAGTATGATGAATTCTTGAGAACTGTTGATACTGCCATAAATGATGGCGATACCACATTGTTCTTACGTAATATCTTCGTACTCAAGAATACCAAACCTAAAGGTGTACTTGGAAAAGCTGATGAATTAGTGGATACGGTGGTGTTTTCCAGCGATGAAAGAGAGAAGATGAAGTCTGGCATGGTTGAAGCTAATACCCCTGCTGGAAGTATCAGCCTAATAGACATAATCACGACGCTCATATATACATTAAAGAATAAAGATAAGGTTGCCAACTCCTTAGCAGAAACTAAGCCTATTCAATTATGGTGTATGTATTACTGGCTTTTCTGGGAAGATGGCGCTAATAAAATGGAAACCATTCTTTCAAGACAGATAGACCCAGAACAACAATCTTGGTGGAAACGTCCTTTGGCAAAATTGGCCGTTAGGACTATGGTGAAGATCAGTGTCAGGAATATGATGTCATCAAAAACCTCGTGGAATAAAACTTTAAGGTCGGAACCTGATGAGGAAATGAAAGAAGAGATTATCTCTGCCTTGGCAGTTTCAAAGAGTAA
>ONAE01000146.1 GCA_900315695.1 uncultured Prevotella sp. | reverse complement strand
TAAAAAAGAGAACTATAAAACAAACAAGTAACTTAAAATATTAACGCTTATGTCACAAATTACTGGACACATTTCCCAGATCATTGGCGCCGTTATCGATGTTTACTTCGATACCGAGGGTCAGGATGCTGAGAAAGTGCTGCCAAAGATTCATGATGCATTGAAGATTGACCGAGGTGACGGGCGCGTTCTGATTGTCGAGGTGCAACAGCACATCGGCGAGGATACTGTGCGCTGTGTGGCTATGGACAATACCGATGGTCTGCATCGTGGAATGGAGGCGATCCCGCTGGGCACACCAATCCTGATGCCTGCCGGTGATCAGATTAAAGGTCGTATGCTGAACGTGATCGGACAGCCTATCGACGGTATGAAACAGCTCGACATGAAGGGTGCCTATCCCATTCACCTTACATGAAGGGTGGTAAGATCGGACTCTTCGGTGGTGCCGGTGTAGGAAAGACGGTGCTCATCATGGAGCTCATCAACAACATCGCCAAGGGACACGATGGTTTCTCTGTATTCGCTGGTGTAGGTGAGCGCACTCGTGAGGGTAATGACCTGATTCGAGAGATGATTGAGTCGGGCGTTATCCGCTATGGTGAGAAGTTCCGCGAAGCTATGGATCAGGGTAAATGGGATTTGAGTCTTGTTGATCCTGAGGAGCTGAAGAAGAGTCAGGCCACACTGGTATATGGTCAGATGAATGAGCCTCCTGGTGCACGTGCTTCTGTGGCTCTCTCTGGTCTGACAGTTGCCGAGGGCTTCCGTGACGGAGGTGGTAAGGATGGTGGTGCTGCCGATATTCTGTTCTTCATCGACAACATCTTCCGTTTCACTCAGGCAGGTTCTGAGGTGTCTGCTCTGCTGGGCCGTATGTCTTCAGCCGTAGGTTATCAGCCTACACTGGCCTCTGAGATGGGTACCATGCAGGAGCGTATCACTTCAACGAAGACTGGTTCAATCACATCAGTACAGGCTGTGTATGTGCCTGCCGATGACTTGACAGACCCTGCCCCTGCTACCACGTTTACTCACCTGGATGCAACGACAGTGCTTGACCGAAAGATTGCAGAGCTTGGTATCTATCCCGCTGTGGATCCGCTGGGTTCTACCTCTCGTATTCTTGATCCGCTGATCGTTGGTAAGGCTCACTATGATTGTGCCCAGCGCGTGAAGCAGATTCTGCAGCGCTTCAAGGAGTTGCAGGACATCATTGCCATCCTCGGTATGGATGAGCTCTCAGATGAAGATAAGCTGACGGTGAACCGTGCACGTCGTGTACAGCGTTTCCTCTCTCAGCCGTTCTCTGTGGCTTCTCAGTTCACGGGTCTGCCTGGTGTCATGGTGCCTATTGAAGAGACTATCAAGGGCTTCAATGCAATCCTCGACGGTGAGGTTGACGACCTGCCAGAGCAGGCATTCCTGAACGTTGGTACGATTGAGGATGCCAAGGAGAAGGCTAAGAAACTGCTCGAAGCTGCTAAAGGCTAATCTTAATTAAGATGTAAGAATTAAGAGTTTAGAGTTATGTTGCAGCTTAAAATAGTTTCGCCCGAGAAGGTTGAATACGATGGAGCAGCCGAGCGTATCCTCGTACCTGGTACGATGGGACAGTTCGAGATACTCAACGACCACGCACCTATCATCTCTACCCTCCAGAAGGGTACAGTAGAGTATTTCAACAGAGAGGGTAAGTCCTCACTGGAGATCCAAGGTGGTTTCGTGGAAGTACAGAAGAATCAGGTAAGTCTCTGCGTGGAGCTTCAGTAAAGCGCAGACATAAGAAGAATTAAGAATGGATAAGATCAGAAAGACGAGTATTAACTACATTCGACAGGGACTGTATATCTCAGCCGCTCTGTTTCTGCTGACCCTTCTGGTGATGCAGGTGTGGTTTCTTGATCTGCTTACGCCCGCCATCGTCAGCGTGGCTTTCACACTCATCGTGTGTATTACCATTGGCGTGGTGTGGAATTATGTAGTGAAGAACTCGCCCGACAGTCTGCCCACATTCTTTACAGCAGTATCCGGATTCCGCCTGTTGTTGGCGCTGGCAGTAATGTTTATCTATTATCTGCTCGACAACAATGATACCATGCTGAAATTCTTCATTGTGTTTATGGTGTTCTATGTGGCATCATTGGCACATCATACCGTATTCTTCTCCAGAGTATCTAACCGCTCTTGACGTTAAAGTTAGCTTACACATATTTATATGATAATGAAACAACTAAAGTCGATAATCCTCCTGATGATGGTAGCTCTGCTGCCGATGCCAGCGCTGGCCGAAGAGAGTGGGGGTGGCGAAGAGCTGGACATTCCTGAGATTGTCCTTGAGCACCTTGCCGACGCCTACGAGTGGCACATCGCTTCCTATGAGGGAAAGCATCTGAGCATTCCTCTGCCTATCATCATCCGTAGCGAGAATACCGGTGACTGGCATTTCTGTACGGCTCATAGTCTGCCCGATGGCTTCTTCTTCAGCGAAGAGCATCATGGTAAGATATACGAGCATATGGCTGACGGCACGGAGGCACGTCCCCTCGATCTGAGTATCACGAAGAGTGTGCTGCAGATTTGGATTGTGGTGATTGTGCTGATCGTGATCTTCCTCAGTTGTGCCAGCTGGTATAAGAAGCACGATGCGAAAGACGAGGCTCCTGGAGGCTTTGTGGGAATGATGGAGATGATCGTGATGACGATTCACGACGACCTGATCAAGTCGTCAATTGGTGAGAAGCATTATAAGCCTTACGCACCTTATCTACTCACGGTATTCTTCTTTATCCTGACATGTAACCTCATCGGATTGATCCCTGTCTTTCCTGGTGGAGCGAATGTGACGGGTAATATCAATATCACCTTCTTCCTGGCAATATGTACGATGCTTGCCATTAACATCTTTGCCAACAAGGAATACTGGAAGGAGATATTCTGGCCAGAGGTTCCTCTGTTCCTGAAAGCCTATCCCGTTCCGGTGATGCCTGTCATCGAACTCTTCGGAGTATTCACGAAGCCCTTCGCGCTGATGATCCGTCTCTTTGCCAACATGATGGCTGGTCACGCTGTGATCCTGAGTTTCACTTGTGTGATTTTCCTCGGTTGGTCTATGGGTGTCGGATTTGGTCTTGGTCTGAACGCTTTCAGTATCATCATGCTGCTCTTTATGAATGCGCTTGAGGTGCTGGTAGCCTTTGTTCAGGCATACGTCTTCACCATGCTGAGTGCGGTGTTTATCGGGCTTGCCCATAAGGAGCATCACGCTGAGTAAAGGTAAAAAAATTAGAAAGTAAACAAGTAAGTACAAACATTATTAATAATTAAAAATTTAAAGATTATGATTTCAGCTTTATTTTTAGCCGCAGAGGGTCTGGCTCAGCTGGGCTGCGGTATCGGTGCAGGTATTGCA
>ONAE01000149.1 GCA_900315695.1 uncultured Prevotella sp. | reverse complement strand
TCGACCCTACTGCCATTAATTACCCTGAGATAAATACTGAGGAGGAAAAGGATGGTGAATATGCTGGTGTGCCAACGTTCTGCACGATGGAAGAAGGTGGGAGAAGTGCATTCTTCGAGGCTCCCGCATCCTGGGGCAGCCAGATATTTGTTTGGGCCTGGATGAACGGCGGCAAAGGCGAGGACTATCTTGGCACAAACTGGCCTGGCGTGACTGCCACCAAACTAGGCACAGCCGACAATGGTAACAGTGTATGGAAGTGGGACGTATCTGGCACGGCTAATCCCGATTTCATCATCTTTAGTGGTGGAGGCATGCAGACCCCAAACCTGGACTTTACCAACGGTGGCTATTACTTTGGTAATGAAGGTCTGAAGGCTACGGTGACCACAACGGCTATCCGTCATATCACAGTCCAGACGGATGGCGAGGTAAAGGTCTTTACCCTCGACGGACGCCTGATACGCACAGCCAAGAGCAGCGAGGATGCATTAAATGGCCTGCCCAAGGGCATCTACATTATTAATAATAAGAAGTTCGTAATTAAGTGAAAAGAAAGTTCATACTTAAATAGGATAACTAAATAGTTAGTAATTGGTGAGAAGAGGCATCATCCCTGACAGGGATGGTGCCTTTCATCTTATTTAAAGAGTGAGCGGATGGCGAACCAGACGTGCAACAAGAAGGTCTGCACGCGACCGTAATGCCGTTCCATCACGTGATAACGTTCCCACAGTGACTCACGATGATGCCGTGTGGTCTGTCCCTCCTCCGTATAGTTTGCCACCACCATCTTCAGGTTCAACAGGGGGATATGTTCTTTCGCTGCTGCCTTCATCACACGGATGCACCAATCAACATCGGCAGAATAACGGTATTGCATATCATAGGGGGTAGCTATCGCAAAGTCGGTACGGGCATAAAACGCCTGATGGCAGACGAGCATACCCTGTCGGAACGACTTCCACGTGAGATGTTCTGGCGGAGCCAGACGACGGTGATGGAGGAAACGACCCTCACCATCCACGATATCCGTATCACCATAGAGTACAGCGGGGAGTTGCGACTGATCTATTTTCTCCACGATGCGGCTGACCGTGTCGGAGGCAGGCAGGAAATCGCCCGCATTCAGGAAACACACATAATCGCCGTCAAGTGAGCGCAACCCTTTGTTCATCGCATCATAGATGCCATTGTCAGGCTCTGATGTCACTTGGATACGATGCCCGTTCTCTGCTGCATTCGACTGTTGGATATAGGCATTCACCATCTGGAGCGTCGCATCTGTAGAAGCCCCATCGATGATCAGATGGACAATCTCAGGATAATCCTGACTAAGCACACTATCGAGTGTGCGCTGAAGCACATCAGCGGCATTATACGTAATCGTCACATAGGTCATCCGTATCATAAGCGGTAGTGTTTGAAGGCCTGAGCCTGATGATACACATCGAGGTATTTCAACGCCACGCTCTGCTGTGAGTAATTCTGCACCACTTTGTGAACTGCATTCTTGCTGAGTTCCTCATAATCAGCCTCTGTCAGGATCCAACGGATTCCACGCGCCAGATCCTCCGCATTGCGGTATTCTGCCACATAGCCGTTACGGCGATGGTCTATCTCCTCAGGAATGCCGCCTACCTTAAAGCCCACGCAGGGCACACCACAGGCCATCGCCTCCATAATGGTATTCGGCAGATTCTCGGAGAGTGAAGGCAACACAAACACATCAGCGGCATGATACACATCGACAATACGCTGTTCTTCGTTCACATAACCTAAAGGATAAGCCGTAAGCGGCAGTTGCGGCACCACTTCTTCGGCATGACCACCAAGAATCACCACAGCCGCATCGGGAAGCTGCAACTGACGGCAGGCCTCTATCAGATAGTCCATCCCCTTATTCGCATTCGTCACCCGCTGAGAGGCAAAGAGTATCAGTTTCTTGTCTAATGGGAGACCTAACCTCTGACGGGCTACCTGCTTATCACCTTTTTTATATATACGGGTATCGATAGGATTCGGAATACTCGTTATTTTCTGACCACTCAACAAGGCACTGCGCTTGGCTTCAGACTCCAGCCAATGACTACAAGCCACGAAATAAATGCTCCCATCAGCCAGCATCCGCTGTTTGCGCTTCCAGATCGTAGTAGAGAAGTCATTGGAAGAGCCACCTCCAGGCAACAGCCGACAGTTTCCGCATTGACTGGTGAAATGCTGACAACCTAAGGTGACATGACAAAATGCCGTCGCAGGCCATATATCGTGCATCGTCCAGACGACAGGTTTCCCACTTTGCAAGATTTTCTGAATACCCTTGAGTGAGAGCATACCCTGATTGATCCAGTGAAGGTGGATGACATCGGCCTCCTGAAACTCCGGCAACTTCGTGACATCAGAACCTGCATTGGCTATATCCACCTCGAAAAGATGCAGACTAGAGAAATGCAGACGGCAGAATATCACCAGCCGCTCCCATAGGAAGTGCCAACGAAGACGGGGCGAATGGGGTAACGGAACAACAGTCAACGAGTCTGTATCCTTGTCGCGTACCAACATTTTCGCCTTTGCACCATGGTTATTCAGTGCCTTCATCAAACGGTTGGCAGCCACTGCAGCCCCTCCCGTTCGCTCACTTGTATTGATAATCAGTACTCTCATAATTCTTTTGCAGATACAAAGATACAACAAGTTTTGTTAAAAACAAGCCAAAAAGCATAAATATTTAATGTTTGCGCACACAAAGGGTTGATTTACGTCAAGAACGGAGGGCTTTTATACACTTATTATGCAGAAAATCTTGCAGGAAAGAAAAAATCGTCGTACCTTTGCATCGTCAAAAGGTTAATAGATTGTTTTAGGTTAGTAGTAATATTTATAGTTTTAGGTTTTTAGTTATTGGTAAAAGAAAGTTTTC
>ONAE01000150.1 GCA_900315695.1 uncultured Prevotella sp. | reverse complement strand
CTGATATTCCTGTAGGCGAAACGGCGGAGGTGCCTTTTGAATTCTATGATCTGAAAACGGGTGTGAAATATGCATTGGTGGTTGAAATGTATGAGAATACAGATTGGAAGTTTGTGAATTTTGTTAATGGTGGAATTCCGCAATCTATCATTTATATGCTTGTTGATGCTACTGGTATCCAGAGTATTCAGAGTGATGCACCTGATGCAGAAGTATATAATTTGAACGGTGTCTTTATGGGTAAGGCTTCTGATTTGAAGAATCTGCCTAAGGGGGTATACATCATTAATAAGAAGAAAGTAGTAAACAATTAAACGATTATGATCGACTATTTATCACAACATCTTTGGCAGACGTGGGCGGTGATTGCTGTCATCTGCCTGATCCTTGAGTTGACTGCCGGCGACTTTTTTATCATGTGCTTCTCCATTGGAGCCGTCTTTGCGAGTGTGGCGGCAGCTGTGGGACTCGGTTTCTACACCCAGCTGGTGTTCTTCGCTATCTTTACGCTGATCAGTCTGTTTCTGGTACGACCTGTGGCATTGCGCTATTTCCATCGGAATGATGAAGGACGCGTGAGTAATGCCGACGCCCTCTTAGGTCGTCACGGTAAGGTGGTGGAGACCATTCAGGCAGGCGGTTACGGGCGCGTGCAGATCGACGGTGACATCTGGAAGGCAGAAGCTGATGGTGGTGAGGCAATCCCAGAAGGGGCGACGGTGACGGTGGTCAGTCGTGCCAGTACGATCATCACTGTCAGTGAGATTAAACAGTAAAAACATTAAAGATTAAACATTAAATATTAGGATATGGACATTATGACTTATGTTCTGATAGCTATCATTGTGTTGGTGGTTATCTTTGCCAAAATGGCACTTGTGATTATTCCTCAGTCGGAGACGAAGATCGTGGAGCGTCTCGGTCGTTACTATGCCACGCTTCAGCCTGGTATCAACATCATCATCCCGTTTATCGACCGTGCGAAGTCGATTGTGGTGCTGAATCATGGCCGATATATGTACTCTACGACCATCGACCTGCGCGAACAGGTGTATGACTTCCCCAAGCAGAATGTGATCACGAAAGATAATGTGCAGACGGAGATCAATGCGCTGCTCTACTTCCAGATTGTGGATCCCTTCAAGGCTACCTATGAGATCAACAACCTGCCCAATGCCATCGAGAAACTCACGCAGACAACACTGCGTAACATCATCGGTGAGCTGGAGCTCGATGAGACACTGACCTCGCGTGACACCATCAACAAGAAACTGTCGGCTGTGCTCGACGACGCCACCGACAAGTGGGGCGTGAAGGTGAACCGTGTGGAGCTGCAGGATATCACACCTCCCGACACCGTGCTGAATGCGATGGAGAAGCAGATGCAGGCGGAGCGTAACAAGCGTGCGCAGATCCTGACCTCAGAAGGACAGAAGGCCGCAGAGATTCTGGCATCAGAAGGTGAGAAGACTGCTATCGTGAATAAGGCGGAAGCTGCCAAGCAACAGGCGATCCTCCAGGCAGAAGGTGAGGCTCAGGCACGTATCCGTAAGGCTGAGGCTGAGGCAAAGGCCATCGAACTCATCACTGAGGCTGTAGGAAAATCCACCAATCCGGCCAACTACCTGCTGGCACAGAAATATATCCAGATGATGCAGGAACTGGCTGAGGGCGATAAGACCAAAACCGTCTATCTGCCTTACGAGGCTACGAATCTGCTGGGTTCACTCGGTGGCATCAAGGATCTCTTCAAGGCTGAATAGAAACTGTATAAAAACCGCAGATTTCTTTGATTTCTCAGAAAAAATGAAAAAATATGCTGAGTTATCAGTGAAATTTGCGGTTATTTTTGTAACTTTGCGCCCGATTAGAAATAGACTATATGGTACACAATATTTTCAAGGGTCTGGGAATCGCTCTCATCACCCCTTTCAAAGAAGACGGCGCTGTAGATTATGAGGCCATCCTTCGTCTTCTTGACTATCAGTTGAACAACGGGGCGGATTTCTTCTGTATTCTAGCCACGACGGGTGAGACACCTACGCTGACGGCAGAAGAAAAGCTGAAGATCAAGGATCTCATTGTTGATCGTGTACAGGGTCGCGTGCCCATCCTGATGGGTTGTGGCGGCAACAATACAGCAGCCATCATAGAAGAGCTCAAGACTGGAGACTTTCGTGGCGTAGATGGTATTCTCAGTGTGTGTCCTTACTATAATAAGCCCTCTCAGGAAGGTCTCTATCAGCACTTCAAGGCCATTGCCGCAGCCACCGAGTTGCCTGTAGTATTATATAATGTACCAGGTCGTACGGGCGTGAACATGCTGGCAGCCACCACCGTTCGTCTGGCGCGCGACTGCAAGAACATCGTAGCAATCAAGGAGGCCAGCGGTAATCTGGAACAGGTGGATGAGATCATCAAGAACAAACCCAAGGACTTCGATGTCATCTCTGGCGACGATGCCCTCACGTTCCCGATGGTCAGCTGTGGTGCCGTAGGTGTGATCTCCGTCATCGGTAATGCCTTGCCTAAGGAGTTCTCGAAGATGATCCGCCTGCAGATGCGTGGCGAATACGATCCTGCCCGTAAGATCCATCACCGTTTCACCGATCTGTTCTCTTTGCTCTTTGTCGATGGCAACCCTGCTGGTGTGAAGGCGATGCTCTCGGAGATGGGCTTCATAGAGAATGTGCTCCGTCTGCCGCTGGTTCCCATGCAGATCAAGAACCGCCAGCGCATGAGTGAGATCCTCAAGGAACTGAAAATCTGATAGAATAGCGGTGAAATTCTACTTTTTTAGAAAAAAGTCTCCAAAAAGTTTGGTCAGTTCGAAAAAAGTGTGTACCTTTGCACCCGCAAATCAGATAATGAGGAGCTGAATGGTTCCGTAGCTCAACTGAATAGAGCATCTGACTAC
>ONAE01000151.1 GCA_900315695.1 uncultured Prevotella sp. | reverse complement strand
GGGGCTACGCCCGACAAGTTCATGAACGAGCTCGTCCCCGCTGCCGTCAAGAAGGCTCGCGAAGCTAATGCGACGGGCATCTTCGGCTTCGGTTGGAGTTACTTCACCTTCGGGGATCAGATTCCTACCCGTCAACAGTTGGATGCCATCTGCAGTGATATTCCCATGTACTTTGCCGATGATGAGGGGCACAAGGGCGTGGCCAACACCCTTATGCTGGTCAATGCAGGCATTATGAAGGCCGACGGTACGGTGCTCAAGAAGGATAAGGATATCCGTGGTGGCGAGATTGTGATGGGTGCCGACGGTACACCTACCGGATTCCTAAAAGAACAGGCAGGCACTTACACCCGTTCCTTCCTCGACAATGAGAACCTCTATCCCGTTGACGTAGCCAAGATCGTTATCCCCAAGATTCAGGAACATCTGTTGGCAGAGGGTTACACCATGTATATCGACGGCTGGGGTAACTATTTCTTTAACGACAATTTCTTCAAGGCTGCCCAGCAGCTGGATCAGGCTGGCGAACTGAACTTCGTGATCGGCTTGACCTACGAGGTTGAGAGCTGGATGAATGTGGAAGAGGCCTTGAAAAAAGCCGCCGACGTCCAGAAATACGCCACCATCCGCGTTAGAACGAACTGGCTCAAGCTCTTCATGGACGGCACGGTTGAAGGTGGTACCGGGGTCTCGCCAACTGGACTGAAGAGGAACTGACGGACATCACGCGCAAGACGAATGCGCAAGGTATCTCTATGCATATCCACACGATGGGTAACAAGGCTGTCAATACCGTTGTCAGTGCATACGCCAATGGCGGTAAGGATGAATTGCGCAATACGCTGGTACATGTGCGTAACGTCAATGCGGAGGATTATCAGCGTATGGCAGACCATAACATGTATGCTGTCTCTGGTATGCTCTGGCACCATGGCCCATCATGGTTAGCCGATTATATTCGTGAGCATGGTATGGCACCCGTAGGTCAGGAGACCAAGTCTTATCCGATGAAATCCTATTTCGACAAAGGCATCCACATGACCTCTCACTCCGACTTCCCTGCAACGAGCGGCAGTCCCGACGATCCGTTCGGAATCATGGAGATAGCCGTGACAGGTATGCTTCACGGTGAGAACGGTAACCCCTGGTGGCCCGAGGAACTCGTCACCCGCGAACAGGCCATCGAGGCCCTGACCATCAACATCGCCAAACAGATGCTCATCGAGAAGGAGAGAGGCAGCGTGAGCGTAGGCAAATATGCCGACTTCCTCCTCGTTAATAAGGATGTGCTGTCGTGCCCAGTGGATCAGATTCATGAAGCCAAGCCCGCAGCCACTTACTTCGAGGGAAAGAAGGTTTACGCTATGTAATTCAGGTTAAATTAATATAAGGAGAATAGAAACAATGATTGAACAGCAAGATATTTCGGCCGAAGCAAGAGCGTTCATGAGATCTCTGTACGGTGAGAACAAACAGATTACTGACGATAATTACGACAAGTCGCTGGCAGTCAAGTGTATCAACGGAACCTTCGTCGGTAAGCAGAAGGATAACGTCATTGCCTACAAGGGTATTCCTTTTGTCGGCAAGCAGCCTGTCGGGGAACTACGCTGGAAGGCCCCAGTAGATTTCGTACCAGATGAAGGCATCTACGAGGCATATTACTATGGGAAAAGTCCCTATCAGGCCGATGGCGACCCCTGTTCCCTTTACGTGATGGGTGAGGACTGCCTGTACCTGAACGTATGGAAGGCAGCAGAGCCAAGTGCGGGAAAAAAGCCTGTCATGGTGTGGATTTACGGTGGAGGATTCGAGACAGGCGGAACGGTAGATCCGCAGTACGATTGCTACAACTTCATCACGGAGAATCCCGATGTCATCGTAGTCACCGTCGCTTACAGGCTCGCTGCATACGGTTTCATGCGTCTGTCTCACCTGCCAGACGGGGCCGATTATCCCGATGCACAGAATTTAGGCATCATGGACCAGATGATGGGTTTGAAGTGGGTACATGAGAATATTGCAGCCTTTGGTGGCGACCCCGACAACGTGACCATTTTCGGTGAGTCTGCCGGTGGTTCGAGTTGTACGCTGATTTCACTGGTCAAAGGCTCCCATCAATATTTCAAGCGCGTCATCACACAAAGCGGTTCCCCCGCCATGACGAGATCGAAGGAGGAGTCTATCGTTTGGACGAACGAGGTGATGAAGGAGCTTGGCTGCAAGACCGTCGCCGACCTTCAGAAAGTGGCTCCAGAGGTGCTCACGGAAACGGTGGGACGTTTGTTCGGCATATATCAGGTACTCGGATTCCGCATTTGGCCGGAAAGAGACGGAGAATACCTGCCTGAGAATCCGTGGGAGGCATACGCCAACGGCTCTGCGAAGGATATAGATTATCTCGTGGGCTGTAATAAGGATGAGATGAACGTCTTTGCGGGTGCCCTCGGAGTGGAGGGTTGGAACATGTGGGCTAATGACCGCATGGAGAAGAAATCCAAACTGATGACGAACGAAGAGAATGCACTGGTGGAGAGCTACTTGAATAGTGTGCCAGGAGAAGACTGGGAGAAGACCGCCAGTCTCTTCACCCAGAGCTATTTTCATGCGCCGGCCATCAGACTGTCTGAGTGCCAGACCAAGGCAGGCGGCAAGGTGTACACCTACTTATTCACCCCAGAGGCTTCTGTGCCCATGGTGAAAAGCGGGCATGCGATAGAACAATCGGCAGTGTTTGGCCATCCGGAGCTGAGCGACCTTTCGGGAAGAGCATTCGATGCGACCTTCACGAAGACCATGCGCAAACTCTGGGTGCAGTTTGCCAAGACCGGCAATCCGTCGCTCAGTGCCGACATCTCACCCGACGGCAAGGCGAAGGAGTGGCCGCTCTACGACTTAGAGAACAAGCAGGTAATGATCCTCGACGAGTTCAACATCCATCCAGAAAAGGAGTCCAAGAGAAAGATTGTGGATTGGGAGAGAACTTACTTCCTGACCAAATTATACTGTAATTAATGGCTTGTGCGCCCTCTTGATTGGCGTGTGTGTCATTATTCTCAGCATTTCTATCATAACAGGCAATTCTTTTGCTGATGCATTGTCAGACGGTATCAATGCCCTAGTCGAAGGTTTCTTTGCACTGCTGATGGGTGAGGTGTTCGGCATCGGACTAAAATTGAAGGAGAGCAAAAAATCTGACACACTGTGAGATCATAGATCAACAAGGATCCTCGCCCATCACTGAGCGAGGATTCTTTTATGCTTAAAATGATTCCCATGAACATTGGCTTTGTAGGAGCGTACGTTAATTCTCGCTATTGGCCTGCGACTGATTGAATTTATTGCGAATTCTACGCAAGTATAAAAATCCGCTGAAAAGTTTGGCCGTTTAATGGAATTTATCTACTTTTGTCGACAAATACGGAATGTAGAGGGAAGATACGCTCTATTTGATGTTTTATGCAGGCGTGACAGTATTGAATCTGATTGCCTGCTGCTATCTGCTGTTCCGTCGCAGTAACGCCATTGCCCCTAATGTCACGTCGTCTGTACGTTTGCGGCGATGGACGGCGGGGTTCCTGGGTGCTTCTACACTCAGCCATTTATGGTATATGCCTCTCATTTATCTTACCGCCAGCGAGGATATCATGATGCTCTATCTTGTATGCACATTATTAGACATCCTGACGGTTTTTCCTTTGGCTATAGCCGTATTGTTCACCATGCTGCAAGACCGCAGGCGACCACATTGGCCCATAGGCGTGATGATGGCACCACTCGCTGCAGGAATGATGGTGTGCATCGCAACCCGTAGCGATGCCATTTTACCAGTGTTATATGCCTATTATCTGTTGCTGATCATCAGCATAATTATCTATATGGTACGCGCAACGAGACAATACGGATGCTGGCTGCGCGACAACTATGCCGATTTGGAGCACAAGGAGGTGTGGCAGAGTCTGGTGGTGTTGGCCGCGATCTTGTTAGGATTCAGCATCTACGTGTTTGAAATCCATGGTCAGTTATACAAATACGCTATGCAGGTAATTGACATTATACTGACCTGCTTTCTCGTTTGGCGAGTAGAAACGTTAAGTGACCTGAGTGTCTCTCAGTCGCAGGACCTTCCTGATGATTTGGACATTCCTGACAAGTGCGAAGGCGATATAGGCTCAAATGAGCTTACTGACAAATTCGGGCAATTGCTACAGCAGAATTGCATCAACACACGACTCTACCTGCAGCACGACCTGACTCTTTCCCAACTTGCCAAGGCCATTGGTACTAACCGTTTCTATCTTAGCCAGTATTTCTCCAGCAAGAGCATGAATTACAATACTTATATAAATGATCTTCGCGTCAATCATTTCGTCAGTATCTATCATGATGCAGT
Organism: uncultured Prevotella sp.; assembly: GCA_900315695.1. Taxonomy (GTDB): domain Bacteria; phylum Bacteroidota; class Bacteroidia; order Bacteroidales; family Bacteroidaceae; genus Prevotella. The sequence goes on along the minus strand of ONAE01000151.1, from coordinate 1,651 downwards.
TGCTAACCACCGCTCTTTCACTATCCAGGAATTAGCAAACAAAAGCGGCTACCGCAGTTACAGCACCTTCTGTCTCGCCTTCAAACAGCGCATGGGACAGACCGTAACTATATGGGCGCGGCTTCAAAATCTGCAATAATTACTTCAAAATCAGCAAAACTTGATCTGTCAGGTCTTTTGGGCAAAGTTATATGGGGGAATTTGCTTATCTTTGCAAAATCTAAATAACCAAAAAAACAAAAGAAAATGAAACAGACAATTTGTATGAGTGTTAAGAAGATGCTGTCGTTCATCGCAGCCATCTGTATGACTGCCGGATTGGGCATGCTCACCGGTTGCAACAGCAAACCTACTGCCGACCTTGTGGTCTATGGCAAGATTTACACCGCCGAGGGCAACCAGGTGGTAGAGGCCTTTGCCGTGAAGGACGGCAAGTATGTCTATGTAGGCGACAAGGCGGGAGCCGAAGCCTTTGTAAAAGAGGGCAAGACCGAGGTGGTGGACTATACCGACAAGGGGCTGGTGATACCAGGCTGCGGCAACGGTCACGCCCACTATACGCTTGGCTATGCCATCCAGACGGTAGGAACAATCATTGGCTATGAAGACAGCCCCGAGAAGTTTCTGAAGGAAATAGTGCCCGCTGCAGTCAAGAAGGCAAAGGACTCAGGGGCTAAGGCTATTTTCGGACAGGGGTGGAATCTGTTTACCTTCAAGGACAAGATGCCTACCCGCCAGGATTTGGATGCCATCTGTAGTGATATTCCTATTTACATTGCAGACGAGGAGGGTCATAAGGGACTGGTCAACAGCATCATGCTTGTTAAGGCCGGCATTATGAAGGAGGACGGCACCGTGCTGAAGAAAGAGATACGCGGCGGCGAGATAGGGATTGCAGCCGACGGTACGCCAAATGGTTTCCTGTCGGAGCAGGCAGGCACTTGATGTATATTGACGGTTACTCCACCTACTTCTTTAATGAAAATATCTTCAAGGCTGCTCAGCAGATAGACCAGGCCGGTGACCTGCATATTGTCCTGGGCCTGACCACCGAGCTGGACAGCTGGATGGATACGGATAAAGTGCTGGCCAAAGCCGGTGACGCAAAGAAATACGCTTCCACACGCGTGAAGCCCAACTGGCTCAAGATTTTTGTGGACGGCACGGTAGAACCCGGCACCGGTTTTGTGGAGCCACTCTATCCCGACGGTCATCAGGGCGTTGTGCTGTGGTCGGAAGAGGAACTGACCGACATTACGCGCAAAGCTAACGAAAAGGGCGTGACCGTACACACGCACGTCATGGGTAATAAGGGCGTCAACCGCATCGTCAGTGCCTACGTCAATGGCGGTAAGGACGAGATGCGTAACACACTTGTACACGTGCATGGTGTCTATCCGGAGGATTACAAGCGTATGGCCGACCATAACATCTACGTCACCGAAGGTATGTTGTGGCACCATTTCTCCAATGACAAGCAGGAGTTGCTGAAGGCTGGCTATGTTCCTAAAGGCATGGAAACGAAGAGCTATCCCATGAAATCATACTTCGATCACGGCATCAACATGTCGTCACACTCCGACTTCCCTGCCTTGAGTGGCAGTCCTGACGATCCCTTCGGCATCATGGAGGTGGCAGTGACAGGTGTCTA
>ONAE01000153.1 GCA_900315695.1 uncultured Prevotella sp. | reverse complement strand
CGCTTCTGCGACTGGCTGACAATCTCACCTTTAGAGTTGAACCATGTCAGCACGTCAAAGTCATTATAGGTTCTGGCATAAGTAATGACACCATCCTCGATAGCACTATGAGCCTGTTTGGTGGAATAAGCAATATTGGGTATCTCTGGGATGATGCGTTTCAACTCTGGGTTGGCATCGGTGGCGTTCTTCCAGATCTGGAATGCCTGCGAGCCGAGGTCCACGTCCACATCGTCCTCGTCTTCATCCAGACTGCCGCTCTTCTCGTTATACATATCGCGGAGGTTCTTCTCGTTGCCCTCAAAGAACACTTCGTCGCTGCCCACAATACCAGCATTCTCATTGATACGGGCATTCAGGCGGGTACGCAATCGGATAATCTCTTCTACCCTGTCGGCAGGGAAGAACGAATAGCAATAGATTTGCTCTGAACTCTGGTCGATACGGTCCACACGTCCGGCACGCTGAATAAGGCGGATGATGGCCCAAGGCAGGTCATAGTTCACAATGACATGTGCATCCTGCAAGTTCTGACCTTCACTGAGCACATCGGTTGCAATCAGCACCCGCAGTTCATTGTCTGCAGAGACATCCGCCTGATTGCTTAGTGGCGAGAAACGCTCTACTATTGCCGTCGGATTCTTGCTGCCGCCCGTTGCCTTATCTATATGCTGTATGCCTCGCTTTTTCAACTGGTAATATATGTAGTTGGCGGTATCTGAGTACTGGGTGAACACAATGACTTTGTCGCCTTGGTGCTTCGCATAGAGCAGTTCTTGCAGTTCGTTGAGTTTCTGGTCAGTCTGCGGGTTCCAGGCTTCGCAGAGGTTGATCATGGCTATCAACTGTTCACAGTCCTTCTTCAACTGCTGCTTCAGTGTGCGCTTAAAATATTTGGCATCTATCCACTGCACATTGTTCTTGCCTATCAAACCATTGTAATACTCCTCGGCTTTCTTCATATAGACGGCCATGTCGTTGGGAACCTGTATGAGATTGTCGCCGGATGCCTCTTCCTCCTGTTCGTCATCATTAGAAAAAATGTCGTTGATGTCGGCATCGTCAATGAAGTCTTCGGGAAAGGTGTTCTCGTCGCTGATAGGCAGTTTGAGTTTGTTGTCAATAGCATAGATAAACACAGCATTGCGCAAAATGTGACGGTACAGCGTCAGCAGGAAAGAAAAACCGCTACTGTCAATACGCTTAAAGAATGTGCTTTTGCAGAAGCCCATCATACGCTCGCCGGCACGGGAGAGATTGGCAATCAAGTCGCTTTCGTATTTGGAAGCATCTTCAGCCTTTTTCTCGTCCAAATAATGGATCAGACCATAGCGGGGTAGTTTCAGACTTTCCATCAGGCCTATCATCTCCACAGAATAGAGCCTGCTATACTGGTCGCCACTGACGGTTTTGAACTTTATTGCTTTGGGTACGCGGTCAGGGAAATAGGATTTGTGCCCGTCCTTAAACTCCAAGTACTTACGCCCGTTCTTGGGGTCGGTCTTGGCATAGTTGTCTTTGATGAAGGTACGGGTACGGCGAACCAGGAAAAGTTTCATCAGTTCCTGCCAATCCTCCTGACACTCACTGCGCTCAAATGCCTTGATGCTCCGAATGAAATCTTCGTGCTTCTCGGCAAACTTACGCTCACCGCCAATCTCGCGGATGTAGGCTTCGGGGCGAATGCCTAAATCGGTGTCATCATCTACGAACAGGCGCAGTTGGCTGCTCAAATCCTTGTATTGCTTATTATAGGGTGTTGCCGTCAGCAGCAACACCTTGCAGTCCTGCTTCTGAATAAGGTCTCGGATGTTGCGATAGCGTGTGCCCTGACTATTGCGAAGGTTGTGACTTTCATCGACAATAATCAGTTTGTAGTATCTTGCATTATCCACATCAATAGGCTTTGCCATCGACATGATGTCGGCCTTTAGGTCATATTGTCTGCGATACTTTGCCCACATATCTTGCAGATTGGCAGGACAGATAATCAGTGTATTACTGCCAAAGGTATTTTCATACATCTTGGCAATGGCACAGGCAGTGATGGTCTTTCCTAATCCCACCACGTCGCCAATCATAGCACCACCACGCTTCTCGTTGTTCAGATGGCGGGCAGCAATCTTGACTGCCGTCTGCTGGAAATCGAAAAGGCTGCTCTTGAATTCTGGTGGGATGGTAAACTCCTTGATGCCAGTACGGGCTTCCTCACTCAGATGGTAGGCTGTTTTCAAATATATATAATAAGGTGGTATTTCCTTTTCTCCTGCCCAACTATTGTCAATAATCTCTATCAGTTCTTTGGTGATGTCAAGACAGAACTTGTCTTCCCAACGGTCATCGAACCAACGGGATAATTTTTCGGCGCTATCGCTGTCGCCAAATTCGGCATTCAGTTCTCCTTGCTTGGTCAATCCCGAATAGGTAAGATTGCTGCTACCCATAATAGCCTGAATCTTATTGAAGTTGTCATCAGGGCGATGGGCAAGGTATAACTTGGCGTGAAGTGGTTCGCGTAGATACAACTTCACACAAACCTTCTCATCTTTCATCTGTGCCGAAAGACGACGAAGGGTAAACTCGTCTTGCTTAGTGGGCAGGCCCAACTGAAGCTGACGCTTGAAGTCGCGGGCAATCTCCAGTTTGCACTGACTGACATAGTTGGCATCAGGTAAGACCTGTTCTGTATAGAGTTGTCGAATCAATTCTTCTGCAGGCCGATGCATACCAATCAACAAACGACATTTGCGAAAAATGCGTTTGTCGTTTTCATAGACATAATCGCCCGTAAGGGTATCTATCTGTTCTACTACGAGATTCCA
>ONAE01000154.1 GCA_900315695.1 uncultured Prevotella sp. | reverse complement strand
CTTTCCACGAATCAGCTTTGCTACCTTAGAAGCGAGACGACCAACAACCTGGTCTGTGGCATCGATCACCACCCACTCCTTCTTTGCTGTTTCCTTGTTTACGGAAAGCGTCTTGTAACTTAAAGTGTTCATTTCAAATTTAATTTTACTACTAAAAAACAGTTTAACTTAATTATTAATGTACGCACATAAACCCACATCCGAGAGTCTAAACCCGGCTGCAAGTCTAACGAACGCACAGGAATCATAAGATCCCTTGCTGGACTGACGATTCACGAACCACTGCGCCCGGCCAAAGACACCGCTATTCACACCTCAATCCATGAGGATTCTAAGTCTCTCCTCAATAATCGGACTGCAAAGGTACACATATTTTATTATACGTGCGCGCCTTTGCAGTCCGACGAATAGATTTTTATGATTATTTAACTTTTAAACCGCTTAAAAGTCCATGTTATCGAGTGAATCGCTGAAATCCTTTGCCTCGTTGTTCTCCTTTGGAGCCTCCTCCTGATGATGGCGATGCTCACCACGCTCAGGGCGCTCACGACGGTCGCCATTGCGACGATCACCACGATCGGGACGGCGGTCACGACGATCACCACGATCGCGACGCTCACCACGCTCAGGGCGCTCACCACGGGCAGGACGCTCTACATAGTCAGCGGGCTTCTCGACCAGTACACGGTGAGAGAGCTTGTACTTACCAGTCTTAGGATCGATCTCCAGCAACTTCACCTGGATCTTGTCGCCCTCCTTGATACCTGCCTCCTCGACAGTCTCGAGGCGCTTCCAGTCGATCTCAGAGATATGGAGCAGACCATCCTTACCAGGCATAATCTCTACGAAGCAACCATAAGGCATGATGCTACGAACGGTTCCCTCATAGACCTCACCTACTTCGGGGATAGCCACGATAGCCTTGATCTTGGCGATAGCAGCATCGATACTATCCTTGTTAGGAGCAGAAACCTGAACCTTACCAACACCCTCTGTCTCATCGATTGTGATAGTAGCACCAGTATCCTCCTGCATCTGCTGGATAATCTTGCCACCAGGGCCGATGACAGCACCGATGAACTCCTTAGGAATATCGAACTGAACAATACGGGGAACCTGAGGTTTCATCTCTGCACGAGGCTCTGCGATGGTGTCGGTGAGGCACTTCAGGATGTGCTCACGACCAGCCTTGGCCTGCATAAGAGCTTTCTCAAGAATATCAAACGACAGACCGTCGCACTTAATATCCATCTGGGTAGCAGTCAGACCATCCTTTGTACCAGTGGTCTTGAAGTCCATATCACCCAGGTGGTCCTCATCACCGAGGATATCGCTCAATACTGCATACTTATCTTCGCCTGGATTCTTGATCAGACCCATAGCAATACCTGATACAGGCTTCTTCATGGGAACACCAGCGTCCATCAGGGCAAGCGTACCAGCACAAACGGTAGCCATTGATGAAGAACCGTTAGACTCGAGGATCTGGCTTACCAGACGAACGGTGTAAGGGAAGTCCTCAGGAATCTGGCCCTTAAGACCGCGCCATGCGAGATGACCGTGACCAATCTCACGACGACCTACGCCACGCTGAGCTTTGGCCTCACCCGTACAGAACGGTGGGAAGTTATAGTGCAACAGGAAGCGCTGATAACCGTGCTCCAACACGTCGTCAACCAACTTCTCGTCGAGCTTAGTACCAAGCGTACAGGTAGAGAGTGACTGTGTCTCACCACGGGTGAAGATTGAGCTTCCGTGAGGCATGGGCAGCGGAGAAACCTCGCACCAGATAGGACGGATCTCATCGGTCTTACGACCATCGAGACGAATACCCTCATCGAGGATACAACGGCGCATAGCGTCGCGCTCCACATCGTGGTAGTAACGATCCATCATGGCGTATTTCTCTTCCAACTCGTCCTCAGTCAGGTCGGTGTGCTCGGCAGCATACTTCTCCTTGAAATCAGCAAGGATCTTCTCGAAGGCCTCAGCACGAGCCTGCTTCTCGAGAGCCTGCTTGGTGATATCGTAGGCGGGCTGGTAGAGTTCCTTGTTCATACGCTCACGCAGCTCCTCGTCGTTCACCTCATGATCGTACTCGCGCTTCACATCCTTACCCAGCTCCTTAGAGAGCTCAGTCTGGAGTTCGCACATCGGCTTGAGGGCAGCCATCGCAGCCTTGAGGGCACCGATCATATCCTGTTCTGACACCTCTTTCATCTCACCTTCCACCATCATGATGTTCTCAGCAGAAGCACCAACCATGATATCCATGTCGGCATCCTTCATCTGCTCGAAGGTAGGATCGATCACATACTCACCGTTGATACGGGCTACGCGAACCTCACTGATGGGGCACTCAAAAGGAATGTCTGAGCAAGCCAGGGCTGCAGAGGCAGCAAAACCTGCCAGAGCGTCGGGCTGATCTACACCATCTGCAGAGAGCAGCATCACATTCACGAATACCTCAGCGTGATAATTTGACGGGAAGAGCGGGCGGAGCACACGGTCCACCAGTCGTGATGTCAGGATTTCATTGTCGCTGGCTTTGCCTTCGCGCTTGGTAAATCCGCCGGGGAAACGACCGGCTGCACTGTACTGTTCACGATAATCTACCTGCAAAGGCATAAAATCTGTTCCGGGAACTGCATCTTTTGCGGCACAAACAGTGGCGAGGAGTACGGTGTTGTTCATCTTCAACATGACAGCACCATCGGTCTGTTTTGCCACTTTCCCGGTTTCAATGGTGATGGTACGTCCATCAGCCAATTGAAGGGTCTTTGTA
>ONAE01000157.1 GCA_900315695.1 uncultured Prevotella sp. | reverse complement strand
ACTGCCAACATCGTCAAGCCCACCAGGAGGGTGAAAACGGCACTGTCATAGAAACCGATGCAGTAGAACGCACAACCTACTATCATTGTGAACACTGCCAGGAATGCGATACTCTTAAAATCCTTCTTCATAATATCATGCTACATTAAAGTTGTTCTTATGTTTGCTGGCCAGTTCAAGAGCCTTGTCAGCGTTGACTACAATCTTTCGGCCTACCTGAGTGATAGCGTCATTGATAATGCCACTCTTCTTGATACGGCTGGCCGTTGGTATGCTGCAGCCGAATATCTGAGCGATACCTGCTATGCCATAGACGTTATGTTCCTCCTGTTTGGGCTGAGTCAGCAGCATCTGTGCCTGTTGGTTTGATGTAATACTTGTAATGAGGAATGCAAGTTCCTCACCATCCATCTTGCAGATGGGAGTCTTCAGCAGCTCTGCGAGCTTCAATGAATCATTTGTTGTTGTCATGTCTTTGATATTTTAATTGTTATTATCCTGATTCTTGCGATTGGCAGTTTTCCGAATCGCGGTGCAAAGATAGACAATGTTCATCAAACAAATGGTCGGTTGAAATACTCCTTAATTCAACCGACCATTATTTAAGCTCTGTTAGCCATCGAGTCTTATGCTTCCATCACTGCTGATGGATGGCCTCGGCTTTCAAAGTTTTTGAGCATCAAAACACCAAAAAAATGTGCGTAAATCAGCGGAATCTCAAAAAAATGATAGATTCCGCTGGTTTAAGCACATTTTTTATTATCTTTGCACCAAAATTCTAAGATTATGCTGATAGGAAGAGACAACGAAAGAAAAATACTGCAAGACGCGCTTACTGATGAGTATTCTCAGTTTATAGCGGTCTATGGCCGTCGCCGTGTTGGCAAGACTTTCCTGATAAGGGAGTCATACGACTATCATTTTACGTTCCAGTTCACTGGAGCGGCTAAGATCCCAGCCAGGAAGCAGCTGGCTCGTTTCCGCATGGCACTGAAGGAGCATGGGCTGACGGATATGCCGCCAGTATTCTCCAATTGGATAATCGCATTCTCTGAACTGAAGCGATTTATCACCCTTCAACCAGAAGGTAAAAAGATCATCTTCCTTGACGAACTGCCCTGGATGGATGCCCCTCGCTCCGGTTTTCTTTCTGAACTGGAATCGTTCTGGAACGGATGGGCATCGGCCAGAAAGGACATCGTATTCGTAGTGTGCGGCAGTGCTACATCTTGGATGGTCAAGAAGATTATCAAGAATAAGGGTGGACTGCATAACAGGCTCACTCATAGAATAGCCCTGAAGCCTTTCTCTCTCCGTCTGTGCGAAGAGTTGATGGCATCTCGTGGTATCGAGATGACACGCAAGCAGATACTGAACGGATATATGATATTCGGTGGAGTACCCTACTATTGGAGTCTGCTGCAAAAGGGAGTCAGTCTCTCGCAAGAGGTTGACCGTCTGATTTTCTCTAACGAGGGAGATATGTATGATGAGTTTAGTATGCTCTATGCGGCACTCTTTAAGAAACCAGAGCCATACATCAAGGTAATCAGTCTTTTGGCTGGAAAGAAAGAGGGTATGACTAGACTGGAACTTATTGAGGAAGGAGGATTGGAAGATAATGGAAAACTGACAGACCTGTTGAACGATTTGGAATGGTGTGGTTTCATCCGTGGTTACTCCGTCATTGGCAAACAAACTAAGGATAAGATATTTCAACTCATCGACCATTACACACTCTTCTACTATGAGTATATCAATGGAAAACGGCACGGCATAAATTTCTGGCAGGCGATGGAGGGAACGCCCCGATATTACAACTGGTGTGGCCGTGCCTTCGAGCGCGTCTGCCTCTGTCATACTGACCAGATAAAACAGAAACTTGGTATTAGCGGAATTCTGACAGAGGAATACGCATGGCGATACATTCCCAAGAAGAAAAAGGAGGATGAAGAACCTGCAGTGGCAAAAGGTAAGAGGAAAAAGGAAGGTTGCCAGGTAGATTTATTGATAGACCGAAGTGACGGTATTATCGACCTCTGTGAAATGAAGTACCATGAGGGTAAGTTTACTATTTCGGAATCTTACCAAGAGGACTTGAACAACAGGAAGAATATCTTTAAAGAGGCATCCAAGACCCAAAAAGCCGTGCATAATATCATGGTCACAACCGATGGCCTTGCACACAATGCCTATTCCAAGGAAATACAGAATGAAGTGTGCTTAGGAGACTTGTTCCTTTAGCATAAGAACGAGAAATGTACTCAAACCAGCGGAATCTACCGAAATTTTATAGATTCCGCTGATTTACGTGCAATTTTTATAGAGCCTTATGCCTCCATCGCTGCTGCCTGGAATAGCTCTATGCCAAGACCCTCTTCAATCTCTGAGATTGTCTTGAACGAGAAGTTCACCTTGCCGGAAAGGATCTTGCTCACATACTGAGGACTGACTCCCAGTTTCTCGGCAACATCGTTACGGGAAAGCCCATTATCCTGCATGTAGTCCATGATGGCATAGGCTACGCGACGGGATCTTCTCAGCCACGAGGCATTCTCCTGCCTCCACTTGGCATCGTCAACGAACGTGGAACGCTCACCTGACTGGTTCGCCTCCAAAAACTGTACTGCTTTTGACTTCATATAT
>ONAE01000166.1 GCA_900315695.1 uncultured Prevotella sp. | reverse complement strand
GATACAGCCTTTACCAGCACCTGTGCCTGCCATCAGACAGTTCATCAGCGTGGCCTCATGCTCCACATTATCCGTATAACAGAAGCGCACTTTGCAGAGGTGCGTACCCAAAGGCGGAAAAGCGGCGTTAGCCACAGCGGGCTTGTAGATCTCAGGCGAGCGGGATGTCAGCAGTTCAATCAGCTTGGGCATCTTCTTCGGCATCGGTGGTGGCGAGAGCACCGCTGGCGTATCCGCCTGATCGTTGACTGTCTTCAACCGTTGACTACCCGTAAACAAGGTTTCCTGCCACTTGGGGAGTCGTTGCGTAGGGTTATAGTAGTTGGCGTAGAAGGCTTCCACCAACGCCTGGATGTTTTCATCCTTCCAATGCTCGGGCATCAATTCGGCTAATATGCCGTTGGCCTCTTCCTTTGTCAGCAACTGGGTAGCTCCACTCAGAAACACTTTCACCAGCGCATGGAGAGATCTCATGAGATTCCTCGGCTACGCTCGGAATGACAAGAGGGGTGTTCGAGGCGACATTGGAAGCGCTCTCCCACGGCCGATAATGCTTATTCGCCTTCTTCGCCTCTTTCGGCACTTGCTCCTGCCGTTTCTTCTCACGTTCTTTCAAACGTAGAAACTCAGCTTCACATTCTTCAGCAGTCATCGGCTCCTCAAAGAGCGCATCGTCTAAATAAGGCAGGTCTTCAAGCGTTCCACTAGTCGAATAGACCACCCTTTGCAAATCCCTCGTATTAGTATCCATCTCGATTTGGAGTTCAGTGGCTACACGCACCTGACTCTCTAAGATGGTTGTGCCTGGGGTACGCTTACATATCAGATGCCAACCGCCGCTAGCGGAGCGTTCCAGCATCATCAAGCCGATAACATCCTTCTTACTCAAAATGAGTTCCTTGAAGGCATCCGACTGCTCTGCATCGTAACAATCCACATCATGAAAGAAGAAGCTACCCTGACTTTTGCAGCCCGCTATCAGACCTTCTACATGACCGATGTTATAAGCCAGTTGCAGCAGCTCGGCCTTGGCTTTCTCGTCACCTTGGCGCGCCTTGGCAAGCTTCTCCAGATTCTCCTTCGAGTTTCTCAGAGCCATCAGCTCCTCGCGATTCCTCACAGGATGCGCCAGCTTGCGGCTTTTGTTGTCGTAAGTAATCCGATAGATCATAAGCTAAGTCCTTTGTTTTTCAGATGGTTGATAATCTTCTTGATACCTTTTCTCAGTATTTCCGGCATATCTGCACGCATCTCGGCAGGAACAGTAAAAATCACTCGGTCGTTGCCGTCAGTACAGAACGACAGACTGCCATAATCCACTTTCAGTTCAGGCTTGCCTCGCAAGCGCTTCTCTTGGACGAATTCAAACGCCCCATTGTTAAACATCTGACATGAGCCCCGGCCATGAAACGGCTCTACCTGTCCTGGACAAGGATTATCAGGCAGTGCCTGTACAATGTTCATACCGCACTCCGTCTTGGTTACTGCCACTTGGGCACTCAGTGTTGTTGTCTTAATTGTTTTGTTGTTGTTCTTTTCCATTGTTTTTGAGTTTTTGTGAGCAGAAGGTTGGAATCTTTGGCCATTTACTCGAGAACATCCTCCTCACTTCAACCCAAATTGTTTTTACTTCTTAATCAACTCTGTTGCGATGACATCCATAAACATCTGCCCATTGTACTCCCGACTTTGGAATCTCAGCGTAGCGATTACCAAATCACCCTCACTAAACTGGATCGTGGCCAGATTACCCAAGTACCTCAACCTCTTCGCCTCGCTCAATCGCCAGGGCTTCATCCTCCCTTACCGCCAGCACGAACATCAGATATTCTCTGCATTTCACACTGCCTCGGGCGAAGCCCGCCATTCTCTGGGTATGACTCATTCGCCATTTCGGGCAATAGAAGTCCCTTTGCACATCTACCTCCTGTTTGAGACAGAGTCGCTTCCCAACGGATCGAGTTAGATCCCTAAAAGTGCAAGACATGCAGCACTTCTTCACTGGGATTCGATATTTGTTCAGCTTCAATCTTACTTCTTCTTTGTCCTTCGAGTAGTAGATGAAGAGCCTGTCCTGTGCCAGTCCGAGACCTTCATATTCGGGAGTCAGTCGGTACTGACCCCGCTGCCATTTCTGAACCTTTTTGTCCGTAAGGAACGAGTTCAGATCCTTCACTTCCATACCTAATGCCTCGGCAATGTCGCTGGCAGTGATACAGCCGTCGGCATTCTGGTTGAATGATACCAGCGTGCGTCCGATAATCTGCTCTGCCTCGTGCATCACATCCTGTTCGGTCACCAGCAGCCGTCTGACACCCTGTTGTACCAAACGCTCCTGTTCCAACTGTTGCCAACGAATCACCAACTTGGCGCGAGCCTCGTCATTGAATTTCGTGGCAATGTAAAGGCACTCGGTAATCAACGAGCGCAAAATTGCGCCCGTTAACCTTCAACCAGGCTGGCTCCATGTTTCGGATGGCTTTCATCACATCCTTGTGCATCTTGCCAGTCACGTGAGCAATCTCCAGCGATGTCATGCTCTGAGCACCCATCGCATTACTTTTTTGAATTACATTCATAATTTTATTGTTTTTATATTATTAATAAATGTACGCGTATATGCGTACGAGAATTATCACAATGTATCAATATGTCAAAGATCGAGCAAACCGCGCTCGGCCTCAGGCCGCTTGGCTCGTCCAAGAACGCAAAGTGAAAGTTCACTTTCAAACTTTGCTGAGGTGAAGTCGATTTTAGAAGTGAAACTTCAATGATCGCGCAAACCGAACGCAATCAAGCTCGCTTGAATTGCTGAGGTGCAGCCGATCATCGAGGCGAAGCCTCAAAGATCGAGCAAGCCTCAATGATCGAATTGCGAGTGCAAATGTAGAGTTCAACTATTCAACTGAAAAAAAAAGTTCAGTTGAATTTTCAGTTGAACGACCAAAAACGGCCTA
>ONAE01000159.1 GCA_900315695.1 uncultured Prevotella sp. | reverse complement strand
GTAGTATTTAGCACGAGGCGCATTGGCCTCTACGTAGCGTCCACGGGTGCTGGCGGCAGGGTCAGGTTCCTGCTTACGGGCAGCAATCTCCTGTTTCTCTGCATCAGAGATGTTATCAAGCCAAATGAAATAGTCGCTATAACGCCCATTGGGATCTTTCTCAGCTGAAGCCTTGAACCAAGCGCACTCGCTGCTAGTATGACCTGCTACAAGGTCGAGGCAGACTTTAATGCCTCGCTTGTGGGCTTCGTTGACCAATCTCACCAAGTCTGTATTCGTGCCAAAACGGGGATCCACCTTGTAATAGTCTATCACATCGTAGCCACCATCGAACCATCCAGACTCAAAGATAGGATTCAGCCACAGGGCATTGACGCCGATAGACTTTATGTAGTCGAGTTTCGAAGTGATACCAGGCAGGTCACCGATACCATTGCCATCTGTATCCATATACGATGACGGATAAATCTGGTAGAACACGGCATCACTTAGCCACTTCGGCATCATCACACTGGCACCAATAACTGGTTCACCAGTATCATCGGTCACATTACCACTTACCGTAGTCTGTGCGTAGGAGACTGCGGTCATCAAGAATCCTGCAACGAATAGCAGTAGTCTTCTGATTGAATTGATTTTGTTCATAATGAGTTAATTTTTTGAGTTATTGATACAAAATATCGTTTTCGGTTGCAAAGTTAGAGAAGATTTTGGCAGATTGTATGGCATAGTAATGGCTTAGTAAAGTAATAGAAAATATTGAAGATCTTATTTGTTTGTCTATCAGTAACTTATAATAATTCTTAAAAACTACATAGTAAACTTTACTCATTCAATTATTCTTCTTATATTTGCGGAAAAATTATCCGTTATGATTAGATTGCTGCTACTACTGACCCTCTTTCTGACAGCCTTGGCAACTAAGGCTGATAACAATCAGATGCTGACAGAACTCGATCAGACAATTGTTAAGCGCAGTGAGTTCATCAAGGCCAAGGAAGACAGAATTGCCTTGCTCAAGCAACAGGCAAGGGCTGAACGTGACAGCAATATGCTGCTGAGACTCTATACCGACATTTATACCGAGTATCATGTATTCAAATTCGACTCTGCCATGTACTATGCCGAGAAAGGTTATCAGTTGGCTCTCCAGCAACACAACCAAAACTATATCAACCGCTTCATGCTACATCGTTCAGAGTTGCTGTTCATAAGCGGCTTATACAGCGAGGCACTCGACATATTAAACAGCATAGACTCAACAACTGTTGAGAAGGATGCCATGTTTTATTACTACTTTCACTATTTCACCCACTATTCTTATAAGGCTAGTTTCGCCAACGATAGTGTATACGCCCCACAATACCGAGCAATAGCAAAGCAATATTTGGAGAAAGCCATTGCCAAGTTGTCACCTGACGAACCTTTCTATGATTATTATATGGGCGAAAAGTTCGTCTATATCGATATAGACCCAGTAAAGGCACGTGAACATTATGAGCATGTGCTTGAGAAATATAAAGATAATGTACGCGAATACGCGATGGCCTGCTATGCACTTGCTGGTAATCATGCGGCACGGGGGGAATATGACAAACAAATGGAGTATCTGATCAGAGCAAGCCAGTGTGACCTGAAATGTTCTAACATGGAGAATTCTGCCCTGATGAGTATCGCCATGATTCTTTTTGAGCAAGGTGATTTGGAACGGTCAGAACGATATATCAACAAATCAATGCAAGATGCCAAGTTCTACAATAACAGGCTGCGCATGATAGAAGTTTCTCGCGTCCTGCCTCAGATTGTTACCAGTTATCAAGCTACCATTAAAGGTCAGAACAAACATCTGACTTACGCCCTGATTTTTATCTCCCTACTTGTTCTTGGCTTGTTGGCCACCGCTTATTTCATTCTTCGGCAAAATCGCAAACTGACAGCCAAAAGACAGGAACTGGCAGATAATAATCAGCAATTGAATATACTTAATCAACAATTAGCCGAGAGCATCCACTGTCAAGCTGAACTAAATGATCAGTTACACGGGCTGAACCAGAAACTAATAAACACCAACAAACGCCGTGAAGGTCTTGCCACTATCTATATTGATCTCTGTGCCAAGTACATCGACAAGTTAGGAAAATACCAGACGCTTGTCAAACGGAAAATCAAGGCAAACCAAGCGCAGGATTTACTCCAGACCATTTCTTCAATCCGAATATCTGAGGAAGATGCAGCAACTTTTCTCACCCATTTCGATAAGGCGTTCACCGAACTATACCCAACTTTCGTTGAAGAGTTTAATGCTTTACTCACAGAGGATGGACGCATCCTGCAGAAATCACCGACGACACTAACTACTGAATTGCGTACTCCAAACTATCTACAACTGTCGTTCCGTCACAAAGAACAAGGCTATCAATAAAGACACTTTTGATGAGGATGTGCTGAAATTGTGTACGGTGATATAATGAACACCTGATGGAGCATTTAGAAAAGGGTTACGCCAGCAATCGGCGGGCGAAGTAGCGGACAGGATACCAGACGGCGAGGAAGCCGACGATGAGCACCGTGACGAAGATGAGCACGATGTCTTCGGGGTGGACGCTGACGGGATAAGCATCGATGACGAAATTGCCCGTAGTGGAGCCGAGGCCCACGATACCATACTGCTGCTGAAGCCAGCAGAGCAACAGGCCGATGAGGATACCGATGACGGCTCCGATGGCGGAGATGAGCCTGCCCTCGAAGAGGAAGATGCGGATGATCTGCCGATCGCTGGCACCCAGGTTGCGCAGGGTGACAACATCGTCTTTCTTGTCGATGATAAGCATGGAGAGCGAGCCGATGATGTTGAAGCAGGCCACCATGAGGATGAAGGTGAGGAAGATATAGGCTATAAACTTCTCGATCTTCATGATCTTAAAGGTGTCGTCCTGCTGCTCGAAGCGGTCGCGCACGGTG
>ONAE01000160.1 GCA_900315695.1 uncultured Prevotella sp. | reverse complement strand
CATGTCAGATTTGAATCTATTATAGAATATCTTCTGCGATGAGAAGCTCAATCCAAGAGAATGGTCGGTATTGAAATCGTAACTCAGGCCAGCCTTGTAATGCAGTTCCGTCCAACTACTCCTTACGGGTAGAGTAGCATGAACATCAAACAGGTCTTTCTTAATATGCAGCTCCTGCTCAATGTCTTGATCAGCACTGTAGTGACTGTTGTCGAGTGCTACGTTAGCAGAAACCTCCAGTCCGCCTGTGCGATATTTCGTCGTTATAGCTGCTCCACTTGTTGTTTTTCCACGTATCGCTGGTCACCATCAGACTCAGTCCGTCGCCTTGTGTCTTCATTGTCTTGATACGGATGACAGCATTCACCTCAGCATTGTATTGAGCACCAGGAGCAGTGATGACATCAACACTCTTGATATCAACAGATTTCAGTTGCTTCAGTTCGCTCTTATCGCGTACTTTTTTATTGTTGATATAGATCTCTGGTTCGCCTTTGGCCAGCACTTCAAACTTACCGTCTTTGCCCTTCATCATAGGCATCATCGATAGCAGGTCGTCAGCTGTTCCAATGTTGTGCAGGATAGAGTGCTGCACATCTACCGTCAGGCCGCCTTGAGTCATCTTGTACTGTGGAATCTCACCTTTAACCTCTACGCCTTTCACCATATAGGTCTCAGGCTGGAGGGTGATAGTACCGACATGCCCCACGCTGATGTTGCGAGTGACTGTCTTATAACCGATATATGACACTTTCAGCGTGATAGACTGGGTTTTGCAGGGAATCACGAAGTCGCCATTCTCATTGCTGATACCACCATTCACAAAACCATCGTTAAGCAGTGTGATATTGGCAAACTCAATGGGATTGCCACTATCATCAACCACGCGCCCGATAACCTTTGTGTCCTCCTTTTGAGTACATTCTATATAGATGTCCTGATGGTCGAAGGTAAGATGCATGGGATAGAATCCGCAAACCTGACGGACGGCATCTCTGACAGATACATTCTCCAAACGGGTGGTGACGGTAAAATCCTCCAATTCATCGAAGATAAAGTTGAGTTTATAATGATCCTGAGCGTTATCAATCCAGATCAGGGCCTCGCTGAGCGATACGTTCTGGAAGTCGTGTGATAACTGCTGCGCCTTTGCGCTCATGGCGACAAGGCACAATAAGAGTATATATATCTTTTTCATTGTGCTGGCTTATTCAATGGTGATGGTTTCTTCGTTGAGTGTCAGACGCACTTTCTCGAAGTGGTTGATCTTGTCGATAATCTCCTGAAGGGTGTTGTCGGACTCCCATTGCAGATAGAAGCGGATGGTGCGTGCTTTGTTGTCCTTAAACTCCACCTTGACGTTATAGTTATCGCTCACATACTTCATAATCTGCTGTAGCTCCACATTGTTAAATTCCACAGGGGCTTTCTTAGTGGGGAGCACCTCCATGCCGTAGGTCTTCTCAACCTTGTCTATATCAGGCTTACGCTCCGCAATAGCCGTCTTCGGCTTCTCATCTGTCTCGATGAAATGGGCGATTGTGGCATAGGAAATGCCTGAAAGCATCAGCACACCAATGATAGAGGCTGCAATCTTTAAGATGGGAGATCCACTTCTCTTTTTCTTAAACCTTGCCCATTCCTCATTGGGCTCAGGCACAGGAATATTCACCTCGTCCAACATCTGGTCGAGCTGCTCATCTGTGTATTTCTCAGGGTGCAGCAGCATCCTGATCTGCTCTTCTTTCTTCATGCTTCTCTGTCTTTAAAAGTTGAACGTAGTTTCCTCAAACCCTGCACGATGTGCTTGTTGACTGCCGACAGACTGATGCCCAGCGAACTGGAGATGTCCTTGTACGACTGATCCTCGTCAAAGTGCATCTTGATGATACGACTGGTCTGAGGCGAGAGCTTCTCATCAACGTAGCGATTCACCATTTCGACGATTTCATCGTCGTACTTTTCAGTGGTGATTGCCTCTGGCATCAGGAGTCTGATGGTCTCCTGCTGTGTCTGGCGGTGTGCAATGATGTTGAGGCAGCGATTTCGGACACAGGTCAGCAAGTACGTTCTCTGCGACTCCTCTTTCAGTGGGATGGTACCAGCCCACAGCTTGGCGAAGACATCCTGTACCACATCCTTCGCCTCGTCTTCGTCGCCCAGCAGGATGTAGGCAGCCTTATACATCCTGCCAGACTCCGAAAGGAAGAGTTCTTTGAATTGTTGTTCTTTGATCTGCATCTTTTGTCGCTGTTTCTACTTATATATACAGATGAGTTGTAAAAATCATCACTATGGCCTGGCAAAATTTTCTGCAAAGTTACAAAAAAGTGGGTGAAAACCTCAAATTTATCAGAATTAACCTAAAGATAACATTCGGATAACTTAATGTTAATGCAACTTATCGTACCTTTGCACCGTCAAACAGATGAAGTTAAACAATTAAACGCATAACAATATGGAGTCAATCATCACAATTGCTACCGTTCTTACGATGTATTTCAACGCCGCTAACGACGTGAACGCCCCCTATCTGTACAATTCAGATTTCGAGGATGGTGTGATCCACAAGATTGAAGTCTATGAGCAGAAGACCGACAATCAGATGTGCGCCAAGATGGAATACCGTTACAGCTATGACGATCAGGGTCGCCTGACCACTCGTGAGATCATGCGCTGGGATAGCAGCAAACAGACTTGGGTGAATGATGTACGCCACACCTATAAGTATTATAAGAACGGT
>ONAE01000161.1 GCA_900315695.1 uncultured Prevotella sp. | reverse complement strand
AAAATTTCGAAATTCTGCTAAAAAGCATGCAAAGGTACGAAGATTTTCTCAAACCTCCGCACATTTTATGCTTATTTAACATTAACCCTGACGCATTTTATACTTGGGGTTCTTCTTGTTGATTACGAACAGACGACCCTTACGACGTACAATCTTGCAGTCTGGGGTACGTTTTTTCAACGATGCTCTTGTCTTCATAATTGTTCCTTTTGTTTATTTGTATCTGAATACAATTCTTCCTTTCGTAAGGTCATAAGGGCTCATTTCAACCTTAACCTTGTCACCGGGGAGGATCTTGATATAGTGCATTCTCATCTTACCAGAGATATGCGCAATAATCTGGACTCCATTTTCAAGTTCTACTCGGAACATAGCGTTCGATAGTGACTCGACGATTGTTCCGTCCTGCTCAATAGCGGATTGCTTTGCCATATAATCAATAAATATTTCCTTCCAACTGTTCTACCTCTTCAAAAGAAGATAAAATCTCTGCCTTACCTTTGCGGACAGCAATCGTATGCTCGAAATGAGCTGCGGGCTTACCGTCCTGCGTGCGGATGGTCCAACGGTCTTGATCAAGCCAGATAGCTCGGTTGCCCATGGTAATCATCGGCTCAATCGCTATAC
The DNA here is from genome assembly GCA_900315695.1 of uncultured Prevotella sp. Classification (GTDB taxonomy): domain Bacteria; phylum Bacteroidota; class Bacteroidia; order Bacteroidales; family Bacteroidaceae; genus Prevotella. The sequence goes on along the minus strand of ONAE01000161.1, from coordinate 1,634 downwards.
ACATACTGGCCTTGAGCATGACACCGTTTCCCCTGCGGCCATAGTTAGGCACCTTAGGCTCCTCATGCATCTCCCTGCCAATGCCATGACCGGTCAGTTCGCGTACTACGCCATAACCCTGTGCCTCACAATGATCCTGTACAGCACTGCTGATGTCGCCAATATGTTTGCCGGCTACAGCGTTCTCAATACCTAGATAAAGAGACTCCTTTGTGGTCTTCAGCAATTGCTTCACCTCATCAGAGACCTCGCCTACACAGAAAGTATAGCACGAGTCGCCATTAAAGCCATTCAACAGTGTCCCACAGTCAATTGAGATAATATCACCCTCCTTGAGGACAGTCTCATTGTTGGGAACTCCATGGACAACCACATCATTAACCGATGTGCAGATACTGGCAGGAAACGGCCCTCCATATGGATTGGGAAACCCCTTGAATGTCGGAATTGCACCATGATCTCTGATGAACTCATCGGCAATCTTGTCCAACTGGAGGGTCGTTACTCCAGGTTTAATATGTTTTGCCAATTCGCCAAGCGTACGACCAACGAGTTGGTTTGCCTGACGCATCAGCTCAATTTCATCTTCAGTCTTCAGAAATATCTTCATAGAAGATTAGTAAGCAGCCATTCCACGGCCGTGGATACGACCAGAACTGAGCAGACCATCATAGTGACGCATCAGCAGATGACTCTCAATCTGTGCGAGTGTATCAAGCACCACACCGACAAGAATCAACAGTGACGTACCACCGAAGAACTGAGAAAACGCATCTTGTACATTCAGCAGACCAGCCAATGCCGGCATAATAGCAATGAAGGCAATGAAGAGTGAACCAGGGAGGGTGATACGTGACATCACTGTATCAATGTACTCTGCGGTATCCTTTCCTGGCTTAACACCTGGGATGAAACCATTGTTACGCTTCATGTCCTCAGCCATCTGTGTCGGGTTAAGGGTGATTGCTGTATAGAAGTAGGTGAATGCGATAATCAGTATAGCAAAGATAATGTTATAGGTCCAGCTGTGATGATCGAGCATCGTACGCACGAACCAACTAGCATTCTCAGGTGCAGAGTACTGAACGATGGTCAACGGGATGAACATCAGTGCCTGAGCAAAGATGATAGGCATCACGTTTGCAGCGAACAGCTTCAGCGGAATATACTGACGGGCACCGCCCACCTGCTTGTTGCCTACAAGACGCTTAGCATACTGTACGGGCACCTTGCGGACACCCTGAACTAGAACGATAGCTGCGCAAACAACTGCATAGAGAATGATAATCTCAACGAGGAACATCACCAGTCCACCACCCGTGATGGCAGTGAAACGAGAGCTAACCTCCTGAATGAAAGCTTGAGGCAAGCGGGCGATGATACCGATCATAATGATCAGAGAGATACCATTACCTATACCTTTATCCGTAATGCGCTCACCCAGCCACAGGATAAACATACTTCCTGCAGACAGGATAATAACGGCTGGAACCATGAATACAGACCAAGAGATACCTGTTGCCAGGGCTGCTCCTGCCTGCATCTTCAGGTTCATCAGGTAACCCGGTGCCTGGAACAGCAGGATTGCCACTGTCAGCCATCGGGTGTACATACTGATTTTCTTACGGCCGCTC
>ONAE01000163.1 GCA_900315695.1 uncultured Prevotella sp. | reverse complement strand
CATCACATGCCCCGTGTCACTATTCAAAACATAATAGAGATGAGATACGGCTGCTTCTTCAACACTGGAGGCATCGCCTGTAGTCTGATGGGCTGGGGTGGATCCACAAGCCATCAGCAAAAGCGCCAATAAGGGTAATATTTTCTTCATAACAATATTGTGTTAGGTTTCTCTGCAAATTTACCAAAAAAGCATAGAAAAAGAAGTCAAACCATGCGAAAACGACTAACATTTCTTGAATTGTCAGTCGTTTTGCAAGTTTTGTAAGTCCCACAATGATAGATTTATCTTATCTTTGCGAAAAATATATATTGTTTTATTATGCATAAATACATCGGTTATGGAAATATGTTCTGTTGGCACTGCGGGAAGCGTGTTCATTTAGGGAAGAAATTCTGCCCGCATTGTGGTGCACGATATAATGGTACTGCCAAGCACCCCAAGTTCACCTACCCCGTCAATCGACGTATTTCACCTAATATAGGTCTGGGGCCGTTTCACCATACGTTTATCCGTTTTTTGATCAAATACCTCATCGGAAGTATCATCACAGCAATTATCGTTCTAGGTGTCATTTATATGGTAGATGATTACGATGAGGGTGTCTATGAGAAGATATGCATGATCCTCTGTTCGTTCTGGGTCATCTGGCTTGCATGGTATTTCCTGTCAAAGGCCTTGGCTGTACCGTCAGTGCGCCATAGGAATAATGCAAAGGCTGCTGTTGGTGATGAACTGGATTGTGCATGTTGCCATAACAAAGGAGCAGTGGGTGAGAACTACTGTGATCTCTGCGGAACCGTACTCTATTACGATCATAACGGCAAGAATATGCCACCCGTTGGGCAATAACAAACCAAAAACGATAGAATATGAAGAAACAGTTTTTCCTATTAATGGTAGCAATGATGGGACTTATATCAGTCTCATTCACCTCATGCGATGATGAAGAGATTGCCAAAACACTTGAGGGAACCTGGAAAGGTGACATGTATGTCACGTCTGAGTGGGAAGGGAAATACTATGAGGCCATTTATACGGAGATTACCTTCTTGAAAGACCCGTATGCCTTTTCGAGTGGAACTGGCTATTGGGTAGATTACTATAGCGATGCCCCGTGGGATTATGTGGCCAACCATATTGACTGGAGAGTAGATCTCGGTGATATCCATGTGAAATTTATCGAGGAAGGAACCTCCATTCAGATTAGCGATTATCGTCTGGACGACAACAGATTCTCGGGCTATATCTACGATCATGGAAATAAAGTCGCATTCTACCTTTATAACGTCAGCCGGCCGAATTACACAGGTTATCATTGGGGATATGATAATTGGGCTTATTCCAGAGGCCTTACCAGAACGGATACAGATAGCGTGAATATTGCTAGGAAACCTGTCAGGATTATAAGACCCCGTCATTGATATTAACAAATAAAACTATAAAGATTCCCCGTTACTTATAATGAATACTGGGCTGCAACGGGTTCGAAGGCTCACTCCGCAGGAACCAGCGTCACGAAGGCTGCAAAAGTATCGAGGGCGCAGGCTGAGAACATGGTCAAGAAGATAAATGCTGAGACAAAGGGAGTCTTGAAATTCTCTATTGCGACGCCAACTCAGATTTCCGAGGGCTCAAAGAAAGTAGGCTTGCATGGAGAGATGGGCCCGCAGAACACCCAGACTCAGGGCTTCTTCCTGGTATTGCCCTACAGCCAGTGGAAAATGTATAAGGAAACAGAATAACACTATTATACTATGACTCTAATCAGGCGATATCTTAAAACCTTACTGACGGTATTAGCACTTCTAGTGCCCATAGCCTCATGGGCCAGTGGCGACTCTAAAAAGGTTGTTATTGATGCGGATATATCAATAACCGAATATAGAGTTAAAGACAATCATGATTTACGTGTTGAGATTGAACCGGGTAAGGTGAAAGCTCACATAACTGTAACAAAGGATGAGTTTATTATCTCGATTCCTGCTCAGGGGTTTTCTGAAAAATATAGAAGTTTGCCTTATGAGTTTAGTGTACCAACCTTAACTATCAAAGGAAAATGTGAAGTCAAAGAGGAAACATATGGAAAAGATCCGCATGTGAGCATTTTACCTAAAGGCGAGGTTTCTGTTACGCCGGCATCAATCACCTTTGTTGATCACTGGAGTCGTTACTCGTGGAATGAGGAGATTAAACTCACCCCACGTCAAGAAGCTTTTACCGAAAGTGTTGGAGTCATTAGCTTCTTTGTTATTGGAGGATTTGCAACACATGGTTATGTCCATATAGGTCTTAAATATGATAGTTACTCGACAACACCCAAGTTAGCAGAGAGTAATCCCCAATATACAACTTATAGGTGGGGAGATCGTGGATATAATGACTTTCTGCATATTAGAGGTGAATTTGAAGAAGTAAAAGTTAGCGAAGGCGACATAACAGCCAGTGCTGAGGATGATACGGAAGCTCCCGATGAGAAAGGTCCATGGGGAACAGCCATTCCTGCTGCCGTTGCTGCAGGTATTATAGGTTATCTGACTCATCTTATCAATAAACTCAGAAAGCGTAGAAAAGCAAACGCTAAAGACCAGCAAGACGAAGACAACTCGGATGATAATGACGACGAGGATGATGATGACGATGAAGAGCCCGACCAGTTAGAGATGCGGTTCTACAAGGACTTCGACGGCACGCTGATCACTGGCGATGCAGCACAGCGCGTCAGTGGCGTTCATGCTTCGTGTCAGCACCCCAGGATGATAACCCGCCCGAAGAGGGTGTCGTGAAGTTCCGCCTTTCTGTTGACAGAGGCACTTATACCAACCGCGTTCACTTCCGCATAGAAAAGGGTGAGATACAGTTCGGCCAGGAGAACCTGACCATCCCTGCTCAGTATGAATCGGTTCTGGAACTGCCCTTCCTCGTGCCAGGTTTCGAGGGAGAGAATGGTGTGACTGCCTACATTACAGACAGTGAGGGAAACGAAGGTGACTATGGGGTAGATGTGTATTGGGATGCTCAGAAAAAACATCATTTTGCGCGTATTCTCGATAATGTGAAAGATCCTGCAAAAGATGAGGGCATCCCCGGCCAGTACCTCAGTTATACGCTCCATGTAGAGGCCAAGAACAATCGAGGTACCCATCTTGAGGGCACATTGCCCGTGCTACGATTCTACATGGGTCTGGCGGTGGAGTTCAAGGACAAGGGTGAGATAGGTTGTTATATCACAGAGTATGATCCGATGAAACACCGCACACGTCCGGAACTGCGTATCAAGGCAGGTAGCAAGCAGTATATGTCGCAGGAGAATCAGGCCATTCTCACGCTGTATGATCTGCTGAAGATTTCTCCTATTCCGCTGCGTAAGGACGGCTTCACCGTGAAGGCTAAGGACGAATCGAAGCAGGCGTTCGTGGATAAGTTGGGACTGCAGATGGAGGCTCTGACCGACCGATGCGACGAGGGCCGACTCTGCCTCGTCCGTAGTTTGAAGGGTGTGCTCGATGCGCCCAACCGTATTGATGCCGAGTGTATTATTAAGGTGGAATATCAGGGTCCGAACAATGCCGAGCCAAAGATCTACACTTGTACTCATACGATACGTTTAGCATCACAGCCCCGTCGTGAAGTCAACGACATGAATGCTGCCGAGGCCTTCATGAAGGAAGACCAGCATACCTACGACCGCCTGATGCATATCATCGAGTCAGTCGTCCAGACAGGACAATTGAACCGGATGTTCCCGTTGGTGAAATACACCGAGATGCAGCTTGAAGGCTATGATGCGACTTACGGCTATGATAAGCGCAACGTTAATCGTATCCGAAGCACGTATGCCCGTCTGGTTATGGGCGACATTGGTGGCGTGGACGAGGAACTGCCGCCAGAGTTAGGCATTAAGGATGAGTTGGAGTGGTGGTTCGAAGCCATAAAGCAGGTCGAGAAAGACATTGGTTTCATTGGCCGTATTGTGGCAGGTGTCGGTTCATGGGGCCTTTCGGAACTTATCTTTATGCCCGTTGATTTTGCTGAAGAGATTCGTGAGTACGTTTACGACAAGAACGGCGACAGCATGCTGAAGATGTTCTGGATAGGCATTAAGAATGGTGCATTCATGGTGTTGGGTGCCACTGGCGC
>ONAE01000167.1 GCA_900315695.1 uncultured Prevotella sp. | reverse complement strand
CAGAGATCTGGGTGACGAAACAAACGATGAACTGCACCGTTGGGAATGCAATCCCGACGGCACCTACTCATTCTTTGACCTGGTGGATGACAAGTGGGTGGAAGCTCCCCACTACCTGGCAGACTACTTCGTCGATGGCACACTGCTCTGCACCCGCTGGCAGGACACGAAAGACAGCGAGGAACTGCGTGAGTGGTGGGAAATTGAAAGCATCAAGGATGATGTTTTTAAGGCTACGGCTCTGCGTGTGCGCGAGGATGGCTCGACCTACACCGCTACATTCCAGATGACGAGGGTACAGCCGGAGACTGCTATCGATTACAGCGATAAGGTTAACTGGCTTTCTTACCCGGAAATCACCAAAGACGTTGATGCTATATACATCTACTCGACATCGTACGCTGACATGAGCTTCGAAGATGGTGCCTCCAATTACGTACCTATCGACAACCCCGAGATGATTCTGCTTGCGCTGGGTGAATATGAGACGAATGCAACCGTGTTCGAGGAGTCTTGCAACGTGTTTGTGCCGTGGTACCGCCAAGCTGGCATGAAGTATGCCAATGAGGTTGCTAAGAAGACAGGCAACATTGACGCAGCACTTGCAGGTTTATCCTATACTGACATCAAAGCCGCACTCGACTACTACTTCGAGAATTGTAACAATGGACGCAGAGCACCTCGATTACTACCAGCGCATGGTGGCTGCCTACCCCATTGGCTTTGCCATCACAAAAGATGACCTCGAAGCATATCCGCACCTGAAGTTTGCAACCGGAGAGAGCGACACGGGTGTCATCATCAGCTATAACACTGAGGGTCTCAAGAACGTAGAGGAGAACGCCAGGAACGTCGCGGTGCTCCCGGGTGCTATAAGCATCAACCCGTTGAACTGGAAGCTCGACGAAACCTACGCATCCGCCAGTGAGAACCGTGGCGTCATCGTGACTAACACTACAGCTCCTGTCACCGAAGGGAAAGAATTCTTCGGGCCAGCCAGTTTCCACGAAAACGACTACTCGTTCTTCTACAAAAACCTCCAGGAAAACGTAGCAAAGCGCATTGCAGCTTTTAAGTCGAACTGATATCAATCAAATAGAAGTCAAGGTATAAACTCAAATAAAACATGCTAAGATTTAAAAAGAAAGTCAAAATGGCAGATGTTGGTCTCACAGCCATCGCGGGCTTTTTGTCTGTGGGCGTCATGTACTATGCGGTTTACAAATTCGGACTGCAAGAGGCTGGGGAAGAGCTGATTCTCAACATGTTCTACGTGGCCTCTTTGACCATGATAGGGTTGTACTTCTTCAACCATATGAGTCCCAATCAGTTCAACTACAGCTGCTCTATATGTGTGGGGATGACAATCCTGCTGCGCGACATCCTCTTTCCGCCACCATTGGCCATATTTGCGTTACACGTGATTTGTCTCTTTCTCTCGGTCATGCTGCTCCTCATGCTGACATTCTTCTATGCCCGCAAGCAATGGAAGACCTACACCAAGCGCGACCTGTGGATGATCTTCTTGGTGGACGTGGTTATTGCCGCTCTTTACAACTACGACATCTATATTGAGCCCAGTGATGTATATACCGATTATTATTTGATTGAAATATGGATACGCCCCACTATCACTTATGGTATGGTGGCCTGTTTCGTAACGGAAGTAGAAGAGGAATCATTGACTGATAATTAAAAATGTAATTAATAACAAAAAGAAAACAAGCCTATGGATTTGAATGAGATTAGGGAAAAATTGAAAGAGATGTACGGTGGCGAGAACAAACCGATTACCGATGGCAATTACGACAAGTCGCTGGCTGTCAAGTGTATCAATGGTACTTTCGTAGGTCGAAAGAATGATAATATCATCGTCTATAGGGGTATTCCCTATGTAGGTAAGCAACCTGTGGGTGACCTGCGTTGGAAGGCTCCTGTGGATGCTGTTTCCGACGATGGTGTCTATGAGGCCTATTATAATGCGAAGAGCGGTTACGGCAACCCGTCGTTTGAGGTAGGTTCACTCTATTACCTGAGTGAAGACAGCCTGTACCTCAACGTATTTAAGGCTGATGACACAACAACGGAGAAGAAGCCCGTGATGGTATGGATTCACGGCGGTGCCTTTGAGTCAGGCGGTACCATCGACCCGATGTTTGACTGCATCAATCTCGTGAAGGAGAATCCTGATGTCATCGTTGTTACCATTGCTTATCGACTTGGTGTGATGGGCTTCCTGCACCTGTCTCACCTGCCCGACGGCAAGGATTACCCGATCCAGACAATGTGACCATTTTCGGTGAATCCGCAGGTGCTGCCAGCTGTACCTTGCAGCCGTTGGTTCCTGGCTCCCAGAAGTATTTCAAGCGACTGATCGCTGAGAGCGGTTCTGTGAACCAGACGAGATCTCCGGAAGAAGGTATCGAAGGCACCAACAAACTGATGGAGGCGCTCGGTTGCAAGACGGTTGCCGATCTTCTGAAGGTCGATGGCGACAAGCTTCTGGAAACAGCTACAGCAGTCAACTTTGCACACCAGATGCCCGAAAGAGACGGAAAGTATCTGCCCACCGACACCTTCGAGGCATACGCCAACGGTGCAGCGAAGGACTTGGAGATTCTGGTAGGTTGCAACAAGGACGAGATGAACTTCTTCGTGTCCAGCTTCGGCAAGGAAGGCTGGGACAA